>DATDBO010000033.1:0-95426 GCA_036524775.1 Solirubrobacterales bacterium
CGCTGCGCGCCCGTCGCGATCGCTACGAGCTCGCCGACCCGCACCTGCGGCTGTGGCTGGCGATCGTCGCTCCCAACCGCGCGCGGCTTCAGGCCGGCGGCGGCGCGGAGGTGTGGGCCCGGTTGCGCGAGACGACCTGGCCCTCCCAGGTGCTCGGGTCGCGCTGGGAGTCCGTGAGCCGCGCGCACCTGGCCCGCGTAGGGGAGGAGCGTGCCGGCCCGTTCGACGCCGTCGGGGCGACGACCGTCCCCGACCGCGTCCTCCGCCGCAGTCACGAGGTCGACCTGGTCGCCATGCGAGGCGGGCGGATTGCCGCCCTCGGCGAGGCCAAGCTGCGGACGCTCGGGGCTTCCGACCTCGACCGCCTGCTGCGGATCAGGGACCTGCTCGACGCGCCCGATGCAGCCATCGTGCTCGCCTCGGTGGCCGGTGTCGACCCCTCGCTGACGACAAGGCCGGACCTGATCGCGATCGATCCGGCCGACGTCTACACCTGATTCTCGCTTGACATCCAGACACGCGTGTGTCTTAATTGCGGCGTGATTGAAAACACGGATGTCCGTGTTCCTCAGATCACGCACAGGGACTACATACCGAGCTTCGAGAGGGCCGCTCAGGGAGGCGGCAGGCAGAGGGGCTCACGGGACAAGGAGAGAGATACGCATGTTCTCGTCATTCCGCAACCGCTTCGGCATCCCGGGCGTGATCTCGGTGATCGCGCTCGTCTTCGCCATGCTCGGCGGCGCCTACGCCGCAAACAACTCGGGCTCGGGCGACGGCGAGGCGTCAGCCTCGGCCAAAGCCAAAAAAGGCCCGCGCGGCCCAAGGGGCCCCAAAGGCCCGGCCGGCCTCGCAGGACCAGCCGGACCGCAGGGCCCAGCAGGTCCCGCAGGGGCCAAGGGCGACACCGGCGCTGCGGGCGCTACCGGCAAAACCGGGCTGCAGGGTGCGACCGGCGCGACCGGGCCGACTGGTGCGACCGGGGCAGCGGGTGCGACCGGGGCAACGGGTGCGACGGGACCGACCGGCCCCGAAGGCTCGCCTTGGACTGCCGGTGGTGTCTTGCCCTCCGGCAAAACGGAGACCGGCTCCTGGGGCGGCCTGTTCGACGCCAACGAAGCGTTCCTTACGTCGATCTCATTTGCGCTTCCGTTGGCGGCTGACATTGCCATCGCCAACGTCAAAGCGGTCCCCAAAGGCGGTACCCCGTCCGCCTCATGCGACGACGGTGCCGGCGAAGCTTCGAGCGCCGCAAACCCCGAGGCGGATGCTGGGTTCCTCTGCATCTTCGTTGCGGACGGGCCCGTTGAACCGGAAGTACCAGTTGTATTCAAATCGGGCGTAACCGCGACCACCCAAGGTGCCTCTAGGACGGGCGCAATCCTCGCGGGAGAATCCGGAACGCCGGGTTCCGTGTTCAGGGGAACGTTCGCGGTAACGGCTCCTTAGCAAGCGCTGTGGCCGGGATGCAGATGACCTACGCGCTCAGAAATCGCAGAGCCCGGGCAACTGAGGTTGCCCGGGCTCTGCCCCGGCCTCGCCACGCGGCTGTGTTGGCCGCGTTGCTCGTCGGCCTCTGCCTGTGCGCATCGACCCAGACGGCATCTGCCGCCCCGACGCACCTGCTGAAAGGCGACCCGATCGCCGGCTTCCCCCTCAACCACGCCTGTGGTACGGCGGTTGACTCAGAGGGCGACATATACATATCCAGCGCGGGTTCCTCGAAAGTCGAGGTGTTCGACCCATCCGGAACGCACCTCGCATCGATCGCCAATGCCAACGAACCGTGTGGTCTTGCCGTTGACGGAAATGGCAACCTCTACGTTTCGGAGAAGGCTACGGGCGAAGTCGTCAAATACGCGCCCGACGCCTACCCCCTTTCCGGAAGCCCTATCTACGGTTCTCGTACGGTGATCGATCCCGGCGGGGACGCTGGGGGAATCGCGGTGGACCCAAGGGATGATCGCCTCTATGTCGCGAAGGGTGGCTATGTCGCCGTCTACAAAGCCGATGGCAGCCTTGAAGAGATAAACGAGGTGCAGCACGTGACGGTCGCGATCGCCACGGGGGGCACCTTCAAGCTCAAATTCAAAGGCGAAGAAACCGCCCCGATCCAATTTGACGCCGGTGCGGCCGAAGTCGAAGCAGCGCTCGAAGCACTGGTTGCAGTAGGCGCCGGCAACGTCGAGGTCCAAAAGCCCGGCAGTGTCCACCTCGTCACCTTCACGGGCGCCCTTGCCCATTCCGACGTCGAAATGCTTGGCGCCGACCCCTCGGGGCTCGTCGGCTCGGGAGCAAATATCACCGTCACCGAGACCACCAAGGGCTTTAACGGCCACGTCGGCGAGGGCGACCTCACCGATGCCACGGGCGTGGGCGTATACACCCATCCGACGATCTTCGAAGGTGTCGATCACTACGTCTTCGCCGCCGACTCCGCCACCGATCGGGTCAGCGTCTTCCGCGGTCCGAACGTCAGCACCATGACGCTGAGCCGGGAGATCGAAGGCCCGGAGGGGGGGCCGAGTTTCGACTTCGAAGGCGCCGACGCTTACCTCGCGGCAGACCCAGGTAACGGCAACCCGCTGACGACTAAAAAATGCGCTGCGACCGAGCAGGCCTGCACCGCCGGGCACCTCTTCGTCTATGACCCGGGCGCAAACGCGATCTCGGAGTTCGAGGCCACGGGCGAGTTCCTCGACCAGTTCACCGACCCGACGCTGGAAAACGCGAAGCCGACCGCCATTGCCGTCGACCGCTCCGGCGGTGCCGGCGACGGCACGGTCTACGTCACCTCCGGGCCCGGAGCGGGCGCCAAATTGCTCGCCTTCGGACCGCTGGTGCCGCCCGGCCGCAGGCCGCTCGGCGAGCCGCTCTCCAAGGTGCTCTCGACGGCGAGGTCGGTGGCCGTCGACTCCCAGGGCAACGTCTACGTCGGCACCGGCTCGCTGGTGCGCGTCTTCGGCCCGGACGGCAAAGAGATCGCCGTTGGGCCGACCGGCAAAGGCATCCCGACGACGCAGCCCGCCGACGACCTCGCCGTCGACTCGGCCTGCAGGCTCTACGTGCTGGAGCCATCGCCCTCGCTGGACCTTGCCGAAGACCGGGTGAATTACTACACCCCCTCAGCGTGTCCTCCGCAGACCGGCACCCAGTACGCGGGCCCGACGACGATCGCGAACGGGAACAGCTTCACCCCTCCCGAAGAGCCGAACGCGATCGGGCTCAACCCGGTCAACGAGCACGTGTTCGTCGGTGGCCGGTTCACCTCACGGATGATTGAGCTCAGCTCGGTGGCCGAAGGCTCGCTGGTCTTGGACCCCTGCTTCGGTTGCGGACTGCTGGGCAGTGCGGCGATCCAAGACATAAGTCCGTATGGAGCCAACGGGAACGTCTACATCGCTCAGAGCGGCACGATCAGCCTCATAGATCCGATGGACCCCGACGACGTCGAAGACGAGAAAGTCGCGGCCCGGATCACCGGCGCCGGCAGCCCCAAGGGGGCGCCGCTCTCGCCGGCCCCGAAGATCGCCGTCGACCAGTCCAACGGCCACGTCCTCGTCTTCCACCAGGTGCGGGGCGTCGCCGAGGAGTACGAGGCCTCGGGCGCGTTCGTCGCCGAGTTCGGCAAATTCACCACGGACGCCCCGGGCCGCGGCCGGATCGCGATCGACAACTCGGGCGGTCCCGGCGACGGCCGCGCCTACATCGCCTACGACGATCCCTCCGAGCCCTTCGACCTGGTCGCCTTCGCACCGCTCTCCTACGGCGAGCCGCCGAGCGTTGCCACCGGCACCGCCAGCGGCCTCGGGGGCGGTGACGCGACCCTGAACGGCAGCGTCGACCCGCGCGGGTTCGCGCTCGCCGAGTGCCACTTCGAGTATCTGAGCGACGCCCAGTACGAGGCCAACGGCAAAGGCTTCGCCGGCGCCACCTCTGTCCCCTGCGCCGAGACCCCAGCCGAGATCGGCGAAGGAGACGAGCCCGTCCCAGTCCACGCCGACCTCACCGGCCTCGACCCCGCGGAGCGCTACCGCTTCCGCCTGCTCGCCGCCAACGAGTTCGGCGCCGACGCGGGCGAGGCCGGCCTCTTCGGCCCGCCCCTGATCGCCGGTGAGGAGGCGCTGCCGATCCTCTATGACGAAGCGACCCTGCGGGCCGAGATCGATCCCTCCGGCCTGGCAACGGAATACCGCTTCGAGTACGTCACCGAGGAAGCCTTCCAGGCCGCTGGCGAAAGCTTCGGGACGGGGACGCTCAGCACGCCGGTCGCCGGGCTCCCGCCCGGCGACGGCCCGGTCGCGGTCGAGGCGGCGCTCACCGGCCTCGCCGAGGGGACCGCCTACCGCTTCCGACTCCTCGCCGAGAACGAAGCGCTGGCGGCGGAGGGCCCCGCGCAGGCCTTCGCGACCCTGCAGCGCGCCGGGGCTCAGAACTGCCCCAACGTCGAGTTCCGCACCGGCCTCTCGGCCAAGCTACCGGACTGCCGCGCCTATGAGATGGTCACGCCCGCCGATACGCGGGGGCTGATCCCCGGGGCGACGATCGGCGGCACCGAGGGAGACTGGTTCAACAACTGGCTCGTCGCCCCGCGCGGCCCGCTGGCCGGCGAGAGCGTCGCCTACTTCATCGGCACCCTGCCGGGCTTCGAAGGGTCCGGCGGCGTCGACGGATACCGCGCCCTGCGCGGCCCAGGCCCCCATCCCGCCAGCGGTTGGAGCACCTCGCTCTTCGGCCCCTCCTACGCCCAGGTGGGCATCGACGGGACCGGCCAGCAGCACGGCGTCGCCGCCGACCAGCTGCACTGGCTCTACGGGATCGGCGGCGCCACGGAAGCGCTGGCGGAAACCCTGCCCGACGGCGAATACCTGCGCGCTCCCGGCGGCCTCGCCGCCTCGCCCTGCAACCCGACGCCCTCCCAGGACGATTTCGAGCTGATCGGCTGCGGCAGGCTCGGCACCGACCCCGGCGCCCACAGCCGTCTCCTCACCCCCGGCGGCAGCCATGTCGTCTTCTTCTCAGGCGCCCACCTCGAGCCAGCCGCGGCCCCGGCCAGCACGACGACGGTCTACGACCGCGGGGTCGGCAGCGACGAGGCCGAGGTGATCTCGCTGAAACCGGGCGGCGGCGCCTTCGGGGCGGGCGAAGACTCCACCTACCTGGCCGCCACCGAAGACGGCGAGGCGGTCGTCTTCTCGGTCGCCGGCGCCCTCTACCTGCATCGCGGCGGGGAGACGGTGCAGGTTTCTGATGCCCCCAGCTCCTTCGCCGGCCTCGCCGAGGACGGCGGCCGGGTCTTCTTCATCGACGCCACCTTCAGCGGCCTGAACCCGCCCCCGGCAACGCTCTTCGCCTGCGACGTCGCGGGCGGCTCCTGCGCCGGTTCCGGCAAAGCCCAGGAGCCGACCGAGATCGCCAAAGACGCGATCTTCGCCAGCGTCTCCCCGGACGGCTCGCGCGCTCTCTACGTTGCCGAAGAAGCTGGCGAGCCGACCCTCCGCAGCTGGGAGGAGGGCGGCACCACCGACCTCGTCGGCGCCCTGCACCCTCAGGACCTGATCGGCTTCTCCGGCGAGGTGTCGGTCAACCTGGCGCGCTGGGCGCCAGCGGTCACGGCGGGGATCAGAATCGGCCGCAACAAGTCGCCGACCCGCTCAACCCCCGACGGCGAGGTCTTCGCCTTCCAGTCCCACGCGCAGCTGACCCCATACGAGAACGAAGGCCACTCGGAGGTCTACCGCTACGAGCCTGGCGCTCCGCCGGGCGAGCAGCTGATCTGCGTCTCCTGCGACCCGAGCGGCGCTACCTCCAGTGGCGAGGACGAGCTGCTGGTCAACTCGGGGGATGGGGGAGTGGCGGAATCGACCACGCTCGTCCCCAACCTCACCGACGACGGCCAGGCGATCTTCTTCCAGAGCGCCGACCGGCTGCTGCCCGAGGACGCCAACGACGTCCAGGACGTCTATGAGTGGAAGGCGCAGGGATACCGGGGCTGCGAGCGCCCCGGCGGTTGCCTGGCCCTGATCTCCTCGGGCCAGGGCGACAAACCCAGCTTCCTCTACGGGATGAGCGCCGACGGGCACGACGTCTTCCTCGAGACGCCCGAGAAGCTGGTCGCCCAAGACGCCCCCGGCAGCCACTCGATCTACGACGCTCGGGTCGAGGGAGGAATCCCCGACCCGCCGCCGCCACAGGGCTGTCAGGGGGACGCCTGCCAGGGGCGGGGGACGGTCGCGCCGGGGCTCCCCAGCCCGGCAAGCGCCGCCGGCTCGGGCGAGGGCGACGTCAGGGAGACCCGCCCCCGCCCGCCCTGTCCCAAGGGCAAGCGGCGGGTAGCCCGCCGCGGCAAGGTGCGCTGCGTCAAACGCCAGGCCAAGCGGCGGCCGAGAGCCGAGAGCAAGCGGAGGGCCGCCCGATGAGCCGCCGCCTCGCGATCTTCGCAGCAGCCTTGCTGGCGCTCGCTCTGGGCTCACCCGCGGCCGCCGCCGCGGCCGAAGGCGACTGCGAACTGACCCCGCGCGCGCAGTGCTTCGGCGTCGCCTCCCTGGACGGATCGCTCTCCACCACCCAGGCTGGCGCCCATCCCGACCTCACCTTCAGCTTCGAGATCAAGCAGGACCCCGAGAGCGATCCCAACGTCTTCGGCCTCAAGGACGCTTACGCGCCGACTCGCGACGTGCGGATCGAACTGCCGCCGGGCCTGATCGGCGACCCCAACGTGCTCGGGGTTTCCCAGCAGTGCACGGCGGCCGAACTCACCGACTACATCCAAAGCGGCGGCTGCCCCAACGGCTCCCAGGTCGGGCTCACCGAGGTCTACGGCTATGAACTCTTCGACACCTTCCTGGAGCCGGTCTTCATGATGCAGCCCCCCGGCGGGGAGATCGTCGCCCGGCTGGGCTTCATCGCCGGCATCGTCCCCACCTACGTCGACCTGCGGGTTCGCTCCGAGGGCGACTACGGCCTCACCGCGGAAGTGAACAACGCGCCGACGCTCGTCAAGCTGGTCAAATCCGAAGTCACCACCTGGGGCGTGCCCGCCGACCCCAGCCACGACACCGAACGCTGCACGATCCAGGAAGCCTTCAACGGCTGCCAGGTCTCCCCGGAACGCCCCCCCGGTTCGCGCCCCCTCCCCTTCCTCACCAACCCGACCCGCTGCGGGGTGCCGCTGGCGATGCGGGTTGGCGCCTCGAGCTGGGCAGAACCGGAGCGCTTCGACACCAAATCGGCCTCCTTCCCGCAGATCAGCGGCTGCAACAAACTGCCCTTCGGACCGGGCCTGACGGTCGAGCCGACGAGCCATGAAGCCGCATCTGCGACCGGAGCCGACGTGACGATCCGCCTGCCCGCCTCCGACGGGGTCGAGGTGCTCGAACCGAGCCAGATCAAGGACATCACCGTGCAACTCCCCGAGGGCCTCGCCTTCAACCCGGCCGCCGGCGACGGCCTGGAGACCTGCTCCGCCGCCCAGGTCGGCCTGGAGACCGGGAACGCATCGAGGTGCCCCGACGGCGCCAAGCTCGCCGACACCGAATTCGACGTCCCGGTCCTGGAACGCAACCTGAAAGGCGCCGTCTACCTGAGGGAGCCGGAGCCGGGCAGGCCCTTCCGCATCTGGATCACCGCCGACGACCTCGGCCTGCACGTGAAGCTCCCCGGCGAGCTGGAAGTCGACAAGCAGACCGGCCAGATCACCTCGATCACCACCGACGTCCCCCAGGCGCCGCTCAGAGAAGCGCGGCTGCGCTTCAAGTCGGGTCTGCGCGCGCCGCTGATCGCCCCGGATGGATGCGGCACCTACCGCACTACCTACGAGTTCACCCCCTGGTCGGGCGGACCGCCGGTCACCGGCTCGACCCCGATGACGATCTCTGAAGGCTGCGATACCGGCGGCTTCGATCCGAAGCTGGCGGCGGGGACCACTGACCCCTCCGCGGGGGAGCACTCGCCCTTCCTCTTCACGCTGAGAAGGCAGGACGGCGAACAGAACCCCGCCTCGCTCGACATCACCCTGCCCAAGGGACTGGCTGCCACCTTCAAGGGCCTGCCACGCTGCGAGGGGACCCAGGCGGCAACGGGGACCTGCTCGCCCGCCTCGCGGATCGGCCACGTGATCGCCGCGGTGGGAGCCGGCCCCAACCCCCTCTGGGTCCCCCAGGCGGGCAAGCGACCGACCGCCGTCTACCTGGGAGGACCGTACAAAGGCGGCCCACTCTCGATCGTCGCCGTCGTCCCCCGCCAGGCTGGTCCCTTCGACTTCGGCGACGAAGTGGTCAGATCGGCCGTCTATGTCGATCCGGTCACGGTCCAGGCGACGATCAAGAGCGACCCGTTGCCCCAACGCATAGAAGGCATCCCGATCGGCTACCGCACCCTGCACGTCGCGGCAGACAGGGAGAACTTCACCCTCAACCCGACCGGCTGCAGCGCAAGGGAGGTGGTGGCAACTGTCGCCTCCTCTCAGGGGGCGTTGGCGAACCCCACCTCCCCCTTCCGCGCAACCGACTGCGCAGATCTTCCCTTTAAGCCCCGTATCGCCCTGAAGCTCCTCGGCGGCACCAAGCGAGGCGATCACCCCGCCTTCCAGGCGACCGTCAGGCCCAGAGCCGGAGACGCCAACCTCTCGCGCACCGTGGTCAAACTGCCGCGCAGCGCCTTCCTCGATCAAGCCCACATCAGGACGGTCTGCACCCGCGTCCAGTTCGCCGCCGAGGCCTGTCCCCCGGGAGCGGTCTACGGCAAGGTCACCGCCCACACCCCGTTGCTCGACGAGCCATTGACGGGACCGGCGATCCTGCGCAGCTCCGACAACCTCCTGCCGGATCTCGTCTTCGACCTCAACGGTCCAGCTTCCCTCCCGATCGAGATCGAGGCGGCGGGCAGGGTCGACTCGGTCAAAGGCGGGATCAGGGCCACCTTCGCCTCGATCCCCGACGCGCCTCTGACCAAAGTGGTGGTGCAGATGCAGGGCGGCCAGAAGGGCCTGATCGTCAACTCCCGCAACCTCTGCGGGGGCAAGGCCTCCAGGGCGGAGGTGAGGCTGGGAGCCCATAACGGTCGCAGGGCGACGCTGAGGCCGAAGGTGGAGGCCAACTGTGGAGCGAAGCGCAAGCACGGCAGCAAGAGCGGACGCCGCTGAGCGGGCGCGGGCTGACGTAGCCGCGCGACTCGAGGACCGCCGTTCTGAGATCGAGACGGCGGTCCTGACCCGCGTCTACGCGGTCTCCGAGCCCAACGAAACCATTACCAGCCCGGAGTATGAGGAAGGTATCCGAACGGCGATTTCCGCTGCGGTGGCGTATGGCCTTACGGCGGTGGTGCGTGGTGAGGAGGAGCACACGCCTCCGCCGCCGATACTGCGCGCTCAGGCCCGCCTTGCCGCCCGCTACGGCATCGGCCTGGCCACGGTGTTACGCAGGTACGTTGCCGGTCACGCGCTGCTCAGCGACTACCTGGTCGAGGCGGCGCAGCACAGCCGCCTCGGGAACGCGGCGCTACGGCGGCTGCTGTGCACCCAGGCGACCCTCTTCGACCGATTGCTTACGGCAGTCAGCGAGGAGCACGCTCGTGAGATACAGGAGCGCCTCTCCTCCAGCGAGCAGCGCCGGGCCGTGCGGATCGAACGCCTCCTGGCCGGCGAGCTCGTCGACGTCTCCGGCCTTGCCTACGACTTCGATGTCCACCATCTCGGTCTCGTCGCCTCTGGCTCGGACATCACGGCGCCGCTTCGGCAGCTCGCCGACTCCCTGAGCTGTCGCCTGCTGATGACCCGCCGCCAAGGGGGGACGGTCTGGGCATGGCTGGGTTCGCGGCGCGAGGTGGACTTCTCGCATGTCACACGCATGGTGGAGGGCGCCTGGCCATCACACGCCTCACTGGCGATCGGCGAGCCGGGGTCGGGGCTTTCCGGATGGCGGCTGACACACCGCCAAGCTCGCGCGGCGCTGCCGATTGCGTTGCGCGGCAACGAAGCGTTCGTTCGCTACGCGGAGGTCGCCCTTCTCGCCTCGATGCTCCAGGACGATCTTCTCAACATCTCACTGCGCCAGATCTACCTAGTGCCATTGGAGCGAGAGCGAGACAGCGGCGAAGTGGCGCGGCGGACCCTGCAGGCGTACTTCGCCGCACACCGCAACGTCGCCTCGGCGGCGGCGGCGTTGGGGGTCAGCCGTCAGACGGTGAACAGCCGACTCCGGACGTTCGAGAATCAGCTCGGCTGGCAGCTGGACGATTGCGCGACGGAGCTCGAGGCGGCGTTACATCTCGAGAGGCTCGGGCACGCATCCTGACAGCTGTCAAGTCTGAAGACACGGCGGTTGACACATCGCCGACCCGCCCCTCGCGGTAATCAAGGAGGCTCGCGCCAGACGTACCAGTCAGATCGGCGGCGCGACGTCGCCGAAGAGGGGAGACGAAGTGAACGTCAAGAGAACCATCGGCCTGACCGTCCTCACGGCGGCCATGCTTGGATTGGTTGGGGTTGGCTCAGCGTTGGGTGCGGAAACGACGCTTTGCAAATCCTCGGCCGCCAGTCCCTATTGCGAAAGCAAAGACCGCTACGCTGCGGAAACGACGATCGAAGCACACGCCACCGGAACGGTAGCTATCAAAACCTCCGTAGGCACGATCAAATGCGGCGCTTCGACGTTGCAGGCAGAAACTGGGGCCGTCGTGGGCGATCCGCTGCCGATTGACCTTTCGGCATGGACGCTCGGCGGATGCGGGACGAACAAAACACAGAGTAATTGCACGATCCTGGACGAAGAAGTGAGCAGTAAAGGGTCGCTGTTGTGGAGCAAAGGCGCTGATGGAGCGCTGACCCTGACCGACGGAGGTACGGCGCAGTGGTACATCAACTGCAACCTGCTCTTCGACATCGACTGCACGTTCTCCCTGGAGCCCCAAGCTACCGCCCAGGGTGGAAATCCGGCCGCGCTGTCGGTGCCGGAAACCGCCCTGGAAGGATCCGCCGGCCCGGGAGGCTTTTGTCCGGAAGGAGCCGTGCTCCTGCCGGCCACCTACACGGTCGACTTGCCTAAACCGGCGTATGTCGCGAAAGCAGTATCGTCACCCGACACCCAGCTCTGCAAAGCAGTCGAAACGCTGTGCGCCCAGGGGAACACCTACCTGAAAGGCACGTTGATCGAAGCGGAGTCGGCAAATTTCGCAATCCAGGGTGAACCATGGCAGCTCAAACCCATGACCTGCGAAAGCGCATCGATGACCGTCGAAACCGAGGCAGACTCAGGCTATTCTCCTGCATACCTGCCGGTCGAGCTGACTGAGTTCGCGTTGGCGAACTGCTCGCAGCCGGGCGTTGGCTCATGTCAGGTGCAGACCTCCATCCCGACGTCTGAATTCGGTTCAGGGACGATCGAATGGGTGGCTTCGGTAGACGGCTGGGTCGACGGCCTGTCGGTTGAATGGCATGTCAACTGCGGCTCACCGGTCGTGTTCACTTACAAAGCGCCCAACCTCACGTACGGCCTGAAAGGAGGAAACCCAGCGACGTTCTCGCTCGCAGGCCTGGAACTCCAAGGCTGTGAAAGCGGTTGGTGTCCGCAATCTGGGAAAATCGTAGGGGCCGACTTCACCGTGGCCTCACCCAAACCGCTGTACGTGGTGAAATGACGTTTGGTTGACCAGTCCGTGAGCCGTCCCCTCTGGGGGACGGCTCACCTGTCCTAGTGAGCGGCTGGCGGCGATCGCGGCCCCAGCTGCAGCGACGGCACGATCACCTCGGCAGCGCCGACGAGTACCTGTCGGGGACGCTCACCTGTGTAAAACATCCTCGACCGGCACCACCTACACCTGCAAGTAGGGCTCCGCCTCGGTGCAGTTCCAGATGGACCAGTCGGCGGAAAAAGTCACCGCCGGCGAAGCGGCGCTGGCCCGCGAAGATCCGAGCCACAAAAGCCTGTGCCCGGCGAGCGCGACGCTGAGCGTCGACTCCGACCAGATCGAAGATCGGTACACCTCGGCCCACTAGCGGGTCGGGCCAAAATCAGAGGCTGGGTAGGGGCCACGCCCGAATCGCGTGGCTCCTCCCTTTCTGCCGCGCCGCTGAAACTGGTTTCCAGCAACAGCAGGCCGGTCGTGCAGCGACCGGCACCTTCTACGACCTGTTCGAGAGCAAGGAGGACGCGTTCTGCCCTGGCGCCTTATTGGACCCCGCCCACGGTCTTGGCTGACTTCGCGCTGTCTGCGCAGACTAGGCTTGTGGCGTGGAGCAAAATCCGAACCCGAACGAGGCGGCGGCGATCGCGGCGGCGATCGCGCGCTTTCAGGCTGAGACCGCGCTGGCGCCCGCGGTGGCCGGCGAGACGGTCAGCCCGTGGCAACGGGCGGCGCTGGCCGAGGGAGTCGGCGCCAAGGGCACCGTCCAGAGACACCTAGAAGGAGGAGATCGATGGCAGTCGTGAAGATCATCGAGCTGGTCGGCAGCTCGAAGACGTCCACCGACGACGCGGCGAAGCAGGCGCTGGCGCAGGCGCAGGGGACGCTGCGCAACGTGCGTGCCGTCGACATCGTCTCGACTGGGATCCGGGGCGAGAACCTGGACGAGTACCGCGCCCACGTCCGCGTCGCCTTCCTGGTCGAGGGCACCGAGGTCGACTGAGCCGCTCACGACGCTCGGGGGCGGGCGTGGGCAGAATCCCTGTCAAGATTGCAGTATCTGGCAACAAAGTTGCCGTGATATATATTCTTGACCCATGGAAAGGCTCGGCAACGCCCAGATCATCGAGCTTTTCCACGTCGCCTTTCTCGACGTCCTCTCCAAACGAGTCGACCTCAGTCGTTACGTCCTCAAGGGTGGGGCAAACCTGCGCTACTTCTTTGGCAGCCTGCGCTACTCAGAGGACCTCGATCTGGACCTGAGCGGGGAGCCGCCGTGGCGGCTGCGGGAGAAGGTCGACGCAATCCTCGCGTCCGGCCCGCTCCACCTCCTCCTGCGCAGAGCCGGGCTGGCCATCGCCGAGGCGAATGCGCAAAAGCAGACCGACACCACGCAGCGCTGGAAGCTGGCGATCGAGCATGGCGGCGATGACCCCGTGCACACGAAAGTCGAGTTCAGCAACCGCAATGGCGACGACCGCTACCGCCTCGATGCGATTCCCGACGCGATCGTCGCTCCCTACGCACTGCGCCCGCCTGCCGTGCAGCACTACGTCGACGACGCCCCGACCGAGCAGAAGATCGCGGCGCTGGCCTGCCGCAAGGAGACGCAGGCGAGGGACGTCTTCGACCTGGATCTGCTCCTGCGGCTGCGACCGCTCCCGCCGGGCTCAGTCGATGCCGGACTGTTGGCCCGCGCCGCCGAGATCGCGCTGGAGCTGCCCTATGAAGCGTTTCGGGATCAGGTATTGCCGTTCCTGGAGGACGACGCGCGCGAGCTGTACGAGGGCGAGGAGGCATGGTCGGCGATGCAGGTGTACGTCGCCGATGCCTTGGCAGGTGGGCAATGAGGCTCACCGACGCCTACGGCGATCTGCGTCGGTTGAACAGGCCCGTGCTCACGACCGAGGAGGCGGCGACGCGTTGGAAGGCGGGTCGTCGGACCACCAGCCACAGGTTGAAGACGATGGAGGAAGGCGGGCTGGTTCGACGCCTGCGGCCGGGAATGTGGGCGCTCGACCCGGACATCGGGCCGTTCGCCGTGGCACCGTTCCTGACCGCTCCGCATCCGGCCTACGTCTCCTTCTGGTCCGCGCTGGCCCATCATGGACTGATCGAGCAGATCCCGCGGCGGGTATCTGTCGCGTCGCTTTCACCCCCGCGGAGGATCGAGACGGCGATCGGCTCCTTCGACGTCCATCAGATCGCCCCCGCTCTCTTCGGCGGCTACGAAGGAAACGAGCGCCGCGGCTACGTGGCGGGGCCGGCGAAGGCACTCTTCGACACCGTCTACGTCCGCACTGCGGCCGGCGGTATGGCTTACTTCACCGAGCTGCATCTGCCGAGGGACTTCGACCGCGGTGAGATCAGATATTGGATCGAACGGATCGAGAGTCCGCGCCTGCGAACTCTGGTGTCGCGGCGCGTGCGTGATGCTCTGGGCAACGCCGGTGGATAGGCTTTCTCGACGATGACGGAAGAGGCGCGAGAGGTTTCCCGCGAGGAGGCGCGGAAGCTGGTCGAGGAGGGGGCGCAGCTGGTCGACGTGCGCGCCGACCACGAGTGGGAGGCGGGGCGGATCGCCGGCGCCAAGCACGTGCCCCTGGCCGAGCTGGCCGAGCGCACCGGCGAGCTCGACAAGGAGCGCCCCGTCGTCCTCTACTGCCGCGGCGGCACCCGCTCGACGATGGCGACCGACGCACTCGCCGAGGCCGGCTTCGAGGCCGTCAAGCTGACGGAAGGGATCGTCGGTTGGGACGAGGACGGCCTGCCGCTCGAGCCCGAGGCCGGCTACGTGGCCGAGTCCGGCGAAGCCGCCGCCATCCTCCAGGCCCGCAAGAAGGCCGCCTCGTAGCGTCCCGCCGCCCCGCCCAGAGCTAAATACCCTAATCCCGGTCCGGTTTTGCTATTTTCCTTCGGGTGGAGGTAGTCGTCGACCAGGACAAGAAGCAGCGCGGCAAGGGCCGGGCGGGCACGCTCGAGAATCCCGAGACCTACGAGAACGTCCCGGGGCACGTGATCCCGATCATCGAGCGCGAGTTCGACGACTTCGACAACGAAGCCGAGGACTTCCTCGCCGGCAAGATGGCCGAAGACCAGTTCATCGGCTTCCGCCTCAAACAGGGCGTCTACGGCCAGCGCCAGCCCGACGTGCAGATGGTCCGCGTCAAGCTCCCCTTCGGCGGCGTCACGCCGGAGCAGATGGAGGCCTTCGCGACGGTGGTCGAGAAGTGGGCCCCGCTCGACAAGGGCCACATCACGACCCGCCAGAACATCCAGATCCACCACGTGCCGCTGCGCGACATGGAGTCCCTGCTGCGCGAAATCGCCGAGGTCGACCTCTCCTCGCGCGAGGGCTGCGGCAACACGGTGCGCAACGTCACCGGCGACCCCTGGGCCGGCGTCGCCGCCGACGAGATCTTCGACCCGACGCCCTACGCCGGCGCCTACGTCCGCTACTTCGTCCGTCACCCGACGACGCAGCTGATGCCGCGCAAGATCAAGACCGCCTTCACCGGGTCCGACGAGGACCGGGCGATCACCGGCATCCACGACATCGCCTTCCTCAGCCGCGAGCGCGACGGGGTCAAGGGCTTCGAGGTCCGTGTCGGCGGCGGCACCTCGATCATGGCCCGCGTCGCGCCGACCCTCTACGAGTTCGTCGAGGCCGACAACGGCGACTACCTCAAGGTTTCCGAGGCCGTGCTGCGCATCTTCGACCGCCAGGAGTGGCTGCGCGTCAACCGCGCCCGCGCCCGGATCAAGGTGCTGATCGACAAGATCGGCATCGACGCCTTCCGCGAGCAGGTCGAGGAGGAGCTGCAGGGCGACTGGGTCGCGGAGCGCGACTTCGACGCCGAGCTGGTCGAGCGGCTGCGCTTCGACGACGAGGAGGAAGAGCGCGCGCCCGAGCGGCCCGCCGAACCCGCCTCGCCGAACGGCGACCGCTCCGAGTTCGACCGCTTCCTGCAGGGCAACGTCCAGCCGCAGCGCCAGGACGGCTTCGTCGCCGTCGAGGTGAAGATCGAGCGCGGCGACCTGACCCCGGAGCAGTTCCGCGGCCTGGCCGCGATCATGCGCGAGCACACCGGCGGCTACGCGCGCAGCACCGTGCAGCAGAACCTCGTCCTGCGCTGGGTGCGCGACGAGGCGCTCTACACCGTCTGGGAGCGCCTGAAGGCGCTTGGCCTCGCCGAGCCCGGCGCCGACGAGATCACCGACGTGGTCAGCTGCCCCGGCACCGACAGCTGCAAACTCGGCATCACCAGCTCGATGGGGCTCAACCGGGCGATCAAGCAGCGGCTCGAGGAGATGGAGATCGAGGACGAGCTGACCCGCAAGGTCCACATCAAGATGAGCGGCTGCCCCAACGGCTGCTCCCAGCACCACATCGCCAACATCGGCTTCTACGGCGCCTCGCTGAAAGTGGGCGGACGCCAGATGCCCGCCTACATCCCGCACATCGCCGGCAACTATGAGGGCGGCGAGGTCGTCTTCGGCACGCGGCTCAAATCGCGCCTGCCCGCCAAGCGCGTCCCCGAGGCGGTCGAGCGCTGGCTGCTCCTGTATGAGGCCGAGCGCGCCGAGGGCGAGGAGTTCAACGCCTTCGCCGAGCGCGCCGGCGCGGCGCGCTTCGAAGAGGAGATCAAGGACCTGACCCTGCCCGCCGAGTTCAGCCTCGAGACGATGCAGCAGTTCATCGACTGGAACCGCTCCAGTCCCTACAAGGTGGAGCGGGGCGAGGGCGAGTGCGCGATATGAGCCCCGCCGCCACCGTCACGATCCCGGAGATCGACGCCGAGGAGGTCGCCGCGCGCCTCGAGGGGGGTAACGCGTCCGACGCGATCGAGTGGATGTTCGAAACCTTCGGCCAGTCCCACTACATCGCCTGCTCGTTCCAGAAAACGAGCGCGGTGACGGCGCACCTGGCCAGCCAGATCAACTCCGCGGCGCGCTTCTTCTACCTCGACACGGACGTGCTCTTTCCGGAGACGTACGAGACGCGCGACAAGCTCGCCGAGCACCTCGGCGTCGAGTTCGACCGCTTCCACAACCTCACCCTCGAGGAGCAGGCGGTCCAGTACGGCGACGAGCTCTGGAAGAGCGACCCCGACGCCTGCTGCGGCCTGCGCAAGGTCGAGCCGATGCGCCGCGCGCTCTCTTCCGTAGACTGCTGGCTCGCCGGCGTCCGCCGCGAGGACTCAGCCAGTCGCGCCAAGACCCCGAAGTTCACCTGGGACAAGCGCTTCGAGCTGTGGAAGCTGAACCCGATCGCGGACTGGACCGAGCGCGACGTCTGGAACTACATCCGTGAGCACCACCTCCCGTACAACCCGCTGCACGATCGCGGCTACCCCTCGATCGGCTGCACCCACTGCACCAAGCCGGTCGGGCCTGGCGGCTCGTCGCGCGCCGGTCGCTGGGCGGGTCTCGAGAAGACCGAGTGCGGGATCAACTAGCGCCGCCCCCAGTCCCTCCCCGAACGAATAGGTGATACCCCCGCATGAGCGAGACGATGACTGAGCTTTCCCTGACCCTTGACGAGCGCCACACGGCCGACTTCGAGATGATCGGCAACGGCGGCTTCGCGCCGCTGACCGGCTTCCAGGGCTCCGCCGACTGGGAGCGCGTCTGCAGCGAGATGCGCACCGCCGCCGGCGAGTACTGGCCGATCCCGATCACGTTGGCGACCGAGCTCGAGTGCGAGGTCGGCGACACGGTCGAGCTGTCCAGCGACGAAGGCAAGCCGCTGGGCCGGATCAAGGTCGAGGAGATCTGGGAGCGCGACGCGAAGCGCGAGGCCGAGCAGGTCTACGGCACCGCCGACGGGGCCCACCCCGGCGTCGCGGCGATCTACGAGGAGGGCAGCCGCTGCATCGCCGGCCCGATCGAGGTCGACGCGCTGCCCGACCACGACGAGGCCTTCATGCGCCGCTACAAGACGCCGGCCGAGCACAAGGCCGACTTCGAGGCGCGCGGCTGGAAGAAGATCGTCGCCTTCCAGACCCGCAACCCGATCCACCGCGCCCACGAGTACCTGACCAAGGCCGCGCTGGAGACCTGCGACGGGCTCTTCATCCACCCGCTGATCGGCAAGACCAAGGCCGGCGACATCCCCGCCGACGTGCGGATGCGCTGCTACGAGGTGCTGATGGAGAACTACTACCCCGAGGATCGCGTGGTGCTGGGCGTGAAGCCGGCGAAGATGCACTACGCCGGTCCGCGCGAGGCGGTCCTGCACGCGATCGTCCGTCGCAACTACGGCGCGACCCACTTCATCGTCGGCCGCGACCACGCCGGAGCGGGCGACTACTACGGCACCTACGACGCGCAGAAGATCTTCGAGACGATCGACATCGACGAGCTCGGCATCGAGCCGCTGATGTTCGAGCACACCTTCTGGTGCAACGAGTGCGAGGGCCTGGCCTCGAACAAGACCTGCCCCCACGACCAGGAGGCGCACCTCTTCCTCTCCGGGACGAAAGTCCGCGAGATGCTCGGCAACGGCGAAAGGCCGCCGCACGAGTTCTCACGCGACGAGGTCGCCGACATACTCATCGACGCTTACAAGGAGGACTGACGCAGGATGGCTGACGAGAAGGGCTTCACCCTCTGGTTCACCGGGCTCTCGGGCGCGGGCAAGACGACGATCTCGAGGCTGCTGGAGGGCCACCTGCGCGAGCGCGGCTCGAAGCTGGAGATCCTCGACGGCGACGTCGTGCGCGAAAACCTCTCCAAGGGGCTCGGCTTCTCCAAAGAGGACCGCGACACGAACATCCGCCGGATCGCCTTCGTCGCCGACCTGCTCAGCCGCAACGGCGTGCCGGTGATCACCGCGGCGATCTCCCCCTATGCCGAGATCCGCGGCGAGGCGCACGAGCTGATGGGCGACCGCTTCATCGAGGTCTACGTGAAGGCCTCGGTCGACACCTGCGCCGAGCGCGACGTCAAGGGGCTCTACGCGAAAGCGTTCGCCGGCGAGATCAAGGAATTCACCGGCGTGTCGGACCCCTACGAGGTTCCCGAGAACCCCGACGTGGTCTGCGACACCGAAGGCGAAACGGCCGAGGAGTCGGCGCAGAAGCTGATCGAGTACCTCGAGTCGCGCGACCTGATCCCGGCAGCTGCCGTCACGGCTTAGGGACGAAGGCTGAGGTAGGAGGGGCCGGGTACCCCTCCGGCGGAACCCGCGCCCGCACCTTTCGGCGGGATGCTCGCTTTGCCGCTCACAAGTTCCGGCGGAGGGGTACCCGGCCCCTCCTGTCGGAGGCTTGTCCGGGACCCTTGACCGACGGGGGTGATTCCCTAACCTGCGGGGCGTGAGGTGGGGATTCAGGTTCATGCTGCTCTCAGCTTTGCTGCTGGCGTTGTCCGGCAGCACCGTTTCGGCCGAGGAGCCGGTTTATGAAGAGGCGCCGGTCTACTCGCCGGCACCTGAGGCCGGGAAGATCCGCTTCGCCGGACTGCGGCTCAACCGCCGCAGCGGCACCGCGATCCTCTTCGTGCGCGTCCTCGAGCCGGGGCGTGTCGTGCTGCACGGCCGCGGCATCCGCCGCCTGACCCGCGGCGTGCCGCAGGCCAAGCTCGTCCGCCTGCCGGTCAAGCCGAAGGTCCGCCTGCGCCGTTACCTGAAGCGGCACGGCGAGGGCCGAATCCGCCCCCTGGTCACCCTCAGGCCGCTGGCCGGCACGCTGCCGAAGACGATCGAACGGGTGATCGTCCTGCACCGCAAGCGCGGCTGAGCGCCCGTTTTCGTCTCTACAGGCGGGGGACCTGTGGTTCGGCCAGCCCGTAGGTGTCGTAGGCGCCGAACTCGGCGAAGGTCTTGTGGGTCGGGCCGTGGTAGTCGGAGGAGGCGGTGGGGATCAGCTCGAGCTCCTCGCAGAGCTCGAGCAGGTGGGCGGTCTGCTCCCTGCTGTGGGTGGGGTAGAAGGTCTCGACCCCGTCGACGTCGAGGGCGCGGATCAGCTCGTCGACCTCGTCCGGCGCGGAGATGTCCCAGTAGGGGTGGGCGACGACGGCGACGCCGCCCGCCGTCTTGATCGTCTCCACCGCCTGCTCGGCAGTCGGCCAGCGGCGCGGCACGAAGGCCTTGGCGCCGGGCACGAGGTACTCCTCGAAGAAGGGGCCGAGGTCGCCGCTCGCGCCGGCGGCGCGAGCGATGTGCGGTCGGCCGATCGAGAGCGCGTCGCCGGCCTCGCGCACGGCGTCCTCGAGGTGAAGGTCGAAGCCCTCGCCGCGCAGCTTCTCGACGATCTCCCCGGCGCGGGAGACACGCTCGTGCTGCGCCCGCTCGCAGGCCGGCGCGATCTTGCCCAGGTCCATCCAATACCCGCAGATATGCAGGTCTTCCGCGTACTCGTGCACGCAAGACATCTCGATCGCCGGCACCAGCTCGACGCCCAGACGCTCGGCAGCTCCAAGTGCCTCCGGCACCCCGGCAATCGCGTCATGATCGGTCAGCGCGAGGGTCGTGACCCCCGCCTTCGCGGCTTCCTCGACCACCTCGGCCGGCGCCAGCTGTCCGTCCGAAACCGTGGAGTGGCTCTGCAGCTCGATCAACACGCCGGGCAGCCTAGTCGCTGAATAGACTGCGCCGCCGTGTTCGAGAAGGTGCTGATAGCCAACCGCGGCGAGATCGCGATTCGCGTCGCCCGCACCCTGAAGGAGATGGGCATCGGCTCGGTCGCCGTCTACTCGGAGATCGACCGCGACGCGCCGCACGTGCGCGAGGCCGACGAGGCCTTCCTGATCGGCCCTGCGGTCCCGGCCGAGAGCTACCTGAACGTCATGAAGATCGTCGACACGGCCAAGGAGGCGGGTGCCGAGGCGATCCACCCCGGCTACGGCTTCCTCGCCGAGAACGCCGACTTTGCCCGCGCCTGCGCCGAGGCGGGGATCGTCTTCATCGGCCCGCCGCCGGAGGCGATCGAAGCGATGGGCTCGAAGACGCGGGCACGCGAGATCATGGCCGAGGCCGGCGTGCCGATCGTCCCCGGTGCGACCGAGCCGGCGGCGGACGTCGCCGCGGCCAAGGCGCAGGCCGAGGAGGCCGGCTACCCCGTCGCCTGTAAGGCGGCCGGGGGCGGCGGTGGGAAGGGCTTCCGCGTGGCGATGACGCCCGACGACCTCGAGGAGGCCTTTGAGGGCGCCGCCCGCGAAGGCGAGAAGTTCTTCTCCGACGACCGTGTCTACGTCGAGCGCTACCTGGAGGACCCGCGCCACGTCGAGGTCCAGGTGCTGGCCGACTCGCACGGCAACGTGATCCACCTCGGCGAGCGCGACTGCTCGATCCAGCGCCGCCACCAGAAGGTGATCGAGGAGGCGCCCGGCCCCCAGGTCGACGCCGAGATGCGCGAGCGGATCGGCAAGATCGCCACCGACGCGGCGGCCGCGGTCGGCTACCGGGGCGCCGGCACGGTCGAGGGCATGCAGGTCGGCGAGGAGTACTTCTTCCTCGAGATGAACACCCGCGTGCAGGTCGAGCACTGCGTGACCGAGATGGTCACCGGCGTCGACATCGTCCGCGAGCAGGTGCTGGTCGCGGCGGGGGAGGCGCTCACGGTCGCCCAGGAGGACGTCGAGCTGCGCGGCCACGCGATCGAGTGCCGGATCAACGCCGAGGCCGCGCACAAGAACTTCGCCCCCGCGCCGGGCGCGATCGCGAGCTACCGCGAGCCCGCCGGGCCGGGCGTGCGGGTCGACTCGGGGGTCGAGGCGGGCTCCGAGGTGACGCCGATGTACGACCCGATGGTGGCCAAGTTGATCGTCTGGGACGTCGACCGCGAGCACGCCACGCGGCGCATGCTGCGCGCCCTCGGCGAGTACGAGGTCGGCGGCCTGACCACGCTGATCCCCTTCCACAGCGCGATCCTCGCCACCGAGCAGTGGGCGAAGGGGGAGACCTGCCGCGACCTGATGGAGGACAAGAAGTGGCTGAAGACCACCGCCCCCGAGGCCGCCGATGCGCCCGAGTCGGCGGAGGGCGCCGAGACGGTCGCCCGCGACTACAAGGTCGAGGTTTCCGGCAAGCTCTTCGACGTCAAGGTGATCGGCGAGGCCGCCGCGGGCGGCGCCGCGAACCCGGGCGGCGGCAGGAAACCGCCGAAGCGCGAGCGCAAGAGCGGCGGCGGCGCAAGCGCCTCCAGCGAGTCACTTCCCTCCCCCCTCCAGGGCACCGTGCTCAAGGTCGCGGTCGAGGAGGGCGCCGAGGTCGAGGAGGGCGCGCTCGTCTGCGTGATCGAGGCGATGAAGATGGAGAACGAGATAGCCGCCCATCGCGCCGGCAAGGTCACCTCGCTCAACGTGGCGGAAGGCGCGGCGGTTTCGAGCGGCGACGTTCTGGCCGTGATCGAGTAGACCCGGCTAGCGGCCTTTGCCGCGTTCTTTTTCTCGTCGTTCCTTTTCGCGCTGCCGTTCGCGTTCGCGAACTTCCTTCTGTTTTTTGGCGCGCAACCGCTGGAATTCGACCCTCGTCAGCGGCATCTCCGGCGTCACTTCCCGGCATTCGCGGCCGACGCAGCTGGTGAAGCGCTTCATCTGGCGGTGGAGGAAGTTGCGGATCGGGTAGTAGTTCGGGTCCTTGACGATGTTGTTGAGCTCGTTGGGGTCTTTGTTGATGTTGTAGAGCTCCTTCTCGCCGCTCGGCCAGGCGATGTACTTGTAGGGGCCGAGGCGGATCCCGGCGTAGTCCTTGGGCGGCGCCAGCAGCGAGGCCGTCGCCTTGCCGCCGCCCCCCGACCGCTCGCTCCGGGACGCTCCCGCGGTCGAGATCCCTCCCTGCGCGTTGACGTCGTTGGTCTCGACGAAGGACTCGAAGAGGATCGGCCGGCGCGTGCGCAGCTCCGGGTCGCGCAGGAAGGGCACCAGCGAGCGGCCGTCGATGCTCTTCGTCGCTCCCACCCCCGCCAGCTCGAGGATCGTCGGCGCGACGTCGATGTTCGCCGCCAGCTCGCCGGTCGAGCTGCCCTGCTCGATCCCCGGCCCGCGGATCAGGAAAGGCAGGTGGGTGGCGGGCTCGTAGGCGAGGAACTTGCCGCCGAGCAGGCGGTGCTCGCCGAAGAAGAAGCCGTTGTCGGAGGTGAAGATGACGTAGGTGTTGCGCAGCCGGTGCATCTGCCCGAGCGTGTCGATCACCTGCTTGACGCCGTCGTCGACTGCGCGCAGCGAGTCGAGCTGCTTCTGGTAGTAGACGCGGTAGGCGCGCTTCTCGCTCGGGCTGAGGTGGTCGGCGTCGCGGATGAAGCGCGGCTTGTCGGTGACGTTGCCCTCGTCGAACCCTTCCGAGCGGTTGTGCGGGTGGCGGGCGCCCTTGAACCAGTCGTAGTGGCGAGGCGCCGGCTCCGGGCCCGCCGGCTTGCGGAAGTCGCCGTGCGGAGCGGTGTAGTCGAGCTGCAGGTAGAAGGGCTGTTCCGGCGGCGTGGCCAGCATCTCCCCCCGCGCGATCCAGTTGAAGATGTCGGTGGCGTAGAGGCAGGGCCGTTCTTCGATCGGTTCGAAGGGACAGCCGAACGGGTCGCGCAGCCCGTATTCGCGCGTTTCCCAGCTGCCCGATTCGCCGTAGGGCTCGCTCAGCTGCCCGTTCTGGTTGAGCGTGTAGCCGTAGAAGTAGTGGTTGGTGTCGGCCTTCAGCACCGTGTGCCAGCTGCTCCAGCCGGGCGGCACCGAGGTGCCGTTGTCGTGGGGCTCGTCGCCGTAGCCGTTGAGGAACTTGCCGACGTGGATCGTGCGGTAGCCCGCGCCCTGCAGCCAGGTGGCGATGTTGTTGGAAGCGGCCGCCCTGAAGCTGAACCCGAAGTAGCCGCCGTTGGGCTGCACGTTGCCCTTGACGCCGTTGTTGTGCGCGTAGCGGCCGGTCAGCAGGCTGACCCGCGAGGGGCAGCAGAGGGGGTAGGGCACGTAGTAGCGGTTGAAGGTCATGCCGCGTTTGCCGATCAGGTCGAGCGTGTTCGGCATAGAGCGCGTCGTCGCCGCCCCCGGGAAGGCGGTGAAGGTCGCGTAGAGGCCGTCGAGGGTCTGGTCGTCGGTCTGGATGACGACGAAGCTCGGCGGCGACCCGTTGGGGTTGAGCGGCGGTTCCTCGGGCGCCGCCGCGCCCGCCGCGCCGACGCTCAGTACGAGCGCGCAGAGCAGCGCCAGTGCCGCGCAGATGTGACTGACTCGGGCCATGAAGGTCGAAACCGCCGCCCTGAGGCGAAGTTGCGAGGGCGAACGCTAGAAAACGGCGAGGACGACGGGCCCTAGCCCGCGCCGAGCTTTTTCGCCGCTTCGCGGAAGTTCTTGACGGTCGCGCTCGGCGCTTTGCGGCCGTCGAGCTTCTCGCCGTGGCGATTGACCCAGATCACCGGCACCTTCATCTTCAGCAGCGGGACGACGTCGGTGTCGTAGCCGGAGCAGATGTGGACCCAGCCTTTTTTGCCGCCGATCCGCCGCGCGCACTCTTTGAAGTGCACCGGGTCCGGCTTGTAGCTGCGCACCTGCTGGGCGGTGACGACGAGGTCGAGTTCGGTGCGCAGGTGGCGGCGCGAGATGCCGAGCAGCTTGTCGTCGATGTTGGAGATGATCCCGACGTCGTAGCGCTTGCCGAGCCGGTCCATCGCCGCGTTGGCCTCGCGGAAGGGCTGCCAGTAGGCGACGCTGTCGGGCAGGAACTGGGCCCGCGAGGGCTCGATCTCCCAGCCGATCTCGCGCGCGACCTTGACGATCGTGCGGCGCAGCACCTCGGCGTACAGTTCGTAGGAGCCGGCCATGATTTCGGCCTGCACTTCGAAGAAGCGGGCGAGGAAGGGCCCTTCGTCGAAGCTGAAGCCGTCCTTGGCCGCCTCCTTCTTGCAGGCTTCGACGATGCCCTTCTCCCAGTCGATCAGGGTCCCGTAGCAGTCGGTGGTCACCCAGGTGATGGTTTTCAAGGCGGGCAGGGGCACAGGGCGCGGCATCTTATAGGCTGCCGCCCGCGCTCGGCAGGGGCGCCTCACCCAGATGACTGACCCCACGACCCCGCACACCTGGATGACGCGCGTGGCGCTGCGCATATCTGCGTCCTCGGGTTTGCCTTTGCAACCAGCAAAGGCTGCACCCTGCGTCCTTGATCTGCTTGGCCACACGCGTCCCCAGGCGCACGCGGCCATGGAGTCAGTCATCTAATGGACCTTCTCGAGTATCAAGGCAAGCAGCTTTTCGCCGCGCACGGCATCGCCGTGCCGAGCGGCGAGGTCGCTTCGACCGTGGAGGAGGCGGTGGCTGCGGCGGAGCGGATCGGCTACCCCTGCGCGATCAAGGCCCAGGTGCTGATCGGCGGCCGCGGCAAGGCGGGAGGGATCAAGATCGCCGCCGACCGCGGCGAGGCCGAGCAGCACGCCGGCGCGATTCTCGGCATGGACATCACCGGGCCGCACGGCGAGGGACCATTCCGGGTCGACCAGGTCTGGGTCGAGGGCGGCTCGGACATCGCCGCCGAGTACTACGCCTCGGTGATCCTCGACCGCGGTGAGAAGAAGCTGCTGGCAATGGTTTCCGCCAAGGGAGGGATGGACATCGAGGCGGTCGCCGAGGAGGACCCGGCCGCCCTGGTCAAGGAGCACATCGACCCGACGCGGCCCTTCACCGCCGCCGAGGCGCGGCCGATCGTCGAGGCCGCCGACCTGGCCGAGGACGTGCGCGACGAAGCCGCCGAGGTGCTGGCCAAGCTCGCCGAGACCGCGGCGAGCGAGGACGCGACGCTGATCGAGGTCAACCCGCTGATCGTCACCGCTGACCGCGAGGTCGTCGCGCTTGACGCCAAGGTGACGATCGACGGCAATGCCCTCTACCGCCACGAGGGGCTGGCCGAGCTCGACGCCGAGTCGATCGACGACGCGCAGGAGGCGATGGCGCGCGAGAAGGGCCTCACCTACGTCAAGCTCGACGGCAACGTCGGCATCCTCGCCAACGGCGCCGGGCTCTGCATGTCGACGCTCGACGTCGTCGCCCAGGCGGGCGGCGCGCCGGCCAACTTCCTCGACGCCGGCGGCGGCTCCAAGGCCGAGGCGATCGTCGACGCGCTGACCGTGATCACCTCCGACGAGAAGGTCACCGCGATCCTCTTCAACATCTTCGGCGGCATCACCCGTTGCGACGAGATCGCCAAGGGCATCGTCGAGGCCTCCTCCCGGCTCGAGCTGGGCGTGCCGCTGGTCGTCCGCCTCGACGGCACCAACTCCGAGGAGGGTCTGGAGATCCTCGCCGCCGCGAGCCTGCCCGACCTGCACCAGGAGACGACGATGCTCGGCGCCGCTCAAAAGGTCGTCGAGCTCGCGGGGTCGCCCGCCGGGGGCACCGGCTGATGTCGATCGTCGTCGACAAGGACACCAAGCTCGTAGTCTCCGGCCTGACCGGCCGCGAGGGATCCTTCCATGGCCTGCGCAACCAGGCCTACGGCACGGACCTGGTGGCGGGCGTCACCCCCGGCAAGGGCGGCCAGGACGTCGAGGGGGTGCCCGTCTTCGACTCGATCCGCGAGGCGGTCGAGGGGGAGGGCGCCAACACCTCGATGATCTTCGTCCCGGCGCGCTTCGCCGCGCCGGCGATCGACGAGGCGATCGAGTCCGGCGTGCAGACGGTGATCGCGATCACCGAGGGGATCCCGGTGCTCGACATGCTGAGCATCTATTGGAAGGCGGTGGAGGCGGGCGTGCGGCTGATCGGGCCCAACTGCCCCGGCGTGCTCTCGCCCGGCAAGGCCAACGTCGGCATCATCCCCGCCCAGTTCTTCGACCCCGGGCCGATCGGCGTCGTCTCCAAGTCGGGCACGCTGACCTACCAGATCGGCAACGAGCTGAAGCAGGCCGGCGAGGGCAACTCCTCGATCGTCGGCATCGGCGGCGACCCGATTATCGGCTCGGACTTCATCGACATCCTCAAGCTGTACGAGGCTGACCCCGAGACCGAGCTGATCGTGATGGTCGGCGAGATCGGCGGCGACGCCGAGGAGCGCGCCGCCGAGTTCATCGCCTCCGACATCTCCAAGCCGGTCGTCGCCTACATCGCCGGCTTCACCGCCCCGCCCGGCAAGCAGATGGGCCACGCCGGCGCGATCATCTCCGGCTCCTCCGGCACCGCCCAGGCGAAGAAGGAAGCGCTCGAGGCGAAGGGCGTGCGGGTCGGCGAAAGCCCTACCGAGACGGCAAAGATCGCCGTCGAAGTCCTGCGCGGCTCCTAGCCCTCAGCGGGGGCGGCTGGAGGAGGGTGGGCCAGCATGCGCCGAAGCTCCGAGGCCACGGCGGCAGGCTCGTCGCGTAGTCGCCGGTGCGTGAGGCGGATGACGCGGTAGCCCGCCGCTTGCATCCTGGCGTCGCGGGCTCGATCGCGCTCGAAGGCCGCCCGATGGCCGTGGAATTCCCAGCTGTCCATCTCGATGACGAGGCGATGTGAGGGCCAATAGGCGTCGACCTCGTGGTCGAGGATCAAGACGTTGGTCAGCGGAGCAGGCAGGTCGGCGAGGTGCGCACGGCAAAACTCCGCGAAGCTGTCCTCCAGTGGCGACTGCCTGAAGGTGGCCGCTCGCGCTTCTGTGAGCAGCAGGCGAATCGGGCGCAGAGCACGGCGGCCGTAGCCCCGCTCGCAGACCCGCTCGACTGCCGATAGCTGGAGGAAGCCGAGCCGGTCCGCCTCCTCCCACGCCCGTTGAAGCGGGATCAGGTCAGCGACTTCGGCAAAGTCGAAGAGCGTTCGCGCGACGGTCGTGACCGGGATCCCCGCCCGATCCGTCCGGTCCTCCGGGTCGAGTCGTCCACGATGGATCCAGATTCCCTCCCGACGGTGTATGCCCTGCCGACCGACAGGCGCGGTCACGTCAATTGCTCCCCGCCTGGGCTTGGTCAATCCCCAGAGCGCGGCGCCGCTGCCGTGGCTGAGCAACGCTGAATCGCCATAGGCGAGGACGGCGGCCAGCCAGCGCCCTAATCGACTCACCCGCGAATGGCCGACCGCGAATACCTCGCGGTGAAGCGCCTGGAGTCGCGCGGCCTCGGCCCGAGCCGTGATCGCATCCTCGCTGAAGCCAAGCGCCAGCAGTTGCCGGCGAGCGATGACCCCATGCTGCTTCGCGGCAAGCCGAGCCAAGCTCCGCTCACGCTCCACGCCAGGGCGTGTCTGACTTCTCGGGGTCATATGCCCCCCTTAAGTCAGACACGCCCTGGGTTCTTCCCCTGTAGGGCTCGGGCCATTCGTCGCGTGGTCGCAAATTCGGGGGCGTTGCTAGGGTCGAGGGCGATGGCCGGCGAGACGATTTCCTTTGCGCGCGGGGCGCCCAGCGCGGACATCCTGCCCAAGGACGCGGTGCGGGATGCGGCGGCGCGGGCGCTGGCCGAGGACTGGGAAAAGGCGCTCTCCTACGGGACCGGGATCGGGCATCCGGGGCTCTGCGAGTGGGTCGCCGAGCGGCACGGGGGGCTCGACGCCGGACAGGTGATGATCGCCAACGGGTCGCTGGAGGCGGGCTGGATGCTGTTCGAGCACCTGCTCGAGCCCGGCGATCGGGTGATCGTCGAGCAGCCGACCTACGACCGCACGCTCTTGATGCTGCAGCGGCTGGGGGTCGAGCTGGTGCCGGTGCCGCTCGAGGCCGACGGGCTCGACGTCGCCGCGCTCGAAGCGACGCTGGGCGAGGGCCCGGTCAAGCTCGCCCACGTCATCCCCAACTTCCACAACCCGGCGGGATGCACGCTGTCGGCCGCCAAGCGCACGCGCCTGGTCGAGCTGGCCGCCGAGCACGGCTTCTGGATCTTCGAGGACGACCCCTACCGCGAGCTGCCCTTCGAGGGCGAGGCGCTGGAGTCGATGCTCTCGATCGACACGGCCGGCCGGGTGATTCACGCCTCATCCTTCTCCAAGACCGTCAGCCCGGGCGTGCGGGTCGGCTACCTGGCCGGGCCGGGGGCGGAGATCGCGGCGCTCGCCAAGCGCGCCAACGAGACCTACATCTCGCCCAACATGCTGGCCGAGGCGGTCGTGCTCGATCTGTGCCGGTCGGGTGGGCTCGACGCCAACATCGAGTTCGTCAAAGGTGCGCTGCGCGACCGCCGCGACGCCCTGGTCGAGGCGCTGGGCGAGCAGATCCCCGAGGCCGAGTTCGTCGTCCCCGGCGGCGGCTACTTCCTCTGGCTCGACCTCGCCGAGGAAACCGACACGCCCACCCTGCTCGCCGAGGCCAAGGGCGAGGGCGTGGCCTTCGTCGCCGGCCCCGACTTCATGATCGACGGCGGTCGCAACAGCCTCCGGCTCTCCTTCGCCAGCGTGCCGCCCGAGCGGATCCCAGAGGGCGTGGCGCGCATCGCACGGGCCCTCGAGCGGGTCCGCGCCGGCTCGCCGGCGTAACGCCTCGCCTCAGCGGCCGTAGCGGTCGCTGGAGAGGACGAGCTGCTCGGGAATGGCGGCGCGGGGGGGCGGCGCCGGGTCGGCGCGGACCGAAACCGTCTCGGCGACGCTGCGCGAGACTGTGTGCGAGCCGTCGGCGGAGGCGATCGTCACGCCCTCCTCCTCGCTGCTCTCTACCGTCCCCTCGAGGCCGGGCTCCAAGCCCGCCTCTTTGAGGTAGTGCAGCAGCTCCTCCGCCTCGTTCTCGAAGCGCAGCACGGAGACCTTCGCGCCCACCTGCACGTCGGCGAGCAGCGAGCCGGTCTCGCGCGCGCCCTCGACGATCGGGTGGCCGTGCGGGCAGGTCGTCGCGTCGCCGATCGCGGCGCGCATGCGCTCCTCGAGCACCGGCGACATCGCGTGCTCAATCCGCTCTGCCTCCTCGTGCACCTCGTCCCAGGGGATGCCCAGCACGTCGGTGAGGAAGCGCTCGATCATGCGGTGGCGGCGGACGATGTGGCTGGCGTGCTCGCGCCCGGAGGCGGTGAAGGCGAGCGACTTGTCGGCATTGCGCTCGACGTAGCCGTCGTCGACGAGGCGGCCGACCATCTCGTGCACGGTCGGGGGGGAGAGCTGCATCGCGCGGGCGATGTTGGCGCCGGTCATCGGCAGCCCGGCCTCCTCGAGCCAGAACATGATCTCCAGGTACTCCTGCTCGGCGACCGTCGCTCCCTCCATGACACCCGATACTAGCCGGCCACCGCCGCTGGAGACGTTGCTCAGCGGCGCTCCATCAGGGTGGCGACGACCGCCTCGTAGAAGCCGTCGCCCATCGCGCCCTCGGTGACGGTGACGTTGTCCCAGGCGGCGAGCGCGGCGCGCAGGCCGGGGTCGCGCTCGGGCCCGTTGGCGACGACGAAGAAGCGGCCGACCGCGGCGGCGACCTCGAGGTCCTCGACCGAGTCGCCGACGGCGATGCAATCGGCGGGGTCGAAGCCGCGGGCGCGGGCGTGGGCGGCGACCGCGTTGGCCTTGCTGACCATCTTGGGGACCAGGTGATAGGCGTGCGTGGGCCCCTCGATCGCGGCCATCTCGCGCCCGATCGCGCCGTTGTCGAGCAGGCGCAGGTCGCCGTGTCCCTCGGCGCCGAGCAGCTCGTTGGCCTCGCCGACGTCGACCTTGCCGCGGAAGAGGTGGGAGAGGACGCGGCCGTGGTGCCAGGGCGAGTGGTACTCGAGCCGGCCCTCGAAGCGCTCGAAGAGCAGCTTGGGGATGCCGCGTGCCTCGATCTTCTCGTAGACGGTGCCCTCCTCGTCGGGGACGAGCTCGCCGGTCAAGAGCGTCGTCTCGCCGTCGATCGCGAAGGCGCAGCCGGCCTCGTAGATGTAGGAGGTCTGGCCCATCAGGCGGGCGGCCTCGTGGACCTGTGGCTCGCGCCGGCCGGACATGATCACCACCTCGACCCCGGCCCGGTGGCAGGCCTCCAGGCCCCTGGCCTGGGCGAGCGAGAAGCCACCCTCGGCGTCGCGGAAGAGCGAGCTGCCGCGGCCGAGCAGGGTGCCGTCGAGGTCGGTGTAGACGCATCGCAGGGGCATGGGCGCGGTCGCTACGGTAGCGGCGTGCCCTGGAAGCTGGCCGACCGGACGCTCGACCTGGACCAGCCGCTTGCGGCGGGGATCGTCAACGTCACCGCCGACTCGATGTTCGAGGGGGCGCGCAGCGTGACGCCGGAGCGGGCGGTTGCCGACGGGCTGGCGCTCGTCGAGGCAGGGTTCGACATGTTGGACGTGGGCGCGGTGGCGGCGCGCAGCGGGCCGCCGGTGGCGGCCGAGGACGAGGCGGCGGCGCTGGTGCCGACGATCGAGGGTCTGGTCGAGGCTACGCGCGGTGCGGGCGGCGCGCCGGCCGGTGTTCCGATCTCAGCCGACACCTTCTCGCCCGAGGTCGCGCGGCGGGCGCTGGACGCCCGCGCGGTCGCGGTCAACGACATCTCCGGCGGCTCGGAGGAGATGTTCGAGCTCGTCGCCGACAGCGGCTGCGGCTACGTGCTGATGCACATCGAGGGGCCGCCGCGGGTCGACCGCCCGGCGCGTTCCTACGGCGACGTGGTCGAGCACCTCAAGGCGTGGTTCGGGGGGAGAGTCGAGGCGGCCTCGCGACTTGGTGTGGCGGAGGAGCAGATCGCGATCGACCCCGGGCTCGACTTCGACCTCACCACCGAGCAGGACCTGGAGATCCTGCGGCGGCTGGCCGAGCTGCGCACGCTCGGCCTGCCGCTGTACGTGTCGCTCTCGCGCAAGGACTTCGTCGGGGCGGTGCTGGCGGGCAGCTGGGAGGAGCGGCTGCCGGCCGGCGAGCGCGAGTGGGGCACGGTGGCGGCGGCGACGCTGGCCGTGCGCGAGGGGGCGGACATCCTGCGGATCCACGATCGCAGCACGCTGCAGGCGGTGCGAGTGGCCGGGCGGATCCGTGGCTAAGAGCCTGCTGGAGACTCCCTGGTCGATCGCGATCGACCCCGCGCGGCGCGACGGCCGCATCGTCGCCGAGAGCGGCGAGCCGGAGCGCGCCGCCAGGCCGGTGGCGATGCCGCGCTCGCTCGATCCCGGCCTGGTAGAGGCGCTCGGACACGCCGGGATCGAGCGCCTCTACTCGCACCAGCGTGACGCGCTCAAGGCCGCGGCCGGCTCCAACCTCGTGATCACCAGCGGCACCGCCTCGGGCAAGAGCCTCGCCTTCAACCTGCCGGTGCTCGACGGCATCGCCCGCGACCCCAAGCGTCGGGCTCTCTACCTCTACCCGACCAAGGCGCTCGCGCAGGACCAGGCGCGCAAGCTGGCGGCGCTGCGCCCGCCCGGCCTGCGCGAGGCGATCTACGACGGCGACACGCCGCGCGAGGAGCGGCCGGCGATCCGCCGTCGCAACAACCTCGTCCTCACCAACCCCGACATGCTCCACGTCGGGCTCCTGCCCCACCACAAGAGCTGGGGCGACTTCCTCGCCAACCTCGGCTGGGTCGTCGTCGACGAGGCGCACACCTACCGCGGCGTCTTCGGCTCGCACGTCGCCAACGTGCTGCGGCGGCTGCGGCGGATCGCCCGTGCCTACGGCGCGGAGCCGCGCTTCCTGCTCACCTCGGCGACGATCGCCAACCCGGTCGAGCTGGCCGAGCGGCTGGTCGGCGAGCCCTTCGAGCTGATCGACGACGACGGCGCGCCGCGCGCCGGCCGCGAGATCGCGATGTGGAACCCGCCGCTGATCGACAAGGCGAGCGGCACGCGGCGCTCCGCCCTCTCCGAGGCGGCCGAGCTGCTGGTCGAGCTGGTCTCCCACGGCGTGCGCACGATCTGCTTCCTGAAAAGCCGGCGCGGGATCGAGCTGATCCAGCGCTTCGCGCGCGAGGGGCTGGAGCGGCGCGGCAAGCCCGAGCTGGCGGCGCGGATCGCCCCCTACCGCGGCGGCTACACGCCGCAGCAGCGGCGCGAGATCGAGGCGCGCTTGGCGTCCGGCGACCTGCTCGCAGTGGTCGCCACCGACGCGCTCGAGCTGGGCATCGACGTCGGCGAGCTCGACGCGGCGATCTGCGTCACCTTCCCCGGCACCGTCGCCAGCCTGCGCCAGATGTGGGGCCGGGCCGGGCGGCAGCGGCGCGGACTGGCGGTCTACGTCGCCGGTGCCGACGCGCTCGACCAGTTCTTCTGCCGCCACCCCGACGAGTTCATCGGCCGGCCGGTCGAGGCGGCGATCCTCGACCACGAGAGCGAGCAGATCGCCTCGCGGCACATGGTCGCGGCGGCCTACGAGCTGCCGCTGAGCGCGGAGGACGACGACGTCTTCGGCGAGGGCTGGCGCGAGCGGGCCGAGCGGCTCGTATCGGCCGGCCGGCTGCGCCGCGCCGGGGGGCGGGTGCTGCCGCGCTCGAGCGAGTTCGTCGCCTCGAAGATCGCGCTGCGCTCGGCCTCGGCCGACTCGGTCGCGGTGATCGAGCGCGACTCGGGCGAGATGCTGGGCCTGGTCGAGGCTGAGCGCGCCTTCACCACCGTCCACCCCGGCGCCGTCTACCTGCACCTCGGCCGCTCGTATGAGGTCGAGCAGCTCGACGTCGAGGGGCGGCGGGCGATCGTCAGCCGCTTCGACGGCGACTGGTACACGCGGCCGAAGAAAGAGACCGAGGTCTACATAGAACGGGTGCGCGAGCAGCGCACCACCTCGGGGGTGGAGCTGCATTTCGGCGAGGTTTCGGTGAGCGAGCAGGTGATCGCCTTCCAACGCGTCTCGATCTCCGAGCAGGAGCCGATCGACATCGTCGCGCTCGAGCTGCCCGAGCAGCATTTCGTCACCCAGGCGCTCTGGTACGTGCTGCCGGAGCCGCTCAGCGGCGCGCTGCCGCCCGACGTGCTGCTCGGCGCCCTGCACGCGACCGAGCACGGCCAGATCGCGGTGCTGCCGCTGATCGCGATGTGCGATCGCTGGGACATCGGCGGCCTCTCGACCAACGTCCACTTCCAGACCGGCCGCCCGACGATCTTCGTCTACGACGGCCACCCCGGCGGGGTGGGGATCACGCTGCGCGGCTACGAGCAGTTCGAGCGCCTGCTCGGCGACGCCGAGCGCCTGATCGGCGAGTGCCCCTGCGAGTCGGGCTGCCCCTCCTGCGTGCAGAGCCCCAAGTGCGGCAACCTGAACGAGCCGCTGCACAAGGCGGGGGCGTTGGAGCTGATGCGAACGATGAAGGGAGCGCAGTGAAGGAGCGCGCGCGTCAGATCGCCGTCATCGGCTCGGGCGGCTGCGGGGAGGAAACCGAGGCGTGGCGGTTGGCCGAAGAGGTCGGGCGGCGACTTGCGGAGGCGGGGGTGACCGTGGTCTGCGGCGGGCGCGGCGGGGTGATGGAGGCCGCCTCGCGCGGCGCGGCGCAGGCGGGCGGCGAGGCGATCGGGGTCGTGCCCGGAGGGCGCGCCGGGCATGATCCCGGTCGAGACTGCCGAGGAGGCGGTCGCCGCCGCTCTCGACGCAGTCGCTGATTAGCGCCGGGTCGGCCAGAGCTCGCGGATCGCGAGGACCGCGAAGGCGTGGGACCAGGCGAGCGGGGTCGTCGAGGTGGGAAAACCGGTGTGGGCATCGACCCGCTCGGGGAGGAGGCCGAGCGGGGTTGCGGCGCGACGCAGGTCGGCCATGAGCGCCAGGGCCGCGTGGCGGTCCCGGCGGGCGATGGCCGGGCGGCCCACCCTCTCTTCACGCGCCAGCGCAGCCAGCGCCCAGGCGGTCCATGCGGTTGGTGCGGTCCACGGATCTTCGCCGCCGTCCCAGGCCTCCGACGGGAGCAGCCCGAAACGGCTCTCCCGCTCGGCGACGAGCCGCAGGAGGGTACGACGGGCGGCGGGGAAGAGCGCCGGCCGCGGAAAGGGGCGCACCGCCCAGGCCGCGGCGGTGTCGAGACCGGAATCGGGATCTTCGGCCGAACGCACCAAGCCCCGGTTCGTCTCGAACGCTCGCGCGAGCCGTCGCTCGCGGCCAGCCGCTCCGCGCCCCGCAACCTCGCCCGCGAATATGGACGCGATTGCGTTGCCGAGGAAGTCGCCGCCGTCTTTCTCCTGGTAATCGGCCTTCCCGTGCCAGGCCGCGGGGGAGAGATCGAACGCAGCCGGCCGCTCACCGGGGGGCGGGGCGAGCGGAAGCCCGGCCGCCCGCGCCGCGGCGGCGACCCAGCCGGAAGCATCGCCTTGAGCGGCGCGGCCCTCGACCGACTCGCCGTCCCGGTAGAAGCGGGCCACGGCGCCGAGCTCGAGACCGAGCAGGAAGCGGACAATGCGGCGTGCCTCGTCCCGATAGCCGGCCGCGGCGAGGGCGATGGAGATGGCCCCGGCGTCGCGGGGCCAGACGTACGCCCACCCCGCCGGCGCCCCCGCCACCGCGGCCCCGCTGCGCGGATCGACGGAGGCCCGCAGCACCAGCAGCGAGCGCCGGTACATCGACCGAGCCCAGCCCGGCGCCGCACCGCCCAGCGGCCTCACCCGGCCCAGCCATCGCCGATCCCGCCGAATCGCCGCCGGCTCGGCGCCGGCGAGCCGGCCGGCGAGGAAAGCGGGAGCGACCCCGGGGAAGCCCCGCGGGACTGGGCGATCCACCGCTGTGCCGCCCGAGAGAGTGACGCAGGCGGCCAAAGCAGCCATTCCCAAGACTGCTGCATTGACGGTCGATCTCATCGCCGTCAATGCAATCAGCCGCGCACGGCTCCGGCCGCTAGCCTTCCGACTGCGCGCCAGACGGCGCCGACACCAGGGCGAGGTAGCTCAGTTGGTAGAGCACACGACTGAAAATCGTGGTGTCGCCGGTTCGATTCCGGCCCTCGCCACCTCAATGCCGCTCGAGCTTTCGGAATCCGCGCCGGCCCCTGGCCAGGTTCAGGCCTGCCCCGTCGGGGTGCGGCGCATCCCGGACGAGGTCGACTTCGTCTACGTGATGCGGACCGACTCGAATTACGTCGCCGCGCAGTTCGCCGAGCGGCTCGGTGCCGCGGCGGCGTTTGAGGAGATCGCGGCCGCCTACGGGCGCGCCGTCGAGGCCCTGGCCGAGGCGATCCTGCGCGCCTTCTCCACCGTCCACCCCCGGGCCGCGATCGACCTGATCGACGGGGAGGCGGTGCACCGGCGACGGCTCGAGCTGATCGAGGAGGTCGACGCCGACGGCGTCGTGATCAGCATGGACCCGCTGATGGAGGACGGCGCGCTGCCGCTTGCCTTCTCCCGCTGCTACCGCGTCGGCGGGACCGAGTTCGTCGAGATGATCCCGCGGCCCGGCTACCCGGCGCTCGAGCAGCAGGTCGAGGCGATCCGTGCCGAGGCCGGAGGCCGTCCGCTGATCGTCGTCGAGGACGACTTCTACACCGGCGAAACGATCGAAAAGACGCTCAGCGAGAGGCTGGAAGGGCTCGCCGACCAGATCGTCGCCGTCGTCGCCGGGACGAAGATCGGCCCTCACCAGCCCCCTGCTTTCCCCGTCCACGCGGCGGTCCGCTACGTGCGCGAGGACGGCCTCTCCCCGCTGGAGAAGGTCGACCTGGGCGATCCACGCGACTACCTGATCGGCGCCAGCGGCCTCGTCTGCCGGCTCGACTCGGGCAACCTCGGCCGCCTGCCGTACGTGCTGCCGTTCGTGAGTCCTGCGGCTCGCGCCAGCATTCCGGAAGTGGCAGAGGCGGAGTTCTCGGCGAGCGCGCTGGAGCTGTCCCGGGCCTTTTACGCCGACCTCTCGCAGATCGCCGGAGGGTCGGTGACGCTGATGGCCGTCGACCCCCACTTCGCCGTCGCCTGCCGCGAGCTGTTCGGCTTGGAGCCCGATGCCCCGCTGGCCGACGTACTGTCGACCGTCGAGCGCTCCTCTCCTCTCGCCGGCTAGCTGCGGACGATGGGCGCCGCGGTCTCGGGCCCCCTACTCGATGGTGTCGGACCCGTCGGAGCCGCCGCCCTGGCGCAGGGCCGGAGCCACCGCCTCCAGCTCGCTTACCTCGAACCGGACACCGCCCTGGCGCAGGGCCGGCGCATTGGCGGCCAGCTCGGTCACCTCGAAGCCCTCGCGCTCGCTCTTGGTTGCCTCATCGTTGTGCCTCTCGCTCATTGATCACGTCTCCCTGAGTAGATTGAGCCCCAATGCTAGGTCGATTGTCAAGTCTCGCCGACCTTCCTGAGACGCTCTTCCTTCATGCGGCGGTGAGGATCGAGGCGCTGGAGGACGGCCGCTTCAGGGTCGACCATCTGACCTCTCGTCGGCGCTGGGAGGTGGGAAGCGAGGCCTTCGCCGTCCTCGCCGAGTTCGCCGGCGGCGCGGCGGCGCGAGCGGTGATCGCCGATGCGCCCCGATCGTCCGCGACGGCGGTCGAGAGCTGGATCGGCGAGGCGGCGCGGGCGGGAATCCTTGTCGTGGAGGACGATCCCGACCATCTCGCGGCGTTGACGCTGCGCCGCGAGTGGGAGGCGAACGGGTGGGCGTTCGCGTCTGAGTACCAGCTCGCGACGTTCTCGTTCCCCTTCCTCGACTACGCGACGGATGGAGCGGGCGCGGACACCGAGCGGATGGTCGAGTACATGGCCGCGGAGCGCGACCCCGGAATAGCGCCGAGCTGTGACGAGGCGCCGGGCATCGCCCTGCGCCCTGCGCGGTCGGTGTGCGAGGGACTGCTTCCCATACCCCTTCCGGGCAACGGCTCGAGTGACGCTTCGCTCGACCGCGAGGCCCTCGTCGAGGTCCTCTCGGCGACCTTCGGAGAGCTCCGCCTCGGCGAGGGCGACTCGCGCACGCGGGTGCGTCGAACGAGCCCCAGCGGAGGAGCCCGTCACCCGGTGGAGGGGTACATCCTCGCCCTCGACGTCGCCGGCCTGGCGGTCGGTGCCTATCACTGCTGTTGGAGGCGCGGGGAGCTCCACCCGCTCGGAGATGTCCCCCTCGACGAAGCCACCGTCCGTGCGGCCTGCCCGTGGTTCTACCGCTTCGGCGAGCCCGGCGCCATCGTCTTGGTCACCGCCGTGCTCGAGCGCAACATGTACCGGTATCGCGAGCCGCGCACGCTGCGCACGATCTTCATGGACGCGGGACACCTGTGCTCCACCTTGGAGCTGCTGTGCGCCGCCCGCGACCTGCCCGCCTTGGTGCACCACGGGATCGACGACAGGCGAGTGGAGGAGCTGCTCGGGCTGGATCCGCTCAGCGAGGCTGCGATCGCCGGCGTCGCGATCGGGGTGAGCGAATGAGCGAGGCCGGCAGGCGAGTCACCCTCCGCGTCGCCGCCGACGGCAGCAGTCGTTTCGACGTGCGCGAGGCGGCCGGCTCGTTCCGGGGCCATGCCGAGCGGGTGGAGGTCGCCCGCGCGGCCCGCGACGGCGGGGCGTCCCTCGTCGCCGAGTCGGTGGGCGCCGCTGCCGGCCCGGCGCGGCTCGACCCCGACGGCGTGGCGCACTGGGATCGCCGCGAGTGGCGTCTCTCGCTCGATTACTTCCTCGCGAGCAGGCGAGCGAGCTTCGACGACGACGGCGCCGGCGACTCCGAGCGCGCGACGCTGGCCCGCCGGCTCAGCAGCGGAGCGGCAGGGAAGACGGTGGAGGACGACCCACACGACTGCCTCCGCTTGCCGCCCGGCGGGCCGGCCCCAACGCTCGGGAAATCCCTTCTCGCGCGGGAGTCGACCCGCAACGTGCGAGCGTTGCCGGGGCGGATCGGCCAGGTATCTACGTTGTTGGGATGGCCACTCGATCAGGTGCGGGCGACCCGTCGGGTGGACCCCGCGGCCCCGTTGGCCCTGTTCGCGAGCTTCGGCGTCGCCTTCGAGTTCCATCTGGTCGCGTACGACGTCAAAGGAATTCCCTCCGGCCTCTACGAGTACGGCTTCGACCACCACTGCCTGGTGGCGATGCGTCGCGGCGATCTCCGCGGTGTGATGTCCGAGGCCTTGATCGGCCAGCCCGCCCCTCGACAGGGCGCGTGCACCCTCTGCATCACGGCCGATTTCCGTCCCTGGATGCTGCGCTACCGGCATGAGCGCGCGCTGCGGAACTTATACTTCGATGCCGGACGGATCATGCAGCGCCTCCAGCTCGTCGCCGCCGGCCTCGGATGGCGGAGCTGCATAACGCCGGCCGTAGACGACCGGCGAGCGCTCGAGGCGATCGGGCTGCCGGCAGCGTCGCATCAGGTGATGTACACGATCACCGTGGGATGACCGAGGACCCAACCGCCAACCAGATGCCAGAGCCATTCGCCGGCAAGAGCCCCCACGACCTCTCTCGCCGCATCGGCGAGGAGCTGGCGCGCGCCGCCGGCGAGAGCCTCGGCCTCGAGGTCGAGGACCCGATGGTGCACCGCAGCCCGCCCTCCCAGGAGGGCGACTTCCAGTCCTCCTTGGCGCTGCGCCTCGGCAAGCAGCGGGGCGAGGAGCCCGTCGGCCTCGCCGAGCGCCTCGCCGCCGGGCTGGCGGAGTCCACCCTGGTCGAGCCGCCGACCGTCTCCGGCAAGGGGTTCCTCAACTTCCGCGTCCGCCGCGAGGCGATCGAGGAGTCGGCCGCGGCGATCGCCGCGGATCCCCGGCTCGGCGTTCCCGTGGCCGAGCAGCCGCGCCGCGTGGTGGTCGACTACAGCGCCCCGAACGTGGCCAAGGAGATGCACGTCGGCCACCTGCGCAGCACGATCATCGGCGACGCGATCCGCCACGTGCTCGAGCACTTCGGCCACCAGACGGTCCCGCAGAACCACCTCGGCGACTGGGGCACCCCCTTCGGCATGCTGGTCGAGCACATGCTCGACCTCGGCGGCGGCGACGCCGAGAGCGAGGTCGAGGACCTGACCCGCTTCTACCAGGCGGCCCGCGAGAAGTTCGACGAGGACCCCGAGTTCGCCGAGCGCTCGCGCCGCCGGGTGGTCGCGCTGCAGCAGGGCGATGAGCAGTCGCTGGCGGTCTGGCGGCAGATCCGCGCCGTCTCCGAGCGCTACTTCCAGCGCATCTACGACCTGCTCGAGGTCGGCCTCACCGCCGAGGACAACGTCGGCGAGAGCTTTTACAACCCGCTGCTCGGCGACGTCGTCGAGGAGCTCTCCGCGGCGGGCCTGCTGGTCGAGGACGACGGCGCGCTCTGCATGTTCCTCGACGACTACGTCTCCCGCGAGGGCGAGCCGATGCCGATCATCGTCCGCAAGAGCGACGGCGGCTACAACTACGACACGACCGACCTCGCCGCGATCCGCTACCGGCTGCGCGACCTCGACGCCGGGGCGGTCCTCTACGTGGTCGGGGCGCCGCAAGCGCTCCACTTCAACATGCTGTTCGACGCCGCCAGGGTGGCGGGATGGACCGACGGCCAGGCCGACCTGCGCCACGTCGCCTTCGGCTCGGTGCTGGGCGAGGACGGCAAGATGCTGCGCACCCGGGCGGGCCGGACCGTCAAGCTGACCGAGCTGCTCGAGGAGGCGGTCGAGCGCGCCCGCAACCTGCTGCGCGAGCGCGGCGTCGAGGAGGCCGAGGCGAGCGACGAGTTGGCCCGTGCGATCGGCATCGGCGCGGTCAAGTACGCCGACCTCTCGACCGACCGGGTGCGCGACTACACCTTTGCCTTCGACCGCATGCTCAGCTTCGAGGGCAACACCGCCGCCTACCTCCAGTACGCGCACGCCCGTGTCCGCTCGCTCTTCCGCAAGCACGGCGAGTCGGCCTCCGGGCCAGGGGCCGAGATCGCGATCTCCACCCCGGAGGAGCGCGCGCTGGCGCTGCAGCTGATGGACTTCGGCCCCGAGCTGGCGCTCGCCGCCGACACGCTGCAGCCGCACAAGCTGACCTCCTACCTGCACGAGCTGGCGGTGCGCTTCTCCAGGTTCTACGAGGAGTGCCCGATCGGCGGCTCCGAGCCGGCCGTCCGCGCCTCGCGCCTGGCCCTCAGTGACGCCACCGGCCGCACCCTGAGCACCGGCCTCGAGCTGCTCGGGATCCGCGCCCCGGAGCGGCTCTAGCTCACGGGCCGGGGATAGACTCGCCGGCATGGCGCCGGACGTGACGACCCTGATCGAGGCCCTCCCCTACATCCGCGAGTTCCGCGGGGAGACCTTCGTGATCCGCTGCGGGGCCGAGCTCAGCGACGAGTACCGCGACGCGCTCTGCCGCGACCTCGCGATGCTGCGCTTCGTCGGCGTGCAGACCGTGCTGGTCCACCCGCACGAGGACGACGGGGCCGCCAGGGCGAGCGACGGGCGCCAGCTGGTCAACCACCAGCTCGTCCACACGCTCGGCGCATACGGCAAGACGACCGGCCTCTCGGGCAGCGACGGGGCACCGGCCTGGCTGCTCTCCAACGACGAGCTGGGGGACCTGCGGGCGAATGCCGACCTCGTCGAGCACGTGATCGGGGACTACACGCCGGTGATCGAGGCGGTCGCGGTCGACCCCGGCGGCGACGTGCAGGCCGCCGACCCGGACCTCGCCGCCGCCAAGCTGGCGATCGCGCTCGAGGCCTACAAGGTGATCCTCGTCCCCGGCGCCGAGCCGGTCCTGATCGAGGAGGGCGGCGAGCGCCGCGAGGTGTCGGAGATGAGCACCTCGACCGAGGTGATCGAGCGGATCGTCAGCGGGCCGCAGACGCAGGCGAGCGTCGCGGCCGGCGCGCTGGCGATCTCCCGCGGCGTGCGCTTCGCCCACGTCGTCAGCAGCGCCGAACCGCACGGGCTGCTGCTCGAGCTGTTCACCGACGGCGGCTCGGGCACCAAGCTGCGCTCACCCGACGCCTGGGCGGAAGCCGCCGCCGAGGATCCCGAGGAGTTCCCCGCCGCCGGGTGGCGGCCCTGGTAGCTCAGTTCGCGGTCAGCAGCTGATCGGCCGGGGCGAACTCGTCGCGCAGCACCTCGCCGTCTTCGGCGAAGCGCTCGACTTCGGAGGGGCGCAGGGTGGTGGCGAGTTTGTTGTTCGTGGCGGCGCCGGCCGGGATCGGCCGGTCGGAGGCGAGGAAGACCGCGTTGCCGCCCAACGGCCGTTCTTCAGCCCCGTAGGTCACCATGCGCAGGTGGGCGAAGTCCTCGAGCAGGGTCGCGGCCACGGCCCGCTGCAGGTCCAGCGGTCCCAGGTCGATCACGTTGAGGGCGTAGAGCCCGTCCGGGACGAGCACGCGCTTGACTTCGTCGGTCCACTCCGCCGTGGCCAGGTGCCAGGGGACCGAGAGGTTGCCGAAGGCGTCGCCGACGACGACGTCGGCGCTGTCGTCGGCGACGTCGAGCATGCCGATGCGCGCGTCGCCGACCGAGATCTCGATCGCCTCGGACTCGCGCAGCTCGAGGTGCTCTTCGTCGAACTCGACCAGTTCGCCGTCGACCTCGAGCACCTCGGAATGCGACCCGGGCCGCGTCGCCTCGAGCCAACGCGGCAGGGTGAAGCCGCCGCCGCCGACGAACACCACCTCGAGCGGGGCTTTGGGCGGGTTCGCGGCGTCGATCCCCTTGGCGATCCAGCGCGTGTAGTTGAAGCCGAGGTGGGTCGGATCGTTGAGGTCGACGTAGGAGTGGGAGAGGTCGTCGAGCAGGAGGACGTAGCCGCCGGGATTCGCCGGGTCGGCTTCGAGCGTGACGCAGTGGTATTTGGTCTCCGCGTCGCAGGGCGAGTCGAGACTCGTCGACCAGGCGCCGAGGACGATCACCGAGAGCCCCGCGCCGGTGATGCCGAGCAGCGAGAGCAGCCGCGAGGAAGCGGCGAGGGCGATGCCGGCGAGGACCAGGGCGACGCCGGTGATCAGGACGGCGGTGCCGACCGGCATCAGCGGGACGAGGACGAAGCCGGTGCCGAAGGTGCCGAGCAGCGCCCCCGCGGTCGCCCATCCGGACAGCCCGCCGACGACGGTGCCGCTGGCGCGCAGGTCGTGCAGCTGGAGGTGGGCGACGGCCGGCGAGACCGCGCTGAGCACGGCTGCCGCCGGCACGAGCGCGACGACCGTGATGCCGAGCGCGGCGAGGTCGCCGTCGCCGCGCGCGCCGGGGCCCAGCCAGTGCACGAGCGGCACGATCAGGATCGCCAGCAGGCCGCCGCCGATCAGCAGGCCGACGATCAGGCGACGCGTGTCGGTGCGGTCGGCGATCCGCCCGCCGAGGGCGGCGCCGATCGCGATGCCCGCCAGCGCGGCGCCGATGATCGAGGTCGTCGTCTCCAGGGTGAGGCCGACGTACGGCGCCAACAGGCGGACGGCGAGGATCTCGAGCACGAGCACCGCCCCCGCCGCGACGAAGACGATCGCCGCCGCGCCGAGCGGCGGCAGCGCTTTCGGCAGCCCGGTCGTCTCGGCCTTGGGCGCCGCCGGCGCCTTGTCGGCGGCCGCCTTGCCGCGCGGCTTCCGAGCCTTTGCCCGCCCCTTCGTCCCCATCGGGACGTAGCCTACTGACTAATCGAGGCTATTGGCCGCCCTTGGCCCCGGCGGCCCGAGCGAGCGCCGAGTCGAGCGCGGCGGAGATCAGGTCGGGGCGTTCGATCTGGGGGTAGTGGGCGATGTCGGGAAGCTCGGTCGTCTCGACGCCGGGTCGGAGCGCCTGCAGCCCGCGCAGGACATCGACCCGGGCGACCGGATCTCGCATGCCCCAGGCCAGCGTGAGCTGCCCTTGCCAGTCGCGGATCGCGCCGTGCCAGCGGTCGGTGAGCCGTTCACGCTCGGTCATGTAGTGGATCGTCTTGTGGGCGATGCGCCGGCCGCCGTCGTGCGCGAGCAGCGACCACTGGTCGGCGGCCTCCTCGGCGCTCAGCGGGTGCTCGGTGGAGAAGACCCGCGAGAACTGGGCGCGGAAGCTGCGCTCGTTGGTCAGCCGGGCGAAGAGCGGGCCGAGGCGGCTGCGCAGCAGGTTCTGCCCCAGCGTCGGCTTCGCCAGGTGCAGCAGCATGCTGCCGTTGAAGAGCAGCGCCCCGGTCATGTCCATCCCGAGCTCGCCGCGCAGGTCGCGCGCCATCAGCTCGGTGGCGACCGAGGTGCCCATGTCGTGGCCGACGACGAAGACCGGCGGCGAGCCCGCGCGGCGCACCAGCTCCTCGGCGGCCTCGGCCTGCCAGGCGAGCGTGTAGACGTGGTCGCGCGGCTTCTCCGAGAGGCCGAAGCCGAGGAAGTCGAAGGCCAGCGTCGCCTCGCCCGCCGGCCGCAGCTCCAGCAGCGGCCGCCAGTCGTAGGAGCTCGAGGGGAAGCCGTGCAGGAAGAGCAGCAGCGCCCCCTCTCCGCCGCCGCGGCGCCGCACGAAGAGCTTGCGGCCGAGCACCTCCTCGATCGCCCCCTCCTCGCGCCAGCGCTCGACCCGCGCGGTCAGCACGCCGCCTCGCCCCTACTCGCCGGCGAGGTAGTCGTCGGGCTCCTCGATTACGGCGTTGACAAGCTCGCCGATGCCCTCGATCTCGACCCTCACGGTCTGGCCGACGTGGAGCAGGTTGTCGCGGATCGGCTGGCGGCCGAGGCCGACGCCCGACGGGGTGCCGGTGGCGATCACGTCGCCGGGCTCGAGCGTGAAGGCTTCGGAGAGGTGGGCGACCTGCTGAAAGCAGTCGAAGACCATCTGGCCGGTGCGCGCGTCCTGCCGCTCCTCGTCGTCGACGAGGCAGCGAATGCGCAGGTCCCCCGGGTCGCCCAGCTCGTCGCCCGTCACCAGCCAGGGGCCGAGCGGCCCGTGCGTGTCGAAGGACTTGCCGATCGTCATCGTCTGCGCTTTGCCCTGCCAGTCGCGCACGCTGACGTCGTTGGCGCAGGTGTAGCCGGCGATGACCTCGTGGGCGCGCTCGGCCGGGACGTGGCGGCAGCGCTTGCCGATCACGATCGCCAGCTCGGCCTCGTAGTCGAGGAAGGTCGAGACCTTCGGCATGTGGACGTCGGCGCCGGGGCCGACCACGCAGGTCACCTGCTTGTTGAAGAAGACCGGCACCTCGGGCGGCTCCATCCCCATCTCCTCGATGTGGTCGCGGTAGTTGAGCGCGATCGCCAGGTACTTGCGCGGGCTCGCCGGCGCCAGCAGGCGGACCTCGGCGAGCGGCAGCCGCGGCGCGTTGGTCGCCAGCGCCGCCAGCTTCGCCGCGCCGAGCCCGTCGAGCGCCGCCGCGGGTTCGGCGGGCGCCTCGGTCGAGGAGAGGTCGACGACCTCCTCGCCCTCGACGATGCCCAGAGCGGGCCCGCCCCCCTCGGTTTCGAACCGGCAGAGCTTCATCGCTTTGGACCCTAATCGAGCTCGGCGAGCAGGGAGCCGACCCGTCCCTCGATCTCCTCGCGCGTGGTGCGCACCTCCGCGAGCGGGCGGCCCTTGGGGTCCGGGAGGTCCCACTCGAGGTAACGCACGCCGGGGACGTAGGGGCACTCGTCGCCGCAGCCCATCGTCACGACCACGTCCGCCCACTCGGCGTCCTCCGACTCGAGCTTGCGGGGGACGCGGTCGGCGACGTCGATGCCGATCTCGGCCATCGACTCGACCACCTCGGGATGGACCCGCTCGGCCGGCGTCGTCCCCGCGGAGCGGGCCTCGTGCCGCCCCTCGGCGGCGCGGGCGAAGAGCGCCTCGCTGATCTGCGAGCGGCCGGCGTTGTGCAGGCAGACGAAGAGGACGCGGGCCACCCCGGCACCCTAAGCCGCCGGCCGCGTCGCCACGTTTAGACCTCGTGAAGGTTGCGTCTGCGCCGTCCGCCGGGCGCTCTACCTTGGCGGAAATGGACCAGCTCGACCCGACCATGTTCCAAGAGGCCTTGATCGAGACGGCGGGCGGAGCGCCTGTCGAGCCCGCGGCGTCGGCCGAAGAGGCGAGCGCGCCGCCGCTCGCCAGGGTGCCGCTGCGCGAGCTCGAGGACGGCGGGCGGGTGGCGGGCGTCTATGCCGTGCGGGAGCGCGAGCTGCGCCGCAAGCGCAACGGCGAGCCCTGGCTGCGCCTGGTGCTCGGCGACGCAGGCGGAACCGCCGAGGCCGTCGCCTGGGAGGACGCCGAGGCGCTCTACGCGCTGGCCGTTCCCGGCACCGCCGTCCACGTAGCCGGCGTCTTCGAGCTGAGCGACCGCTGGGGGCCGAAGGTCAAGCTCTCGGGGCTGCGCGAGGCGGCCGCCGGGGAGTACGACGACGCCGACCTCGCGGCCGAGTCCGACGTCTCCTTGGAGGATCTGGAGGGCAAGCTGCGCCAGCTGCTGGAGACCGTGCAGGACCCGCAGCTGCGCGACCTGCTCGACCGCTTCTTCGGCGAGCTCTCGCCGATCTGGGAGCGCTTCCGCGACGCGCCCGCGGCGAAGGTCTACCACCAGGCCTACCGCCACGGGCTGCTCGAGCACACCGTCTCGGTCGCCCAGGCGGTCAGCGCGGCGGCCAACTTCTTCCCCGGCATCGACCGCGAGGTCGCCGTCGCCGGCGCGCTGCTGCACGACATCGGCAAGACCGTCGCCTACAACGACGACCCGCTGGCGATCGACCTGACCGACGCCGGCCGCCTGCAGGGCGAGATCCCGCTCGGCTATTACACGGTGCGCCGCGAGATCGAGGAGATCCCCGGCTTCGACCCGGCGCTGGCGCAGGCCGTCCTGCACATCATCCTCAGCCACCACGGCTCGCTCGAGCACGGCTCGCCGGTCGTCCCCGCCACCCGCGAGGCCGTCCTCGTCCACATGATCGACAACCTCGGCGGCCGGCTCGGCAGCTTCGACCGCCTCGAGCGCGCCCTGCCGGCGGGCGAGTCCTGGTCGAGCTTCGACCGGGCGTTGTCCGGCTCCGCTTACTTCGGTCAGCGCGCCGCTTAGAAGCGTCTAGTACAGCGTTCGATCTTCGCCACGTCCTGGTGAGCGCGCTTGACGCACTTGAGCAGCCGCTGCGGGTTGCCGCCCTGCTTCTTGACCACCCGGAACGAGCGCGTCACCTGGCGTTCGATCTGCGGCCCCAACCCCTGCAGCGACTTGCCGATTTCGTTGATCCCGCTCGCCTTGATCGCCTCGTTGGTCGTGTCGAGGACCGGCTTGACGATGAACAGGTAGGCGCAGAAGAGGATCCCGGCGGTGACCGCCAGCCGGATGATCCCCGAGGTGACGTTGCCGAAGAGGTTGCGCAAGATGTCCATGCGGGCCGCACTCTATCCGGCCGGAAAGGGGCAAAATGCGGGATTGCAAGCCGCCTGCGGCCGGCTCGCCCCCCCGCCCTCACTATTCTGGGCCGAGTGGCAAAGGACACCGAGAAGCTGATCCGCCAGCTCTCGCTGATCTCCTTCCTGATGGCGCAGGGCAGGCCGGTTTCGGCCCTGGAGATCAAGCGCGAGGTAGAGGGCTACAGCGACATGAACGACGACGCCTTCGCGCGTCGCTTCTATGCCGACCGGGCCGAGCTGGAGAGCCTCGGCATCCAGCTCGGCGTGGAGAAACCGGGCGAGGGCTTCTTCGAGGCCGAGCTCTACTCCCTGCCGCCGGAGAACTTCTACCTCGACCCGATCCGCTTCACCGACGACGAGCTGGCCTCGCTGAGCACGGCGCTCTCGCTGCTCACCCAGGGCGAATTCGCCTACGCCGAGCCGCTGCGCCTCGCCCTGCAGCAGGTCGCCTGGGGCCACCCGAACCCGGTCAGCGAGGGCGAGCGGGCGCCGGTCGAGATGGCGATGACCGCTTCGGCCGGCGGCCGCGACCTCTCCCAGCGCCTCTCCAAGATCGAGACGGCGATCTCGCGCCGCAAGACGATCGAGTTCACCTACTACACGATGGAGCGCGACGAAACCGAGAAGCGCAAGGTCGACCCCTACCACCTCGTCTTCCGCTCCGGCCAGTTCTACTTGATCGGCCACGCGCACGAGCGCGACGCCGTGCGCGTCTTCCGCCTCTCCCGCATCCAGGGCAAGGTCGGCTACGCCTCCAAGGCCGAGCACGACTTCACGCCGCCGGAGGACTTCGACCGCCGCGACTACGGGCAGCGCGCCGAGTGGCAGCTGGGCGAGATCGGCGGCCGGGCGAAGATCTTCGTCCGCGACCGCATCTCCTGGCTGATCGAGCGCGACTTCGGCGCTTACGGCGAGCTGCGCCCGGCTCGCAAGGCCGACGACGCGCCCGGCAAGGGCTCGGTCTTCGAAACCGACTACGCCTCGCCGCGCGAGCTGATCGCCTGGGTGCTCTGCCGGCGTCAGAACGCCGAGGTGCTCGAGCCGGAGGAGCTGCGCGCCGAAGCGCGCGAGCGGCTCGACCTGCTCCACGACCGCCACCGCGGCGAGTTCGAGACGGCGGAGACGGTCGAGCGGCCGCTGCGCGAGGCGCCGCCGCGCTCGCGCGGCAACGGCCGCGGCGAGGCGGCGATCCGGCCCGAGCGCTTCGCCCGCCTGGTCACCCTCGCCGGCCTCTTGATCGACTCGGCGAAGAAAGGTGAGCGGCTGAGCGTCACCGACCTGCGGCAGCGGCTCGAGCTGAGCGGGGAGGAGCTGCAGGAGGACATCGACCTGCTCAACGTCGTCAACTTCGGCGGCGGCACCTACGTCCTCTACGCCGAAGTGATCGGCGACGAGATCGAGGTCGACTCCGAGCCCTACGGCGACAACTTCGCCCGCCCGGCGCGCCTGCTGCCGCTGGAGGCGAAGGCGCTGGTCGCCGCGATCGACCTCTTCGGTGACCACCTGCCGCAGGGTGGCCTGCAGACCGCCCGCGAGAAGATCGTCGGCGCGCTCGGCCACGACCCCTCCGAGGAGGGGCTGGAGATCGCCGCCGGCAGCGGCGGCGACACCGAGGTGGCGCGGGTCGTCAACGTGGCGATCGCCGAGCGTCAGGTGCTGGAGATCCAGTACTACAAGGAGAACGAGGACCAGTTCACCAAGCGCCGGGTCGAGCCCTACCGGCTGGAGAACGGGCGCGAGGGGTGGTACGTCGAGTGCTACGACCTGACCAAAGAGGGCATCCGCCACTTCAAGCTCGACCGGGTGAAAGAGGCGGCGCCGAGCGGCGAGGGCTACGAGCCGCGCCAGGAGGTCGAAGAGCTGGCCGGGGTCGAGGGCTGGATGACCGACGGCGAGGTGCCGACCGCGCAGGTGGCGCGCGTCTGGGTCTCGCCCGAGCGGGCGCGCTGGCTGCGCGAGGAGCGCACCGTGGTCGAGGAGCTGGCCGACGGCGCGGTCGTGGTCGAGCTGCCCTACGCGGGCACCTCCTGGCTGGTGCGCGAGGTCCTGCGCGGCGCCGGCGACCTGGTCGTGCTCGAGCCGGAGAGCGCCCGCGAAGCGATCGCCGCCGAGGTGGCGGCCGGCGCTGCCTAGTCCCGCGAGAACTTCTGTCGCCTTTATGACCCCATAGGGTCATGAACGTGACATATGAGGTGGACCAAGCACCTGGGCACGCGGAGATTCTCAGGGTTGTTGCGCCCAACCCGGGGCCGATGACGCTGGCGGGGACCAATACCTACCTGTACGGGTCGGATCCGTGTGTCGTGATCGACCCGGGGCCGGATGACGCTGCGCACCTGAAGGCGGTCCGCATCGCGGCTGAGGATCGGGGTGGGATCGGGGTCGTCCTGCTCACCCACAGCCACGGCGACCACGCCGCCGGGGGGGACGGGCTCGGCGTGAAAGCCGTCCTGCCGGGGGACGGTGAGGAGCACGCCGGTCTGCGCTCGCTCGTCACGCCCGGCCACGCCGCCGACCACGTCTGCTTCCTCACCGCCGACGGCGTCTGCTTCAGCGGCGACCTGGTGCTCGGCGAGGGGTCGACCTTCGTCCCGCCCGACGGCGGCTCGCTGGCCGCCTACATGGACTCGCTGCGCGCCGTGCAGGCCGAGGCGCCGACGCTGATCTGCCCGGGCCACGGCCCCTGGGTGACCGACCCGGCGGCGAAGCTGGCGGAGTACGTCGAGCACCGCGAGATGCGCGAGCGCCGCCTGCTCGCCGCACTCGACCGAGGCGAGCGCTCCAAGGGGGCGCTGCTGGCCGAGGCCTGGTCCGACGTCCCCGCCGAGCTCCGCCCCGCCGCCGCCCTCGTCATGGAGGCCCACCTGCAGAAGCTCGAGGCGGAGGGTTGCCTTCCCGGGGATCTGCGCGATTAGCGCAGATCCCGTACCCCTACGGCGCCAGCAGGTAACGGACGAGGGAAATCCCGCCGGTCGGATCGAGGTCGGGTCGGTTGACGACGCCCGCCACGACCAGGCGGCCGTTGCGATCGATCAGCGCATCGCTCTCGCGCCCGCTCGAGAACCGGCCGAAGCCGGTCATCACCCAGCCACCGCGGCCGAAGCTGCGATCCGGTCGACCGTGAGCGTTCAATCGCGTGACGACGAAACGTCGACGCAGTCGTTCTCTCAGCGGCCCGCGATCCTTCGGCCTGAACGTCAAGGTTCCCGTCAGCAGCGGCCGGCCGGCCGAGTCGACGGCGGCCAGGTCCACGTTGCTCTGAAAGGCCATCAGGTGGGCTACGGTCAAGTCGGCGGGGACGTTGACGGCCGCGACGCCCCGTTGACCGAAGCCGCGGTCGAGGTTGCCGTCCAGCGCCAGCCGCACGACTCCCCTGCCCTGCGTGTAAGCGCCTCCCGATCCATACTGCACGATGCCCCCGGCCTGCACGTAGGTCCGCCCGAATCGATCGATCGCAATTCGGCGCGGCGAGCTGAGGCGATAGCGCCGCCTCCCGTCCCTGCCGAACGAGTCGTCGAGCACGCCGTTCGGGCGCATGCGAAGCACGACGAAGTTGCGGTCATCGCAGCGTTCTTGCGCCGCGCCCGCGAGCGTCAAATGGCCCCTGCCGCCGAGTACGATGTCGGAAACCTCGTCGCTTCCCTCGAGGAAGGTGATGCCGTCGCCGCTCCCAAACGAGGCGTCGAGATCGCCCGCCGGCGTCAGCCGCGCGATCAGCTTGTCGAAGTCTGCATAGTGACCATGACCCTCACATGGCGAAGCGACTTCGCGCTGCCCGCCGATCAAAACCGGCCGGTCTTCGTCGTCGACGACTCCGGCGCCGGTAATGACGGCGGGCTCGGTGGTGCCCGGGAAGGCGGGCAGCTCCAAGTTGGTGGTCTCGATGCCATCGCCGTCACCGAAGGTCGGGTCGAGACCACCGGTGGTTGTGTAGCGGATGACGGTGGCATAGCTGCGGAAAGCGGCCCCGGACGGGTAAGAGGAGGTGTAAGGGGAGAGCAGGGTGCCGTAGTCGGTTGCCGTACCGAAGATGACCGCGCGTCCCGCCGAATCGACGTCGAGGTCGCTGATGGAGAAATCGAATCCGGGAACTTCGATCTTCACCACGCCTTCGGTGCCGAAGCCGCGATCGATTCTCCCGCCTCGCCCGTAGCGAATCAACTTGTCTCCCGCGATCACCACGAGCGCGCCCTTCGGAGCCTCGGTGATAAGAGAAGTGGCGGCGTACCAGGAGGTGCCCATGTCGAGCGCGGTAACCGTCTTGCCGCCTCTGGCGAAGCTGGGGTCGAGATCGCCCGGCCAGGCTTCGGCCCGCGAGGAGAAGTGAAGGAGTAGCGCGCTCAGCGCAGCGGCGACGAGGGAAAACCGAATCGCGCTGGTGATGCTTTGCTGTCTGCTGGAGAGTGACATGGCTGCTTTTCGAGGCATGAGAAACCGCAAGTCCCACAAAAGTATTGGTTTCTTTAAACCCATCGGCTGTGAAAAATGAGACGCAGCGCAGTCCTGGCCGGCCGGCCAGTAATCTGGCTGTGATGAACCCGGGACAGGCAGCGCGAGCCGGCCTCTTCGCCGGAGCGGTCGGCACCGGGCTGGCCGCGGCGGCGACCGCGACCGCCTGGCACTTCCTCGCGCGGCGGCCGTTGCCACAGCAGACGGGCACGATCGAGCTCGGCGGGCTGAACGGCCGGGTGCGGGTGCGGCGCGACCGCTGGGGCGTGCCGCACATCGAGGCCGCCGATGCCGACGACCTGTGGTTCGCCGAGGGCTTCTGCCACGGCCAGGACCGGCTCTGGCAGATGGACTTCTACCGTCGGGTGCTCTCCGGCCGCGTTGCCGAGTTCGCCGGCGAGGAGGGGCTGCCGGTCGACCGCCTGATGCGCACGCTGGGGATGCGGCGCGTCGCCGAGCGCGAGGCTGCCACGCTCGACCCCGAGCTGCGCGCCCTGCTCGAGCGCTTCTGCGAGGGCGTCAACGCCGCCGCCGCGAGCGCCAAGGCGCCGCCCTTCGAGATGCAGCTGCTGCGGCTCGAGTTCGAGCCCTGGCGACCGGCCGACATCCTCGGCCTCGGCAAGCTGCTCGCCTTTGGCCTCTCGACCAACTGGGAGAAGGAGCTGCTGCGCGCCGACATGACCCGCGAGCTGGGCCCCGAGCTGGCGGCGAGGCTCGACCCGGGCTATCCCGCCGACAACCCCGTCGTCACCCAGGAACCGTGGTTGGGCGACGGGCTCGGCCTGGCCGAGCAGATCGACGCCGTGCGCCGCTCGATCGGCATGGCCGCCGAGGCGAGCGGCTCCAACAACTGGGCGGTGAGCGGGCGGCTGAGCGCGACGGGCGCGCCGTTGATCGCCGGCGACCCCCACCTGCCGCCGAGCATGCCGGGCATCTGGTACCAGGTCGGCCTCGGCCTCGGCGACCGGTTCGTCCGCGGCGCCTCGCTGCCCGGGATGCCCGGCGTCTACATGGGCCAGAGCAACGACGTCTGCTGGACCGTCACCAACGTGATGGCCGACGTCCAGGACCTCTTCGTGGAGCGGGTCGAGGGCGACACCTATCTCTTCGAGGGCGAGTGGCGCCCGCTCGAGCTCGTCCGTGAGGAGATCGCGGTCAAGGGCCGCGACGCGCCCGAGGTGCTCGACGTGCGCCTCACTCACCACGGGCCGCTGGTCAACGCGGCGCTCGGCGCCGACGAGGGCGAGCCGCTGGCGCTGCGCTGGATAACGCTCGACGGGCCGACCGCGTTCAAGGGGATGTTCGAGCTGCACGAGATCCGCTCCGGGCCGGAGCTGGTCGCCAAGCTCGAGGGCCACAGCTCGCCCGCCTCTAACCTGATCTGGGCCGACCGCCACGGCTCGATCGGGTACAAGCTGATCGGCAAGCTGCCGCTGCGCAGGGGAGGCTGCCCCGACCTGCCCAAGCCGGGCTGGGACGGCGAGTTCGAGTGGGAGGGGGCGGTCCCCTACGACGAGCTGCCCGAGGCGGTCGACCCCGAGAGCGGCTTCCTGGTCACCGCCAACAACCGCATCGTCGGCGACGACTACCCGCACCACATCACCAGCGATTGGCTCGACGGCTACCGGGCGCGGCGGATCGAGCAGCTGCTGGGGGCGAGCGAGGAGCACGACGTCGAGGGCTTCGAGGCGATGCAGTCCGACAACCTCTCGCTCCCCGGACTGGAGGCGGCGCGGCGGCTGGGGCGCCTGAGCCCGACCGGGCAGCGGGAGATCAGCGCGCTGGAGCGCCTGCGCAGCTGGGACGGGCGGCTCGACCCGGACTCGGTCGCCGGCACGATCTACCAGGCCTTCCTGCTGCGCCTGGCGCGCGAGGTCGCCCGCGCGGCGATCGGCGACCGCGACCTTTGCGAGCGCTGGCTCGACCGCGCCGACAACGGCTTCACCCCGCACGTCACCTCGCCCTGGCGCTGGCACTCCCACCTGATGGGCCTCTGGGAGGAGGGCGACGATGAGCTGATCGGTCGCCCCTGGGACGACCTCGTGCTCGAGGCGCTGGCCGGCGCCCTCGACGACCTGACCGATCGCTTTGGTCCCGACCCCGACGGGTGGCGCTGGGGCCAGGTGCACGAGATGGAGTTCCCGCACCCGCTCGGCGAGGCCAACCCGCTGCTGCGCAAGCTGCTCAACCGCAGCCTGCGCGCGGGCGGCGCCCAGGAGACCGTCAGCCAGATCGCCTACGACCCCAACGACCCCTACAAGGCGGTCTGGGCGCCGAGCTGGCGCATGGTCGGCGACCCGACCGCGCCGCAGCGCTCGCGCTGGCAGATGTTCACCGGCCAGTCCGGCCACCCGGCCAGCCCGCACTACGACGACCTGCAGGCCGACTGGCTGGAGGGCCGCACGCAGCCGATGGCCGGCGAGGGGCCTTGGCGGACGCTGGATCTCGTACCGCCCGTCTGAGCGCCGAACCCAACTTCTGTCGCCTTTATGACCCTATGGGGTCATAAACCTGACAGAAGTTGGTTGGAGCAGGCGATCTTGCGACCAGCCGCGGATTCGGCCGAAACCTCGGGGCGATGGAATGGTTGGGGGTAGATGCGGCGTTTCGCTCTATGCGTGCCGGCGCTCGTGATCCTCCTTGTCGCCGGCGCCGAGGCGAAGACCGTCCACTTCGGCGGGCGGGTCGTCGACGTGCCCGCCGGCCGGCCGGTGATCCGCCTGGCCGAGCATCCGCGCGCCTGCGTGCGGCTGGACCGTCGCGTCGTCTACCTCGGCACGCCGGGCTCGCGCCAGCGCTGCCCGGCAAACGCGATGGGAAGGCGCCGGGCGATCCTCGTCGACCCCCGCGCCTCCGAGCGGGCGGCGCGGGCCCGCGCGCAGGCGAGCCGGGCGCAGACCGCCCGCATCTCGGCCGCCTCGGAGTTCACCGGGCTCGGCTTCGACGCCTGCACGGCGCCGTCGCGGCGCTCGATGTCGGCCTGGGAGGACTCGCCGTACCGGGCGATCGGCGTCTACATCGGCGGCCTCAACCGCGGTTGCTCGCAGCCCAACCTGACCGCGGGCTGGGTCGCCGGCGTGACGGCGGCCGGCTGGAGCCTGATCCCGACCTACGTCGGCCTGCAGGCGCCGACCTCTAGCTGCACCTCCTGCGCGACGCTGAGCAGCTCGACTGCCACGGCCGGCAGGCAGGGGACCGAAGCGGCCGACGACGCGGTCGCCGATGCGCAGCTGGCCGGAATCGGCGCGGGCAGCCCGATCTACTTCGACATGGAGAGCTACTCGCGCACGTCGAGCGCCAGCGCCGCGACGCTGACCTTCCTCGCCGCCTGGACCAACCGCCTGCACGCGCTCGGCTACGACTCCGGCGTCTACAGCAGCAGCGCCTCCGGCATCGCCGACCTGGCCTCGCGGCTGGGGACGAGCTTCCCGCTGCCCGACGACCTCTGGATCGCCAACTGGAACGGCCGCGCCAACACCGCCGATCCCTACGTCCCGGCGAGCGCCTGGAGCGAACACCAGCGCATTCACCAGTACCGCGGCGGCCACGACGAGACCTGGGGCGGGGTGACGATCAATATCGACAACAACTACGTCGAAGGGGCGACGGCGGGGTCCGGATCCTCCAGCGACGACCCGCGCGGCCGCTTCGAGGTCGCCGGCTCGCCGGCGGCGGGCCAGGTGCAGATCTCCGGCTGGGCGTTCGACCCCAACGCGCCGCTGAATCCACTCTCGATCCGCGCCCACCTCGACGGCAGGGACGGCAAGGGCGCCTCGCGCTACCAGCTCGGCCCGATCGCCAACCGCGAACGCTCCGACCTCCTGGCGCTCTTCCCCCGCGCCGGCGCCGCGCACGGCTTCGACGTCAGCTTCCCGGTGATCGGCAGCGGCCGGCGACGGCTCTGCGTCTACGCGCTCGACCTCGGCCCCGGCTCCGACGAGCTGCTCGGCTGCCGCCGGGTCGGCGTGCGCATCCCGATCTCGCTGCTCGGCATGCGCGTCGGCGGCGAGGCCGTCCGCCTGACCCTGCGCTGCGACTGGCCGGCCGGCACGCAGTGCCCCGGTCGGCTCCTGCTCCGTGCGCGTGTCAGGGAGCGCTTCGTCGTCCGCCGTCGCGGCAGGGCGGTGGTGAGGACGAGGACGGTGCGGCGGCCGGTCGGGCGCGCCCGCTTCCACCTGCTCGGCGGCGACGCGCAGACCTTCCTCCTGCCGCTCAACAGCCGCGGCCGCGAGCTCGGCGCCGGCCCGGCCCGGCCCTGGACGCAGCTCGTCGTCGCGATCCCCGGCGGCCGCCTGACCAAGGCCGTGCGGCTGAAGTAGGGACCCCGGCCGCGCCGCCGTGCATCGCCCGACGCCGCATAGAGTGCGCGGCGCGATGAGCCGCCGCGACCAGATCAAGTTGAGCGAGGCGGAGCTGCTCGAGCTGCTCGAGGGCGAGCGGATCGCCGTCGTCTCCTCCAACGGCCCGGCCGGCTTCCCGCACTCGATGCCGCTCTGGTTCGTGCCGCGCGAGGGCGAGGTCTGGATCTGGACCTACGCCAAGTCGCAGAAGGTGCGCAACCTGGAACGCGACTCGCGGGCGACGGTCCTGGTCGAGACCGGCCACGAGTACGGCGAGCTGCGCGGCGCGATGATCGAGGCCGAGGCCGAGATCCACCGCGACGCCGGCACGGTGATCGGGTTCGCCGAAGAGCTGACCGTGCGCTACGCCGAGGGAATCGACTCCGTCGAGGGTGACGCCAAGGCGGCGCTCGAAGCCCAGGCCCCGAAGCGCGTCGCGATCCACTTCAAGCCGTTGCGCGTCGCGACCTGGGACCACCGCAAGCTGGGCGGGACCTACTGAGCCGCCGCCCCGGCGGCGCGGCGAGTCCCAATAGCATCGGCCCCATGTCCAAGCCCGGGGTGCAGGGCCCCGCATGGCTCGTCCTGCCGACTTACAACGAGGCTGCGAACATCGAGGCCTTCGTCGCCGCTGCGCGGGCCAAGCTGCCGTCCTCGGCCCAGATCCTGATCGTCGACGACAGCTCCCCGGACGGGACCGGCGAGATCGCCGACCGGATCGCGGCGGGCGACCAAGGCGTCACAGTCCTGCACCGGCCGCGCAAGGAAGGACTTGGCCCGGCCTACGTCGCCGGCTTTCGCCGCGCCCTCGCCGAGGGAGCGGGGCTCGTGCTCGAGATGGACTCCGATTTCTCCCACGATCCTGCCTACCTGCCACGCCTCCTCGAGGCAGCCCAGAGGGCGGACCTGGTGCTGGGCTCCCGCTACGTCGAGGGCGGTGGCGTGACCGAGTGGACGGCGCTGCGGAGGGCGATCAGCCGTGGCGGCAGCACCTACGCACGTCTCGTCCTCGGCCTTGGCGTGCGGGACCTGACCGGCGGCTTCAAGTGCTTTCGCCGCGAGGTCTTGGAGGCGATCGACCTCGACTCGGTCCAGTCGCGCGGTTATGCCTTCCAGGTCGAGTTGACCTACCGGGCGAGCCGCCGTGGGTTCAAGGTCGTCGAGGTCCCGATCGTCTTCCGCGACCGCCGCGCCGGCTCCTCGAAGATGGGCCGCTCGATCGTCACCGAGGCGATCTGGCGCACGCCGCTGATGCGCCTCAGCGGGAAGGCCGGTCGCTGAGCGACTGATTGCGGCTCGGCGATTGTGCCCGTCGCAACAGGAGACCGTCCGCCGTGTTAGAAGTCTCCGCCAACGCCTCTCCGGGTTCGTCGAATGAGACTCAAGCTGACAGCAGCGATCGTCCTCGCCTGCGCCACCGCGTTCCTACCGGCGGCCAGCGGCGCCGAGCGCGCCGTGCCGAGCGCGCCGCCGTCGTTCTTCGGGATCGCGCCGCAGACCGGCCTGACCGACACCGACGCCGAATACATGCGCGCGGCGCGGATCGGCAGTGTGCGCTGGCCCTTCGCCTGGGGAGGATTGCAGCCGACCCGGACCGGCGGCTATGTCTGGACCAGCACGGACGAAGTGGTTGCAGCCGCCGCCCGTCAGCGCCTCACCGTGTTGCCCTTCCTCTACGCGACGCCGAGCTGGCTCGCCCGCAAGTACACGACGTTGCCCGTCTCCAATGCCCGCCGGCGCGAAGCCTGGAGCGCCTTCGTGAGCGCCGCAGTCGAACGCTATGGCCCGCGCGGGAGCTTCTGGGTCGAGCACGGTCCCGGCAGCGCCGAACCGCTGCCGCGGATGCCGATCCGCACCTGGCAGATCTGGAACGAGGCGAACTTCTTCTACTTCGCCTTCCCCGTATCGGTGTCCCGCTACGCACAAACGCTCAAACTCGCCCGGCGTGCCGTCAAATCGGTAGACGGTCGCGCGACCATCCTGCTCAGCGGCCTCTTCGGCGAACCCGACGAGAGTGGCCGACGCGGCATGGATGCCGCCGACTTCCTCGAGAGGCTCTACGCGGTGCCTGGCGTCAAGGCCGACTTCGACGCCATCGCCCTCCATCCGTACGCAGTCGACGCGGAAACGCTGGCGGAAATGGCGGAGCAGATGCGCGATGTCGCGGTCGAAAACCGCGACCGGCGCGCCGCCCTCTATATCACCGAGATGGGCTGGGGCTCGCAGGATAACTTCCACCAGGTCGCCTTCGAGCAGGGGGTCCAGGGACAGGTGCGCCAGCTCCGCGACTCCTACTCGTACCTGTTGGAGAACCGCCGGCGACTCAATTTGAAGGGCACCTACTGGTTCACTTGGAAGGACATCGCGGGATCCTGCAGCTTCTGCGACTCGACCGGACTCTTTCGGCGCGGCTCGCGCTTCAAGCCCAAGCCCGCCTGGCACGCCTTCGTAGGCCTGACCCGCGGCCGCCCGCGGCCGTAATGCCTCGATGAGGCTCCTGCTCGCCACCAACCACCTTGGTCTGGGCGGCAGCGAGTCCTATCTGCTTACCGTTGCCGAGCAGCTCGACCGGCTCGGCCACGAGTCCGTCATCTACACGCCCGAACCGGAAGGCGGTGTTGAGGCCGCGAGCGAGCGAGCCATCGCCGTGGCGAGGGACGAGGCACTCGACGGCGAATACGATGCCGCCCTGGTCCAGGACAGCGGCGTCAGTCACCAGATCGCCGGCCGTCGCCCCGAGCTGACGCAGCTCTTCGTCGCCCACAGCGCCAAGTTCGACCTGCAGGCGCCGCCGCAGCTCGACGGCGCCGTCGGCGCGGTCGTCGCCCTCAACGATCGCGTTGCCGCGCGCATGCGGAGCTTCGCGATCGAGGTCGAGATCGTACGGCTGCGGCAGCCGATCGACATGGTGCGCTTCGCCGCGCGCGGCGCGCTGCCGGAGGTCCCCGGTCGGGCGCTGATGCTGAGTAACACTCCCCATGCCGACCGCATCGAGATGCTCGAGGCGGCCTGTGCGGAGGCGGGGCTGGAGCTGGTCCGGCTCGGCGGTCTCTCCGGACGAACCAGCGACGTGCGGCCGGCGCTTGCCGGGGCCGACATCGTGATCGGGTACGGCCGCTCGATCCTCGAGGCGATGGCGATGGGGCGGGCGGCCTACGTGTTCGACTGGAAGGGCGGTGATGGCTGGGTCACGGCGGACTCCTACGCGGCGATCGAGGCGGACGGGTTCGCCGGAAGCGCAGGCCGGGCGGCCATCGACCTCGCCCGCTTGGGCGACGACCTGCGGCGCTACTCGGCTTCGATGGGTCCGGTCAACCACGACCTGGCGATGGCGCATCACAAAGCGAGCGGCCACGCGCAGGAGCTGGTCGCGCTGTTCGAGCGTCTCGTCGAGCCGCCGCCTCGCCCTCGCGTGGCGCTCGACGAGATGGCCCGCCTCGTGCGTCTGGAGTGGCGCGCCCAGCTGGAAATCAACGGCCTCGTGCATGAGAACGCGCACCTGCGCGACCTGCTCACCCAGAACGAGGAGAAGATCGCCGAGGCGCGCCGGACTGTGGCGGACGAAGTAGGCCGCACCTACGAGGCCAGCGCAAGCTGGCGCCTCACCCGGCCGCTGCGTGCGCTCGGGGCCCTGGGCGCGGGCCTCCGTCGCTCGCTCAGGCGAGCAGGTCGATTGGGTTCACCTCGCGCAGATGCTCCCTGTAGCGATGCCACCACGAGTGCAGCAGGCTCACCGCCTCCATCCCCAGGCGCAGATCGGGAGTGAGCTCCCCGCGTCCGGGGTCGTTGAGCCAGCCGAGCAGGTCGGGGGAGAGGTAGGGAGTGAACGGGCCTTCGGCAAGGCGCCGTCGGTGCGCGGCCAGCGCAGGCTCCGAGCGCCAGCGGCGCGGCAGGTGGGGGGTGGCCCGTGGCATCTCGCCGGTCGAGGGAAGCTCTGCTACCCGCGGGTCGACGAGCCGCTGCACCGCCGCCTGCAGGCCGGCGGCGCCTTTCGCCGCCGAGGGCACCGCGAGGATGGCGGAGGCGACCGGGTCCTGCGCGCCGGGTACGAGCACCGCCGCGCCGGCTCCGAGCAGGCCGCCCGGGTAGGTCGAGATACCGCGCACGGTGCGGCTCGCGTAGAGCGCCAGGTTCGGCTGTGACGGATGTCCCTCGAAGGGCTTAGCCACGGCGATGAACTGAGCGCGGCTGCGCTCGAGGATCGGTTGCCGGAGGCCCTCGGCGAGGGCGAGCTGCCCTTGGCCGTAACGGCGCAGGCTCTCGAACAGGGCTTCGCTGGAGGTGCGCGGATCGCTCAGGTCGAGGACCTCCGGCGTGTGGAAACGCGTTCCCGTCTGCATCAGGGTGTCGAGCGCGATGCCGTCGAGCACCGGCGAGCCCGTGCCCGCGATCCGGCGGGCGAGTGGCACCAGCCAGGCGTGGTCGACGAACTGGTGCTCGACCCGACGCGCCCGCTCCTCCCAGTCGGCCGGGTAGTCCTCGACGAGGGCGCCGATGCGCTCGTGCTCGACCCCCAGCGTCCCGGCGACAGCTGCAGCGAGGTCCTCCTCGAACGGCGCCCCCTCGTCGTCGCCGACCGTCAACGCCGTGAGCGAGGTACGCCCGGCCGCCGCGAGGACGCTGAGCAGGAGGCGCGAGTCGCGGCCGCCGCTGAGCGGGCAGATGACGCTTCCGCTCAGCGCCTCGAGCGATTCCCGCAGGGCCGAAGCGGTCGCCTCCGCCCCCGTGTCGAGGCTCAGATGCGGTTCGATCTCCGCCCACGGCCAGCGGTGCGCCCGCGGTCGCGGGCCGGCGAAGCGCCGGCGCAGGGTCGAGAACGGCCCCAGCCGGCGGATCTCGGCGAACGGCGTGCGCTCGCCCAGGGGATAGCGCAGGGCGAGGATCGAGGCCCAGGCGTCCCAATCGATCGAGAGCAGCCGTGGCGCGGAGCGGACGAGCGGGTCGATCCGGGAGGAGAAGTAGGTCGCCCGACCGTCGTCAATCCAGTAGATCGGAGCGAGCCCGTTGACGGCGGAGTGAACGAAGCGTCGCTGGCCGTCGACCACCAGCCCGCAGGCTCCCCGTCGGGCCGTCTCCTGCCAATCAGACGGGCCCGGCCCACGCGGCCAGGTGTCGCCCTCGATCCAGCCGAGACCGCACCGGCCTGGCCCGCCCCAGCGCAGCGGCTCGCGGTCGAGCGCCAGGATCGACCGTCCGTCCTCGTGGACGACCCGCGCGCGGGGATCGAGTGCGACCGCGAGCCGCCGGACCCGCTCTGGGTCGTAGGCGCCCAGAGCTCCGCACACCGCAGGCCTGACCCTCACCTCTCTATCGTTGCGGCGGTGGGAGACGTGACCTCAGCGCCCCCCAGCCCCGCTGCACCGGCGACGCTCTCGCTGGTGATCCCCGCCTACAACGAGGAGGCGCGCCTGCCGGCGCTGCTGGAGACGCTCGACAAGACCGCCCGAGCGGCAGCCGAGCGTGCGGGGCTGGAGCTGATCGAGACGCTGATCGTCGACGACGGCAGCACCGACCGCACTCGCGAGATGCTGGCAGAGGTCGAGCCAGGCGCGGCGCTGGTCACGCCCGTGCTCGAGTTTGCGCAGAACCGCGGCAAGGGCGCCGCCTTCGCCGCCGGAGTCGCACGGGCGCGGGGCGAGTACGTGCTGCTCGCTGATGTCGATCTCTCGACCCCGCTCGAGGAGCTGCCGAAGCTGACGGCCGCGATCCGTGAGGGCGCCGACATCGCGATCGGCTCGCGCGCGGTCGCCGGCGCCGTGGTCGAGCGCGGCCCCCGTCACCGCAAAGTCCTTGGCAACACCTTCAATGCCACCGTCCGTCTGCTGACGGGACTGCGCCTTCGCGACACCCAGAATGGCTTCAAGCTCTTCCCTGCGGCAGAGGCAAAGCGCCTGCTCGCCAAGCAGACCTGCCCGGGTTTCGCATTCGACGTCGAGCTGCTGATGCGCGCCGACCAGGCGGACCTGAAGATCGCCGAGGTGCCGATCCTCTACATGCACGATCCGCGCTCGAGCGTGCGCGTAGCTGCGGCCAGTGTGGAGATGCTGAAGGGCGTCGGTGGTCTCGCCTATCGGCTCAGAGCCGGGCGCTTCCCGGCGCGAACGCCGAGCTCCCGGCGACCGCTAACCGAGGTTCCGGCAGACGATTCCGACTGAGACGCCCGCGGGCAGGGTGGCGCCGGCGCGGATCAGGCGCGCCTCGAAGCGCATCGGCAGCGAGAGCGGCCCGTCGAGCGAGGCGGGCGTCCGCTCCAGGTCCGCCTTCTTTCCGTTCGACGAGCGCCTCTGCAGGCGGCGGGCCAGAGCGATCGGCGGCAGCAGAATCGTGTTGAAATAGGTGACGACCTGCGGCTGCCAGCCAGCCAGCTCGACTGCCTGCCGCAGACGGGAGCGCGTGTAGCGGCGCTTGTGGTGGAGGTTCTCGTCCTCCTCGGTCCACATCCACATGTAGGCGGGGACGGTGAGCAGCAGGACGCCGTCCGGCGCGGCGACCCGGCGCAGCTCGCGAAGCGCCTGCTCCTCGGCGGCGATGTGCTCGATCACGTCGGTCGCGGCGATCAGGTCGAAGCTCTCGCCCGCGAAGGGCAGCGACTCGAGCACCGCCTCGCGCACCGAGCCGAAGCCGCGCTCGTGGCAGAAGCGGACCGCGTCGGGTGAGGGGTCGACGCCGGTGGCGTCGCCCATGCGCGAGTAGCGCTCGAGATTGCCCCCGGTGCCGCAACCGGCGTCGAGGATGCGCGGCCGCGTCGGAAGGTCGGTCCGCGAGAGCATCGCCTCGACGACTGCCCAACGGCCCCGGAACCACCAGTGGCGATCCTCGACCTCGTAATGCTCACGGTATGCGCTCTCTCTCAAGGCGCCCGATCCTTGCAGATGAGCCTGCCTATATCGTGCCCCGGTCTTGACCCGAGCCTCTGCCGGAAATGGATCGCCTGAGCGATCGGATACGCGCCGCGGGTGGCGATCCACGCTGGAGGACCCGGCCATCGTCTCGATCCTCACCTACGCGCTGGTCGCGATGGCGGCCGCCGTGGCCGCCTACCTGACCGCGTTCACCGTCTGGACGCCGTACGACGACGAGGGAACCGTGCTGGTGACGCTGCAGGCGTTCGCCCAGGGCGACACCCTCTACCGCGACGTCTACTCGCCCTACGGACCCTTCTACTACGAGGCCTTCGGTGGCCTGTTCGCGCTCACGGGCCAGGAGGTGACCACCGACGCCAGCCGTTCGATCGTGGTAGTCCTCTGGGTCCTCACCAGCTTCCTCTTCGGGCTGGCCACCCAGCGCCTGACGGGACGCCTTGCCCTGGGGGTGACCGGCATGATCGCCGCCTTTGCCAGCCTCTACGTCCTCGCGGGCGAGACGCTCCATCCGCAGGTCCTCTGCGTCTTTCTGCTGGGTGCCTTCGTCCTGCTCGCCGTCTTCGGCCCCACTCCCCGCCCCCTCTGGGCGGGGGCCGTGGGAGGGGCGCTCATCGCCGCCCTCTTCCTCACCAAGGTCAACCTCGGCGCCTACGCGATCGCCGCCGTCGTGCTCGCCGCCGCACTCACGGCCGAGCCGCTGCGGAGGCGCCGCTGGCTGAGCTGGCCGGCCATCGCGGCGGTGCTCGTGCTGCCGCTCTTCGTCGCCGGCCGCGACCTTGACCTCGGCTGGGTGCGCGACATGGTTCTGGTCCAGATGCTCGCCATGGCCGCGCTCGTGGTCGCCGCCTGGCCGTTGAGGCCCGCCGAGGACGGGAAGCAGGGCCTTGTTCGCTGGCTGCGCGGCGCGGTGGCGGGCTTCGCCCTCGCCTTCGTCGCGATCATGCTCGCGATCGTCCTCAACGGGACCTCGCCGTCGGACGTCTACGACGGCATGGTCACCGAGGGGCTGCGGGTGCGCGACGTCCTCGTCAGCCAGTTCCCGATGTCGCCGGCCGTCGTCGATTGGGCTGTCGCCGCTGTCGCCGGTGCGGCGCTATGGGTGGGGCTGCGCTCCAGAGGGGAGGTAGGGGAGACGTCGATCTGGCCGGGCCTGGTGCGCGCGATCGCCGGGCTGGCGATATGGCTCTCGGTAGCGAAGATCGCGCCGCTCGCCTTCAATCCCTCCCCCGGCAATCCCGACTCGCTGCCGATGGTCCTGGTCTGGATCGCCGCGATCCCTCCCGCGGGCGCCTCGGAGCCGCCCTACAAGTCCTTCCTCCGCGTGCTCCTGCCCGCCCTGGCGATTGCCGAGGCGCTGCAGGTTTACCCCGTGGCCGGCAGCCAGATGGGGATCGCCTCGCTTACCTTCGTCCCGGTCGGCGCGCTGCTGCTGGCGGACGCGCTGACCTCCCTGCGCCGTTGGAGCGCCGCGCGCGCGCGGCTGGCCTCGGAGCGCTTCGGCCTCGTCGTGGCGGTCGTCCTCGTCGCCCTCGCGAGCATCTTCGCGATCGACTCGCTCCTGCGCCCGATCGGCAACAGCGCAACGGTCTACCGCGACCAGAAGCCGCTGCCCTTCGACGGCGCCGGCCAGCTCCACCTCTCGCAGGCCGACCGCGAGAGCTACACGCGGCTCGTCGGCCTGCTGCACCGCTACCGCTGCACTGACTTCATCGGCTACCCGAACGTCAATAGCCTCTACCTTTGGTCTGGGATCGACCCCCCCCCGCCCGCCGCGCCGGGGGTCTGGATCAAGGCGCTCGATAGCGAGCGCCAGCAGCGCATCGTCGACGAGCTGCGCGCCTCGCCTCGTCCCTGCGCGATCCGCAACGATGCTCTGGCGGCACTTTGGCTGGGCGGGGAGCCTCCCCCCGACCGGCCCCTTGTGCGCTACGTGCTCGACGACTTCCGCACCGTCGAGGAAGTCGGCGAATTCCAGTTCATGCTTCCGCGATACCCTCGCGGCTCTTGAATCGCCTGCTGGTCACCGGCGGCGCCGGCTTCGTCGGCTCCAACCTGGCGGTCGCGCTCGCGTCGCGCCTTCCGGAGTGGGAGATCGTCGCCCTGGACAACCTCTACCGGCGCGGCTCGGAGCTGAACCTTCCGCGGCTGGAAGCAGCCGGGGTCGAGTTCGTCAGGGGGGATGTGCGCGAGCCCGGCGACCTGGGGCAGTTCGGCTCACTGTCGGCACTGGTCGAGTGCTCGGCCGAGCCGTCGGTGATGTCAGGGGTTGACGGGGACACCACCTACCTCGTGCACACCAACCTCACCGGCGCTTACAACTGCCTCGAGGCAGCGCGGCGGGCGGACGCCTTCGTCCTCTTCCTCTCGACCAGCCGCGTCTACCCGGTCGCGCCGCAGCTTGGGCTGGCGTTGGAGGAGGCGGAGACGCGCTTCGAGCTGGCGGCCGGGCAGCCGGTCGTCGGCACCTCGTCGGCCGGGATCTCGGAGGACTTCCCGCTCGCAGGCGCCCGCACCCTCTATGGCACGACCAAGCTCGCCGCCGAGCTGTTGATCGAGGAGTACCGGGCGGCCTTCGGCCTGCGGGCCGTGGTCGACCGCTGCGGCGTGATCGCCGGCCCCTGGCAGATGGGCAAGGTCGACCAGGGGGTCTTCACCCACTGGATGCTCGCCCACCACTTCGAGCGGCCGCTCTCCTACATCGGCTTCGGCGGCGCCGGCAAGCAGGTTCGCGACCTGCTCCACGTCGAGGATCTGGTCGACCTGGTCGAGCGCCAGCTACTCGCCCCCGAGCAGTGGGACGGCCGCACGGTCAACGTCGGCGGCGGTCGCGAGTGCAGCCTCTCGCTGCTGGAGACGACCGCGATCTGTCGCGAGCTGACCGGCAACGAGGTGCCGATCGAGGCGGTGGCGGAGACGCGGGCGGGCGACGTCCCGATCTACATCTCCGACTGCGCAAGACTGTTCGGCCTGGACGAGTGGCGCCCGCGGCGAAGCGCGGAGCAGGTTCTCGCCGACATCCACGAGTGGATCGCCGGCGACGAGGAGCGGATTGCGACGGCGCTGAACATCGACGCCCCGACAGGGGAGAAGGGGTAGGCAGATGCCGGTTGCGATCGTCACGGGCTCTGGAGGGCTGATCGGCTCCGAGGCGGTGGGCCACTTCGTCGGCGAGGGATTCGACGTGGTCGGCCTCGAGAACGACATGCGGGCGAGCTTCTTCGGCCCCGAGGCCTCGACCGCGCACGTCACCGATCGCCTCGTCGAGGCTCATCCGGAGTTCCGCAGCGAGAGCGTCGACATCCGCGACCGCGACGCGGTCGAGCGGATCTTCGCCGGCCATGGCAAGGCGATCGAGCTGGTCGTCCATACCGCCGCGCAGCCCTCGCACGACTGGGCGGCGAGCGACCCGCAGACCGACTTCGGCGTCAACGCCAACGGCACGCTCAACCTGCTCGAGGCGGCCCGCGCCCACTGCCCCGAGGCCCCGTTCGTCTTCTGCTCGACCAACAAGGTCTACGGCGACACGCCCAACTTCCTGCCGCTGGAGGAGTTGGAGATGCGCCTCGAGCTGCCCGAGTCGCACCGCTACAACCGCGGCATCGACACCTCGATGTCGATCGACTCCTCGACCCACTCGCTCTTCGGCGTCTCCAAGGCCGCCGCCGACCTGCTCGTGCAGGAGTACGGCCGCTATTTCGAGATGCCCACCGTCTGCTTCCGCGGCGGTTGCCTGACCGGTCCCCAGCACGCCGGCGCCAAGCTGCACGGCTTCCTCGCCTACCTGATGAAGTGCACGGTCACCGGCACCCCCTACACCGTCTTCGGCTACGCCGGCAAGCAGGTGCGCGACAACATCCACAGCGCCGACCTGATCGCCGCCTTCGACGCCTACCGCCGCGACCCCCGCCCAGCCGCCGTCTACAACATCGGCGGCGGCCGCGCCAGCAACTGCTCGATGCTCGAGGCGATCGAGATCTGCGAGCGGATCTCCGGCCGGGAGTTGGAGTGGGAGATGGGCGAGGAGCCGCGGATCGGCGACCACCGCTGGTGGATCTCCGACCTGGCGCCTTTCGAAGTCGACTACCCGGGCTGGTCGCTGCGCTACGGCGTCGAGGACATCCTGGGCGAGATGCACCAGCAGAACGTCGAGCGCTGGACGGCTGCAGCCGCGTGAAGCTCTCGGTAGTCATCCCGGCCCAGAACGAGGAGGGCTCGGTCGGCAAGACCGTCGAAGGCTTCGTCGCCGTGCTCGACCGTGAGTCGATCGAGTACGAGATCGTCGTCGTCGACGACGGCAGCGAAGACTCGACCGCCGCCGTGGTGGAAGCGATCGGCGCCGCCAACCCGCGCGTGCGCTGCCACCCGTCCCACTACGAAAAGGGCTTCGGGATGGCAATCAGGGCAGGCCTCGACGTCTTCGCGGGCGACGCTGTGGTGATCGCGATGGCCGACGCTTCCGACGACCCGGAGGACCTCGTCCGCTACTACCGGCTGATGGAGGAAGGTTGGGACTGCGCCTTCGGGTCGCGCTTCGTCCCAGGGGCGCAGATGCACGACTACCCGCGGCTGAAGCTGACGATCAACCGGCTCGCCAACTGGTTCATCCGCATCCTCTTCCGCCATCACTACAACGACACGACCAACGCCTTCAAGGGCTACCGGCGCGAGGTGATCGAGACGATCCAGCCGCTGCTCTCCAAGCACTTCAACCTGACCGTGGAGATGCCGCTGAAGGCGATCGTCAGGGGCCACAGCTACGAAGTGATCCCGACCAATTGGACCAACCGCACCAGCGGCGAGGCGAAGCTGGCGATGAAAGAGATGGGCAGCCGCTACCTCTTCATCGTCCTCTATGTCTGGCTCGAGCACACGCTCAGCCGCGGCGACTATCGCGTCGGCCGCTCGCAGCCGCCCTCGACGAGGAGCGGCGACAAGCTGTCCACCTAGGCTTCCTTGCGGCCGATCACGAGGAACTGCTTGCCTAGCAGGCGCCAGGCGAACGGCAGCTTCAGATAGAGGCCCGTCAGCCGCGGCGAGGGGGGGAGGATCCCCCGGAAGGAGTACGGAAGGTAGCGGGGGATGACCCGCACAGGCTCGAAGCCGGCCGCGTAGAGGTGCTCTTCGATCGCGACGTGGGTGAGGGCGACGTAGTGATCCGCGCAGTCCCAGTACTCGTCCGAGCAGTAGCGGTAGTTGGGCCCCATGATCGCGATCCGGCCCCCCTCCTCCATCGCGGCGTGCATCTTTTCGAGAAAGGAGGCAATCGCCTCCTGCGTGTGCAGGTGCTCGAGGAAGTTGGAGACGAAGACACCGTCGAAGTGGTCCTCGGGCAGCTCCGCATCCATGATCGAAGCGGTTACAACCCTGGTGTCGGGCTTGTGGACGGCCTCCGGATAGCTGACCTCGTCGATCGCCCAGGTCTCCTGGGCCGGCACGGCACCGATGAACTCGCCCCGTCCCGCGGCCGGATCGAGGACCTTCTGCGGGCTCCCCATCAGCCCGTGGACGTGAGGGCCGATCTCCTGCCAAACGGCGATTCTGCCGTCCTGGTCGATGTCGCGAAAGCGGAAGCTGTAGAGGCGCTCGTAGTTCATCGAGGGGCGGTTTATATGCGAATCTACCGCCCATCGTCCTGCTCCTGGTCGCGCATCTGACCCTCACTGGACTGCCCCTCGCCGCCGCATTCCTCTTTGCCGCCCGGTGCGGTGTGCGTCGCGTGCCGGTCCTGCTGGCCATCGGCCTCGCCGCCAGTGGAGTGGTCGGGATCCTCGGTTTCTGGGCCTACTACGGCGACCGTCTCCTCGGGGAAAGCTTCTCCTACCTCGTCCTCTTCGGTTCGATCGTGCTTGTCTGCCTCTCGCTCTACGGCGGCCACCTGAACCGCGCGCTGCTCCGCAGCCTCGCAGTGCCGTTGGCGCTATGGGCGCTCGGCTCGGCCTTCGTCCTCTTCCTCGGCTTCGCGCACGGTGGCGCCGAGACCCCGCTGGCGACGGCTGCCACCCGCTTCTCGCATCCGCTGCCGCCCGACAACGAGATTCCCAGGTTCTTCGCCGATTGGTTCTTTGCGAACGGGCACGATGGCGTGCCGGCGATCTTCCCCGGCGAATGGCACTCCAGCGACAGGCCGCCGCTGCAGGTCGGGTACGCCCTCTCCCAGCGCCCCTTCGGCTGGGACGGCGACGGGCTCAGCTACCAGGTGCTCGGCGTGGTGCTGCAGCAGCTGTGGATCGTCGGACTCTGGGCGCTGCTGCTCGCGGCGAGGATCGGCCGCGTCACCCGCGGCCTGGTGATGGCGACGGCGCTGGTAAGCGCCCTGACGATCGTCAACGCCTTCTTCGTCTGGCCGAAGCTTCTGCCCGCGGCGATGCTGTTGGCCGTTGCGGCGCTGGTGACGACCCCGCTCTGGAGCGAGGTGCGCCGCAGCCTCTGGGCAGCGGCGCTGATCGCGGGGCTCTGTGGGCTGGCCATGCTCGGCCATGGGTCGAGCGTGTTCGGCATCGTCCCGCTCGCTCTCCTCGCTGCCTACCGCGGCCTGCCAAGCCTGCGCTGGCTGGGGGTGGGCCTGGCGGTAGGAGCCGTGCTGATGGGGTCTTGGGCGGCCTTCCAGAAATACGACGACCCGCCTGGCAATCGCCTCACCAAGTGGACGCTGGCCAGCGCGCTCGCGATCGACGACCGCAGCACCTCAGAGGCGGTCGTGGACGCCTACGACGAAGCCGGCGTCGGGGGCACGATCGACAACAAGGTCGAAAACTTCGAAACGATGGTGGGCGGGGTGGCGGCCTGGGACACCCTGGAGAACGCAGTTCGCAGCGGCGATATCGGGGAAATCGCGCGGGCGTTTCGGAGCGTCTTCTTCTTCTACCTACTGCCTTCGCTGGGGCTGCTGCTGTTGGCGCCCGTGGCAATGGCGATTGCGCGGGTTCGTGGTCCACGCCACGGCGCCGAGTGGAGCTTCGCGCTCACCTGCTTCGCGGTCTTCGCGCTCGGCTCGGTTGTCTGGGGGCTGCTGGTCTTCGGCGGCCCCGAAGACAGGACTCTGGTCCACATCAGCTCCTACCTGCTGCCGCTGCTGGGGGTCGCCGGCGCCATCGCCGGCCTGCGGGCGACGTTCCCCCGCTTCGCTCTCGGCCTCGCCGGCGCCGCTGTGCTCCTCACCCTGGCGCTCTACGCGCCCGCGCTCGATCCGCCCTCCGACAGCGCCTACTCGCCGCTGTACCTGCTCCTCGCCGCCGCTGGCCTCGCCGGCTTTGCGATCGTCGCCATGCGGGAGGACGAGGCGGATAAGCCGCAGGCAGCCGTCGATCCGTCCGGCTTCAGGCCGACTGACGCCGCCGCCGTGGGCGCGGCAGCTGGCGGCGAGCCCAGCCGAAGTGGGAGGTGATGCGCGGCACCCCCCGGTGCAGGTTCGGATTGTTGTACGGGTCGACGGCGGCGTAGACGCGCCAGCGGTCGACCAGCCGTTCGAACTCCCACTTCTCGACCTCGGCGTTGCGGCTCGAGGACTCGAAGTGGAAGAGGACCAGATCGGGGTCGTAGACGATGCGGCGACCGCCGGCGTGGACCTTGAGGCAGTAGTCGACGTCGTTGAAGTTGACCGGGAACTCCGCCGTCAGGCCACCCAGCTCTTCGAACAGCTCGCGGCGGGTCATCAGGCAGGCGCCGGTCACGGCGAGGCAGTTGCGGGCGATGAGGACGTCGTTCATGTAGCCGGTGAAATCGCCGGAGAAGCCCCGGTAGAGGTGGCCGGGAAGGCCGTATTCGAAGCTGAGGCCGACGTGCTGGAGGCGCGTGTCGCCCCAGACGAGCTTGGCGCCGACGGCCCCGATCCCGTCGCGCTCGGAGTACATCACCATGCGCTCGATCCACTCCGGGGTGGTGACGTCGATGTCGTCGTTGAGCAGCAGCAGGTGCTTTCCACGGCTCTGGATCGCCCCGCGGTTGATCTTGGCCGAGAAGTCGAAGGGGCCGCTGAACTTGACCAGGCGGAGGCAATCGCCGGCAATCGCCTCCAGCTCCTCCACCACCGCCGGATCGAGATCCTCGTCGACGACGCAGACGATCTCGTAGTTCTCGTAGGTCGAGCGCTCGACGATGCTGCGAACGCAGTTGACGACGAGGACCACGGGCTCGAAGCGCACGTCGCGCACCTGGCCGCCGGTGGGGATGACGATGCTGACCAGCGGCTGCTCGGTCAGCTTCGGCCGCAGGTGGAGGACGCCGGGGTCGGCGGCGTCCTGCTCGACCGCAGCGGGCAGGCCGATGCGGTCGCAGTGGGCCTGCACGGCCCGCGGCCCGGCCTCGAAGGCCCACGGCTTGGCCGCGGCGGCCGCGGCGGCCGAGGTGTCGAGGAGGCGCCAGTGGTAGAGCACCTTGGGCACGTGGACCACATCGCGCGCCCGCTCGGTCACCTTCAGCACCAGGTCCCAGTCCTGGGAGCCCTCGAACTTGGCGTCGAAGCCGCCGACCTCGTCGACCAGCGAACGCCGCAGCACGCTGAAGTGGCAGGTGTACATCTGCGTGCGCAGCCGCTCGGGCGACCAGTCGGGCTTGAAGAAGGGCTGGGAGTGTCGCCCGCGCAGGTCGATCTTGTCCTCGTCGGTGTAGACGTAGTCGGCCTCGGGGTTGCGGTCGAGCGCCGCGGCGACGTGGGCGAGGGCGTCCGGGTGCAGCTCGTCGTCGTGGTCGAGCAGGGCGACGAAATCGCCACTCGCCATCGCGAGCGCGTCGTTGGAGGCGGCGACGATGCCGCCGTTGATCTCGCGGCGCTCGTAGCGGATGCGCCGATCGGCTACCTGCGCCTTCTCGAGGATCTGGCGCACGTGCGACTGCGACGAGCAGTCGTCGACCAGGCAGAGCTCCCAATCGGCGAAGCTCTGGCGCCGTACCGAGCGCAGCGTCTTGCGCAGGACCTCGGCCTGGGTTTCGTGGACGGGCGTGAGGATCGAGAAGCGCGGCACGGTTACTGCTGGCTAGCGTCGCTGGGCCTGCAACATGCGCAGAGCGGTCCCGATCAGCTTGCCGAGGCCCGGGAGGCGGGATTCGATCCGCCCGGCGGCGCCGGCGATCCGCTGCGAGCGGTCGTCAAGCTCGGCGAGGCGGCCCTTGGCGGCGCCGAGCTCGGCGTCCTTGCTGACCAGGAGGTCGCGCAGCCGCAGAATTTCCTCCCGCTGGTCGGCGATCTCGGCGCGCAGCTCGGACTCGCTCAGCTCCTCGGGCGGGCGAGAGCCCGTCGACGTTGCCTGCTCGGACATCCCGGCGCAGTCTAGCCCCGTCAATACACTTCCGCCCCGCCATGGACTGGGGGAGACGCAACGCGCCCGCAGTGCTGCTCGCCGCCGCTCTTGCCGGCTCGACCGCGCTGCTGCTGCTCTTCACCTGGGAGTTCACCTTCCTACAGGACACCTGGGAGTTCTTGATGAACCGGCGCGACCTCTCCGCAGACACGCTGCTTACTCCGCACAACGAGCACCTCGTCGCCGTCCCGGTGGCCGTCGAGCAGCTTCTCCTGCGGCTCTTCGGGATGAGCTCGGCGCGACCCGAATACGTCATCCTGGCGCTCTGCCTGGCAGCCGCCGCCCTCCTGCTCTTCCTCTACGTCAGGCGCCGGCTCGGCCCCTGGCCGGCTCTCTTCGGCGCCGTCCTGCTGCTCTTCCTCGGGCCCGCGTGGGAGGTTTTGCTCTGGCCCTTCGAGCTCACCCTGGCCGGCTCTGTCCTCTTCGGCCTGGCGATGCTGCTCCTGCTCGACCGCGAAGACGCCCGCGGCGATGTCGGCGCCTGCGCCTGCCTCTGCCTGAGCATCGGCTGTTCCGGCGTCGGCCTTCCCTTTGCCGCGGCCGCCGCCGTCGACGTGGTGCAGAAGCGCCGCCGCCTGGGCCTCGGTCGTGCCTACCTTGTCCTCGTCCCGGCGCTGCTATTCGGGCTCTGGTACCTCGGTTGGGGGTCCGATGCCGAAACGCATGTGTCGTTGCGCAACGTTCTCGCCTCGCCTCGCTACGTCTTCGAATCGGTTGCGGCGGCGGCGGGCTCGCTGCTCGGCCTCGGCACGAGTCCATTCGACGGCTCGCCGGACCCGGTCTGGGGGAGAGTGATCCTCGTTGCCCTGGTCGTTGCCTTCGCCTACCGGCAGATCCGCAGGCCCGGGCTCCCGCCCGGCTTCTGGCCCGTCGCGGCCGCGGCCGCTGCGAACTGGTTCCTCACTGCCTTCAATCAAATCCCCGGCCGCGATCCGAGCTCCAGCCGCTACCAGTACGTAGGCGCCGTGTTCGTCCTGCTCCTCCTCGCCAACCTGCTCCAAGGCGTGAGCTTCGGCCGCCGCGCCCTGGCCACCGGTGCGGTCGTGACGGTGGCCGCGGTGGCGGTCAACGTGGTGGTGCTCGAGAATGGCAGGGATTCGCTGAGACAGCAATCGGTGCTCACCCAGGCGGATCTCGCCGCGATCGAAATCGCCAAGCGAACGGTCGCCCCGGAGTTCTCGCTGAACACGGAGGTCGCCGGGACGACCACCCTGATCGACGTCCAGGTTGCCAAGTATCTGCCTGCGGTCGAGGAGTACGGGTCGCCGGCCTACACGCCCGCGGAGCTCGCCGACGCCCCCGACTACGGACGGCGCCAGGCGGACATCGTGCTCTCGCAGGCGCTGCCGCTCTCGACCTTCACGCGGCTCGACGCCTACGACCCTGCCAGCCCCGGCGAGAACTGCGTTGCGCTGCCGGTGGGGGACCCGTCATCGCCCGAGGAGTTGCGCATCTCGGCCGGCCTGACGCGAATCGAGCTGGCCCCGGGGCCGCACGCAGGCTTCTCGCTACGCCGCTTCGCCACGGGCGAATACCCGGTGATCACCGAAGGCGCCCCCGGCGGCTCGGTGACGACGCTGCGAATCCCCCGCGACCGTGCCCCCGGGTACCCGTGGTACCTGCGCGTCGAGGCCTCACAGCAGGCCCGGGTCTGTCGCTAGACCGCGGTCAAAGCTCCTCGGCGATCCGCGGAGCTTCGCGATTGAAGATCCAGACCGCGAATACGCAGACGCCGACGTAGATGACCGCGGCCGGAATCAATCCGGCCGCCCCGCCTGCCGCCTCGGCGGCGGTGGGCGCGCCCGGTTCGAGCAGCCAGACGCGCACCTGCTCGAAGATCGGCGCCAGCGGGTTCACCATCAGCACGTGTTCGAGGGTTTCGTCACCCAGCGCTTCGATCGGGTAGAGGACCGGGGTGGCGTAGAAGAGCACCTGGGAGACGACGGTCCAGATGATCGCCACGTCGCGGAAGCGCACGTAGAGAACCGAGAGCGCCATGCTCGCCGCGGCGGTGAAGACGAGCAACGCCAGCAGGGCGAAGGGCACGAGCAGCCAGCTCCAGCTCGGCTCGACGCCGTAGGCGAGGACGAAGACGAGGACGACGATCAGGTTGAGGCCGAGGTTGAAGGCGCCGGTGAGGGCGGTCGAGAGCGGGATCACCAGGCGTGGGAACTGGGTCTTGCGCACCACTCCCTCCTGGGTCACGACCGAGGTGACCGAGCTCTGCGTCGCTTCCGAGAAGTAGGTGAAGAGGACGATGCCGACGAGCAGCAGCACGGGGTAGAACTCGGCGATGTCGCTGCCGATTTTGAAGATCTGGGTGAAGACGAAGAGCAGCACGCCGAACAGCATCAGCGGCCGCACCAGCGACCAGATGTAGCCGAGGACGGTGCCGAAGTACACGCGCTTGAATTCGGTGACGGAGATCAGCCAGAGCAGATCGGAGAAGCGGCGCAGGCCGCCGCCCAGGGCGGACGGACCGCGGACCTCGCGCAGCGGCCCCGTGTCGGACGAGGCCGTCACCGCCCGCCTTCCTCCGTGACCTTCGCGCTGTGGGAGAAGGGCAGGGCGACAATGCCCCGCGACTGCGGCTCGCCGCCGTAGACGACGAAGTCGACCGAGTTGTGGACGTAGAGGGCGACGCCGCCGCCGACCCGGTTGACCCCGGTATGGATGAAGTAGCGGCCGGGCGCGAGCAGGTTCTCGACCTCGACGCTGAGCTCGACGCGGTCGCCGGCGGAAAGCGGCCTGGAGCCGTTCTTGGAGATGGGGGCGCCGAACTGGAAGACGCCGACGCCGTCGGCGTTGGCGATGATGAAGCCCAGGCCGATTCCGGGGAGATCGCGCATCGCCTTGAGCGAGACCCTCAGCCGGATCGGTTCGCCGTGCCCGAGGCTGAACAGGCGAGTCCCGCCCTCGTCCTCGATCCAGGCGTCGAGCAGGCGCACCTCGTCGCTGGCCTCGGAGGAGGGCTGACCGCCGGCGTCGCTCCCCCTTTCGAAGTTGAGCTGGAGGTAGTGACGTCCGACCTCGGCCGGGTCGCCCACGTGCAGGATCTCGCCGCCGTCGATCAGCAGCGCACGGTGGCAGAACGCCTCCACGGTAGCCATGTCGTGGGTAACCAGGACGACCGTTTTGCCCTGCGCTTTCATCTCGTGGAAGGCGTCGTTGCATTTCTGCTGAAAGGCGGCGTCGCCGACGGCCAGCACCTCGTCGATCAGCAGCACGTCGGCGTCGACCTCCATCATCAGCGAGAAGGCGAGCCGCACCAGCATCCCCGAGGAGTAGTTCTTCAGCTTCAGGTCGACGAACCCCTCGAGCTCGGCGAACTCGAGCACGGCGTCGAGGCGGTCGCGGGCCTCCTGCGGGGCGAGACCCATCATCACGCCGTTGAGGACGACGTTCTCGCGGGCGGTCAGCTCGAGGTTGAAGCCGACGCCCAGCTCGATGAACGGCGCCAGGCGGCCGGCCATCCTGATCGTGCCGGCGTCGGCCTTGTAGATGCTCGCCAGCAGCTTCAGCAGCGTGCTCTTACCGGAGCCATTGCGGCCGACGATGCCGAAGAACTCGCCCTCGCGAATATCGAAGGAGACGCCGTCGAGGGCGTGGAGCTCACGGTAATCGCGGGCGGAGAAGGGCCGCACGATCCGCTCTTTGAGCGAGTCGACCCGGTGGGTCGGTATGCGGAACGACTTGTGCAGCCCCTCGACCTCGATAGCTGTCGCGGTCGTCGGCACGCCGCGGAACGGTAGCGTGGAGCCCCGATGCGCGTGCCGAAGCTCCTCCGACGCCGACGCGAGAGGCGGCGCCTGCTGGCCCTCGTCCCTTTCCGCAACGAGATGCGTTTCCTTGTCGGCCTGTTCGAGAATCTGGCCGGCCAGGTCGACGGGGTGATCGCCCTCGACGACCAGTCGACCGACGAGTCGCGCGCCTTCGTCGAATCGCAGCCGCTGCTGGTCGATCTGCTCTCGATTCCCGCGGGTGCGCAAGGGGAGCTGGAGGACGACAAGAACCACCGGGCGCTGGTCGAAGCGGCCTGGGACCACGGTCCGGCCTGGTTGCTGGGCATCGACGTCGACGAGCGTGTCGAGCGCCGGTTCCGGCAGCGTGCCGAAGGCGAGATCGCGATAGCCGAGGCGGAGGGCGGGCTCGCGCTCTGGGTCCCCTTTCGTGAGCTGTGGGGGGCCCACGACCGCGTCCGTGTCGACGGGCTCTGGGGCCAAAAGCGCAAGGCGTGCCTGTTCGAAGCCGATCGCGGGCACCGGTTCGACGATCGGCGCCTGCACCAGATCTGGGCCCCCTGGCCGCCGCCCGACGGCGAATACAGGACGGCGGATCTGCGCCTGTACCACCTGCGGATGATCCGGGCAGAGGATCGCGAGGCGCGGGTCGAGCGCTACCGGCGCCTCGACCCGAGCAACGAGTGGCAGGCGATCGGCTACGACTATCTGGTCGATGAGGAGGGGATCGAGCTGCAGCCGCTCGAGCCGGGACGGGATTACGTTCCGATGGGAAACTGAGCTCGGCGGGGGTCGTCATCCCGAGCTGGAACACGCTGCGCTTCCTGCCCGGTTGCCTCGAGTCGCTGGCGGAGCAGGGAGCGGAGCTGGAGCTGCTTGTAGTCGACAACGGCTCGACCGACGGCTCCGCCGAGTACCTGCAGCGGGAGGGGGTGCCGCACGTCCTCCTGCCCGAGAACGTCGGCTTCGCCGCCGCGGTGAACCTCGGCGTCGCGCGGACGCGGGCGGCGGCGATCCTCGTCCTCAACGCCGACACCGTTCTGGAGCGGGGCTGCATCGGGGCCCTGCTCGACGCGCTGGAGACCGATCCCTCCCTGGGCGGAGTGCAGCCGCGCATCCTGCAGCTGGGGGATGCCCCCGGCGCGCCGCGCTCTACCGACTCCGCCCGCCTCTACAGCGCCGGCCAGGCGCTGACCGGCGACGGCCGGGCCTACGAGCTGGGGATGGGGGAGGAGCAGCAGCCGGAGGCTGCGGACGGGGGCGAGGTCTTCGGCGTCTGCGGAGCCGCCTGCCTGCTGCGGCGCGAGCTGTTCGAGCAGCTCGGCGGCTACGACGAGTCCTACTTCGCCTTCTACGAGGACGTCGACCTGAATGTCCGCGCGCGGATCGCCGGGCGGCGCTTCGCCTACGTGCCCGCGGCGGTCGCATGGCACGTCGGCAACGCGGCCTGGTTGGCCGGCTTCGAGCGGCCCGGGGCCGAGAACGCGCGCCTGGTCGCGCGCAACCGGCTCGCCACGCAGGTCAAGTTCATGCCGCTCGCGGCCCTGCCGCGGATCGCCGCGGTCGAGGCCGGCTCGCTGCTGCGCGCCGCGCGCGAGCGCCGCTTCCTGGCGACGCTGCGCGGCAAGCTCGCCGCGCTCGCTCGGTTGCCGCGCCTGCTGCGCGAGCGTCGCTGCCTGCGCGAGAGCGGCGACCTGGCCGGAGCCCGGCGCTGGCTCGGCCGTTAGCCGCGGCGGCGGCGGCGCAGCGCCAGCGCTTCGCGCAGGGAGATGTCGAGCAGTGCCCCCTCGGGGACCGCGCGGGGCTCGAGGCCGGCGGCGTCGCGCCAGCCGCGAAGGCGGCCGCCGAAACCCTTCGCCGTGCGGTCGCGCAGCAACTGGCCGGCGCAGATCGCCGCCTCTGCGGCGATCGCTCGCAGAGCGCCGCGTGGCTCGGCCATCGCACCGTAGCGACGCAGCATGTAGCCGCGGCTCCAGCCGGTGCGGGCGTACTTCGCGCCGCTGCCCGCGCCGAGGCCGGCGGAGTAGGCGTGTACGGCGCGAGCCTCGGCGGCGAGCCGGCAGCGCCCCCCGGCCGCCCGCAGGCGCAGAGCCAGGTCGAGGTCCTCGTAGTAGAGGAAGATGCGCTCGTCGAACCCGCCCGCGGCGCGGAAGGCGTCGAGCCGGTAAAGCGCCGCCGCGCCGGTGGGACCGAGCGGGTCGGGCGTCGCCGCTGCCGTCGCGATCGGCTCGCCGTGCAGGTAGTCGAAGCCCATCAACGTGCGGTCGGCGACCACGCCGGCGGAGTCGATCAGGGCCGGGTTCGCCCCCTGGACGAGCACGCCGGCGACGCACTCCGCCCCCCCGGCCGCGGCGTCGAGCAGCGCCTCGACGAAGCGCGGCTCGGCCTCGGCGTCGTCGTTGAGCAGGATCACCGGGTCTGCCGGCTGCTCGGCCACCGCCCGGTTCAGCGCCGGACCGAAGCCAAGGTTGCGTTCCAGCTCCAGCAGCGAGACTTCCGGGAACTCCTCCCGCACCATCGCCGGCGTCCCGTCGGCCGAGCCGTTGTCGACCACGACGACGTCGGCCGGCCGGCTCTGCTCGGCGAGGCGCCGCAGCGCTCCGGAGAGCCGCTCGCGGCCGTTGAAGGTGGGTATGTAGATGGCGGGTCGCACGATCTTCCGGCGCAGTAGGGTTGCAGCCTCGCATGGAGCCCTTGAAGGGATTGATTCTCTCGGGTGGGGCGGGCACCCGTCTGCGCCCGATCACCCACACCTCGGCGAAGCAGCTCGTGCCCGTCGCCAACAAGCCCGTGCTCTTCTACGGGATCGAGGCCCTGGTCGACGCCGGGGTGAAGGAGATCGGGATCATCATCGCGCCGGAGACGGGGGACGAGATCCGCGCTGCCGCCGGCGACGGCTCCCGGTTCGGCGCCGAGATCACCTACATCGTCCAGGACGAGCCGGCCGGGCTGGCCCACGCGGTGCTCACCGCGGAGGAGTTCCTCGCCGGCTCGCCCTTCGTGATGTACCTCGGCGACAACCTCTTGGCCGACGGCCTGCGCGGCCTCGTCGCCAGCTTCCGCGAGTCCGAGCCCGACGCGCTGATCCTGCTCACGCCCGTCGCGGAGCCCGAGCACTACGGCGTCGCCGAGCTCGACGGCGACCACGTCGTCCGCCTTGTCGAGAAGCCGAAGGACCCGCCGTCCAACCTCGCCCTGGTCGGCGTCTACCTCTTCCAGTCGGCGATCTTCGAGGCGGCCAGGGCGCTGGAGCCCTCCTGGCGCGGCGAGCTGGAGATCACCGAGGCGATCCAGAGCCTGATCGAGGACGGCCACAGGGTCCAGTCCGAGGTGGTCAGCGGTTGGTGGAAGGACACCGGCCAGCTCGCCGACATGCTCGAGGCCAACCGGCTCGTGCTGGAGGAGATCGAGCCGCGCGTCGAGGGCGAGGTCGACGAGGCGAGCCGGGTCGAGGGCCGGGTCGTGATCGAGGCGGGCGCCCACCTGAGCGGCTCGGTCGTGCGCGGCCCGGCGGTGATCGGCGCCGGCGCCCGGATCGAGGACGCCTACGTCGGCCCCTACACGTCGATCGGCGAGAACGTGCGCATCTGCCGCTCCGAGATCGAGCACTCGATCGTCCTCTCGGGCTCGGTGGTCGAGGACCTCGGCACGCGGATGGAGGCCAGCCTGCTCGGCCGCGAAGTGAAGCTGACCCGCAGCAAGGGCATGCCGAAGACGCTGCGCATGCTGGTCGGCGACAAGTCCGAGATCAAGCTCGTCTGATGGGGGCCCGGCGGTGAAGCTACTGGTCACCGGCGCTGCCGGGATGCTCGGCCGCGACGTGATGCTCGCCGCCGGCAACGCCGGCCACGACGTGGTCGGCTTCGGCCACGCCGAGCTCGACGTCGCCGACGAGGCTGCGGTCGCGGCGAAGTTCGAGCTGGAGCGGCCCGACGTGGCGATCAACTGCGCCGCTTGGACCGACGTCGACGGCGCCGAGGAGTCCGAGGAGGAGGCGACGCGGATCAACGGCGGCGGCGCCGGCAACGTCGCCGCGGCGGCCGCCTCGGTCGGCGCCTCGGTCGTCTACGTCTCCAGCGACTACGTCTTCGACGGCAGCAAGGGGGCGCCATACGTCGAGACCGACCAGACGGCGCCGCTCTCGGCCTACGGCCGCGGCAAGCTGGCTGGCGAGGAGGCGACCCGGGCCGCCAACAAGCGCCACTTCGTCGTCCGCTCAGCCTGGCTGTTCGGCACCGGCGGGCACAACTTCGTCGAGACGATGCTGCGCCTCGCCGCCGACCACGGCGAGGTCCTCGTCGTCCGCGACCAGGTCGGCTCGCCGACCTACACCTGGCACCTCGCCTACGGCATCGTCCGCCTGATCGAGGGGGTCGAGTTCGGCATCCACCACATGGCCGCGGCCGGCGCCTGCTCCTGGTATGAGTTCGCGCGCGAGATCTTCGACCAGGCGAAGGTCGAGTGCAAAGTGATGTCAGCGACCACCGACATGCTCGGCCGCCCGGCCCCCCGTCCGCCCTACTCGGCGCTGACGAGCCAGCGCGAGCACGCGATCGAGCTGCCCTCCTGGCAGGACGGCCTTGCCGCCTACCTCTCCCAGCGACGCGCCGAGACCGAGGCGGCGGCGTGAGGATCCTCGTCACCGGCGCCGCCGGCTTCATCGGCTCGACCTACGTGCGCCTGATCGGCGACGAGCACGAGTTGCGGGTGCTCGACAAGCTGACCTATGCGGGGCGGCGCGAGAACCTGCCCGAGGGGACCGACCTCGTCGTCGGCGCGATCGAGGACCCGGCGGTCGTGCGCGAGGCGATGCAGGGCTGCGACGCCGTCGTCAACTTCGCCGCCGAGTCGCACGTCGACCGCTCGATCGACGACCAGGACGCCTTCGCCCGCACCCACGTGATCGGCACCGGGACTCTGCTCGACGCCGCCCGCGAGCTGGGCGTCGAGCGCTACCTGCAGGTCTCCACCGACGAGGTCTACGGCTCGATCGAGTCGGGCTCCTTCACCGAGACCTCGCCGCTCGACCCCTCCTCGCCCTACTCGGCGACCAAGACCGCCGGGGACCTGCTCGTCTCCGCCCACGTCCACACCTACGGGATCGACGCCTCGATCGTGCGCGGCTCCAACAACTACGGGCCACGCCAATACCCGGAGAAGCTGATTCCTCTGATGGTCTTGAACGCAATACATGGCGATCCGCTGCCTGTGTACGGAGATGGAAGGCAAGTGCGCAACTGGCTCTACGTCGAGGACTTCTGCCGCGGCATCCACGCGGTCCTGACCAATGGCCGCGCCGGCGAGGCCTACAACGTGGGCGGCCCCGACGAGTGCGAGAACATCGAGGTGGTCAAGCGGGTGATCGAGCTGACCGGCGCCGAGGAGTCGCAGATCGAGTACGTCGCGGACCGCCCCGGCCACGACCGCCGCTACTCGCTCTCCTCCGAGAAGCTGAAGGGCGAGCTCGGCTGGGAGGCCCAGGTCCACTTCGCCGAGGGCCTCGAGCGGACCGTGCAGTGGTACCGCGACAACGAGGAGTGGTGGGGCCCGATCCGATCCGGCGAGTACCGCGAGTACTACGAGCGCCAGTACGGCAAAGCGCTCGGCTGATGCCAGTTCGTCTCGATACGACGCTCGAGGGCGTCGTCCTGGTCGAGCCGCAGGTCCACGGCGATTCGCGAGGCTTCATGGTCGAGACCTACCGTGCCGACGCTTGGGCCGAGCTTGGGATCGATGTCGAGTTCGTCCAGCACAACCACTCGCGCTCCTCCAGGGGGACGCTGCGCGGCCTGCACTTCCAGACCGCGCCGGGGCAGGCGAAGCTGGTCCGCTGCACGCGTGGGAAGATCTTCGACGTCGCCGTCGACCTGCGCCGCGACTCGCCCACCTTCGGCCAGTGGGAGGGCTACGAGCTCGACGACGAGCGGCACCGTCAGCTCTACGTCCCGGTCGGCTTCGGCCACGGCTTCGCGGTTCTGAGCGAAGAGGCCGACGTCTCCTACCTGCTCTCCAGCCTCTACGACCCCGCCACCGAGTCCGGCATCGCCTGGGACGACCCCGACGTGGGGGTCGAGTGGCCGGTCGAGGAGCCGCTCCTCTCCGAGCGCGACAAGGCGGCCCCGAAGCTCGCCGAGGTCGTCGACTCGCTGCCGTTCTGAACGTTGACGCCCCAGGCCGAGTGAGCATGGCGATCCTCGGGCCGCTCGAAAGCACGGACGTTGCGGGAGATCCGCGCGTCGTCGTCTAGAAGGGGGGAGAGTCTCGGTGTGCAACAGACTTGGGGTTGTGCGATGCCTGCGAGCGATCCCATGGTCTCCGCGTACGCCCCAGTCACCACCGAAACCTTTAAGGTGCAATCATGCCCGTGATGCTCGAGCGTTGGAACGACGACAAGATGGACGCCCTCGACGCCACGGTCAAACGGGTCGATGAGGACCTCCGCGAACTGCGGCAGGAGATGAAAGCCGGCTTCGAGCGCCTCAACGAACGTTTCGACCGCATACAGCTGCTGCTGATTCAGTTCTGCGGCCTGATGCTCGCCGCCCTGATCGGCCTGATCGCGACCCAGATCTAAACCGAGCGCTGCCCGGACTCCCGGGCAGCGCGGTGACCCCCTCGCTGCACCGGACGCGACCGAACCCTGATCCACGATTTCTCTCTGTCCAGCCGGTTTCGGCAGATCATGGATTTCCTATAGTCTACCTTGCTTGTATTCAGACAGAGAGTCGTCGTTGCGTGCGCAATACGCGCTTCGCAATCGCCTCGTAGAGCGCCGCCCCGAGATCGAGCAGACCGCCCTCGCCAGGGTCTGTGCGATTGCCGATCCGGCCGAAATGTCAGATCCCGAGCACACCGGTGGTCTCCGAGGTGCAGTCTCGGAGACCATTGACTTTGCGATGGCGGCTATCGATGGAGAGAAGTTTCCACCGATTCCGCTCTCGCTGTACTCCCGAGCCCGCCTTGCTGCGCGCAATGGAGTCAGTCTCAACACAGTCCTGCGGCGTTACGTCGCCGGCTTTCTCATCCTGATCGAATTTCTCGACCAGGAGGCCGAGAGCACATCAGCGGTCGCAAGACAATCGGCGCGGCTGCGTCAGCACCTCAACCGACTTTTCGAAGTCCTCGTCAAGGAGATCAGCCAGGAGTATTCCCGTGAGGTCGAACTCCGAGCGCAATCCGGAGAATCGCGTCGCGCACAGCTCGTCGAGCAACACCTTGATGGTAACCCGGCCGATACTGCTGAGCTCGCGTACAACTTCGACTCGTGGCACATTGGCCTGATCGCGAGAGGCGCTGGCGCTGCGGAGGCGGTCCAGGAACTGGCCAAGGCTGCCGACCGCCGTCTCCTTCAGGTTTCCCGAGGGGAAGACGCGGTCTGGGCCTGGCTCGGGGGTAGGCGTAGGCTGGAGACAACAGAGGTGCAACTGCTGGCCGTCGAGCGCATGCCGACGGACGGTTGCTTGGCAATGGGAGAGCCCTCTCGGCACCTTGCGGGCTGGAGGCTCTCCCATCTCCAGGCCGCTGCCGCCCTGCCCGTAGGACTGCGTCGTGGAGATCGCGTCGTTCGCTACGCGAAAGTGCCGCTTCAGGCTTCGATGCTTCAAGACCAGACCCTGTCGGCCTCGCTGCGCCAGCTCTTTCTTGTCCCGCTGGAGGCGGACCGCGACGGAGGTCGCACAGCTCGGGAAACGCTTCGCGCTTACTTCAGTCGCGAGAGAAACGCGTCATCCGCCGGGATAGCCCTTGGCGTCAGTCGCCAGACCGTCGCCCAGCGACTGCGCACCATCGAAGACCGACTCGGCTGCCCTCTGCACGCCTGTGCGGCCGAGATGGAGGCGGCGCTTCATCTCGAGCAGCTTGAGGCTCTCCCTAGTGCCTCCGGCGCTGGCTGGGCTGAAAAGTAGAGACACGTTGTTTTCGACGGTCCAAGCTCACACGATGTGAGGTTGAGGCCAACACATTGACAAGGTGCCCGGAGCAGGTCGGCTGAGACGCTCGCACTCAACCTAGATCGTCAGCGGACGCGCACAGGGGGCGTCCTGGGCAGGGGGAGAGGCAGTTGAGCAGGCGAGGCCGAGTTGGATTCACCGCTGGGGCATTTTCCGCGTTGGTCGCGGGTTTGATGACTGCGCTGCAAGTTGGCGCGAGCGCTGCATCGCCTTGCGCGCAGCCGGGACCGGCCAACGCGCGGACGACGACGAGCGTCGACGGCACACGAGTGTCGGGAAGTGCTTGTGCGGATCGGATCGTTGTCACCTCTCCATTGGTACGCGAAGTCATTGGCGGTGAAGGCGACGACGTGATCTTCGCCAATCCCAACGTCGAGATAGTCGACGCAGGAGCGGGTGACGACGCGATCTATGGCGAACTGCCGGTGATCGAGACCGGGGTGATCCCGCCGCAGGACGCGGGAGTCCAGTATCAGCCTGTCCCCGAGGGAAGCGCACAGCGAGCGGGGTTCGCGACGGCGAGCATTACCCAGAAAGAATGCAAAGCCGGTGTGTCCTGCTATGGCGGGGACGGTAGTCAGGAACTGATTGGCAGCTCCGGAAACGACCGGATCTTCGGTCAGCGCGGCAATGACATCCTCAAGGGTAACGCTGGCAACGACGAGCTTTTTGGCGGGGTCGGGGATGAGTCGCTGATCTCGGGCGGGGCGGGCAACGACCTGCTTTCGGGGGGTCTCGGTACGGACACGGTCAACGGGAACCAGGAAAGCGACCTGACCCGCGGTGACGGCACGATCGACTCGATCGAAGACACTGGCGCCAGCGGTACCGATACCCTGAGCTTCGCGAGCGGAGTCACACCAGGCTTCCACGGTTCGGTGTCCGCCTCCGGTTTTCCGGCGGATGCCGACAGCGAGGAGCGGGGAGTCAGGCTCTATCTCGACGGCTCCAGCTGTGAAGGCCATCAGGCCTGCAACAACGACGCCCGCTACGGCGGTGGGTTGGACAGCATCGCGGTCGGCGGCTTCGAGAATGTCATAGGCACGCCGTTTTCCGACGACATCGTCGGGTCCAGCGGCGCCAACCGGATCGATGGCGGCGGCGGGGCCGACGTCATCGACGGCATGGGGGGTGACGACGAAATCTACGGTGGGCCCGACGGCGACTTTATCCGCGGGGGCGAAGGCAGCGACACAGTCTTCGGTCAGGGCGGCACGAACAATTGTGCCGGTGATGTGGAGACACCGAACCAGTGCAGCGGATCGAGTGAAAGCGTGGTCCAGCGGGACCGCAGCAAGATAAGCGTCGGCTTCATGGCCACCAGCGTGCCCGCGGCTTTGAGCTGGGTCCAGCTCTTTCTGACGGGGAGCATTGGCACCGACCGTGTGAATGCGGCCTACAGCCTCGAAGGTGGGACTGGATACGTGACCTTCACGACCGAAGGGGAATCGGCGTCTTTCGATACGAGCGGCGATGCCGCTTCGACCAACTGCGCCTACGAAGCCACGAAAGTCAAATGCACCCTGCCAAAGCCGCTCGACTCGATCACCCTTGCCGGAATGGACGGCAACGACCGGCTCGCCCTTTCCGGCTTCCCTGAGACGACGACTCCCGTGATGCTGGGGGGGGAAGGGGACGACGAAGTCCTCGGGGGAGGCAGCTCGGAGGACATGCTGGTGGACGGGAACGGGAACGGCAACGACGTTCTCAAAGCCTTCGGCTACGACGACGCCCTGATCAACAACGAGGGCCAAGACAACCTCCAGGGCGGCAACGGCAACGATCTCTTGCTCTCCGCCGTCAACTGCGAAGGAGATGTCCTTCAAGGGGCCGAATCCGGAAGCGGCGACGGCGCGGCCGTAAACAGCACGTCATGGGCGAAGCTCCCCGTCTCCGTCGGTGGAACGGGTGTCGTCGCGGACCTCGAAGCCGGTACCGCGGGCAACAAAGGAGGACCAGGCTGCACCTCGGGGGAAACCGGCCAACTCCTCAACATCGACGACCTCGAGGGCAGCACCGGTGTCGACAAGCTCTACGGGGATCCAGCCGACAACAACCTACTGGGCCGCCTCAGCGGCGACGAACTCTTCGGCCGCGCCGGCAACGACAACCTCGAATCGGCCGAAGACAAAGAATTTGACAACGTCGGCGGCGGGTCCGGAACTGCTGATTCCTGCCGTTACGACCTCGGCATCGACACGGTCAATGGGTGTGAGAAAAAAACGGGCGTATAGGCAGGGGGAGAGTCGAGTTCAGTCGGAGCTCACTCTCGTCGAGCGCAGCAGAAAATAAGAATGATCGTGAATCGATCGAACAAGGGGGCAAGGATGACGAGCATGGACGCAGGGCGGGTTTGGAACTCCGGTGGTAAGGGGAGTTCACGAAGTCGGCACCCCCTGCGTCTGTTCCTCAGCGCCCTTCTGGCGAGCATGGCTCTCTGCTCTGCGGCTGTCCCCAATGCTTCGGCTCTATCGATTGGGCTCATGTCCGGCGGTGAGTCCTGGAAAGAAGAAAGCGCCTGGAACGTCATGCATCACTCCGGTATCTCGGTCTTCCGCGGGGGAATAAGCGCTGCGCAGTGGGGCACCGGAACGCAAAAAAACATTGAAGATATGTTCAAATGGACTGCGGAACGCGACATTGTTGTTCTCCCGTACCTGTATGGAAGGCCAAGCGGTACGGATCGCTTTCTGCTGGAAGAAGATCCCGAGTGGGGCCAGTGGGAAGCTTTCCTGAAAGCTGTCGTTCAACGATTTGGCTACAACGGTAGCTTCTGGTCGGAAAATCCCTCCATTCCATACCATCCCGTGGGGGCTTGGGAGATCTGGAACGAGCCCAACTTGGCCGCGAACAATCCGATCTTGGCGGGAGGAGTTGAAAAAGCCCAGCCCCAGAACTACGCAAAGTTCATGGTACGCAGCGCGCACAAGATTCGCGAAGCTCAGGGTGCATCCCCAACCCAGATCGTTACCGGTGGTCTCTATTCAAAGGCCGGTGCAAATGGAATGAGCGTCGCTGAATTCCTGCAGAAGATGAAGGATCTGGAGAAAGAACAGGGCTTTGCGGTTGGGTCGGCCTTCGATGCATTCTCTCTTCACCCATACTCGTTTGAGAAAGGTCTTTCCGGTGTTCAGACCTATGTCAACGAAGCACGCAGCAATCTGAGCACTCACTTCGGCAACAAGCAGCTCTGGATCACTGAGCTGGGATGGAATGTATCCCCCTGGGGAGATTCAGGCCATCAAGCGGTCAGTGAGTCACAGCAGGCGACGAATTTGACCGAAAGCTTCAACTGGATAAAGAGCGTCGCCAGCGAAAAGAACATCAATTTGCTCATCTGGTACTTCTTTCGCGACGTTTCAGCAAGCGAAGCCTGGGACTATCACGCTGGCTTGCGCCGGTCGGACGGCAGCTACCGTCCGGCCTGGGATGCATTCCAGGCCCAGACCGGTGCAACTCCGTACCCTGACCCAAATCCATACAGCTGGCACAGCGAGAACATCGGCGGTTATTCGACCTCAGACCCAGACGCACTCACGGCAGGCCAAGGCCACATTGAGGTGTTTGCACGGGGAAGCGATGGTGCGCTGTGGACGCGGAGCTACGACAACTTCAAATGGAACAGCTGGTCGAGCGTCGCCAGCTCGATAGTCGGTGGCCCCGGCGCGACGTGGGGAGGTGGCAAGGCCACGGCGATCGCCCGCCTGACTAACGCCACCGTGCACAGCTGGTGGTGGGACGGGTCCTGGCTCGGCTACAACCTCGGCGGCAACAACACGTCCGACCCCGATCTCTCCTCGTGGGGCACGACCCGCATGGACATGTTTGTCAGGGGGTCCGACAATGCCCTCTGGCACAGGCCGTGGAACAGCGGCACCTGGGGCAGCTGGGAGAGCCTGGGCGGAACCCTCGCCTCCGGGCCCGCGGCGGTGTCGTGGGGCGCCAATAGGATCGACGTGGTCACCCTCAACAGCGACGCGAACAAAACCCTGAGCCATCGCTGGTATGACGGGACCTGGCATTGCTGTACGAATCTCGGCGGAGTCAACACGTCCGACCCCGACATCACGGCAACGGCCCCCGGTCACCTGGTCGTGGCCGTGAGGGGATCCGACTTCGCCTTGTGGATCAGGCAGTACGATGTGAGCACCGGCTGGGGCGGCTGGGAAAAAATCGGCGGAAGCCTCTCGTCCGGTCCAACGGCGGTGGCGTGGAGTAAAGACTACCGGTTGGACCTGTTCGCTCAGGACAACAACCACGCTCTGAGTCATTGGTGGTGGGGGCCGAGCGCGCCGCATTGAAGCAACCCAATCGCAGCGCGGGTTGCGCGTAGGCAAGTAGTAATGAGTCAAGGCGGATTAAGATGACCCGCGAAGAAGTCAACCGCCCCCTTGACACGGGCGCCCATCTCAGGTCGATCCCCTAATCTGGCCAACTGCGGTGATTGCGAGGCTTGTGGCGAGTTTGGCTGCAATCCCGGCGTACACTGCGACGTTGACGACTAGGTTGTGCTTTGCAGCCTCGAAGCGACGGTAGAAGCGGGCCATGCCGCGGTGGAAGGCGATCTCCTGCCTCGCCGCGCGGCGGGCGCCGCTGGAGCCGCCCTTGACGTGCAGAGCGGTCCCCGCTGGCTCGTAGAAGACCTTCCAGCCGACGTCCCAGAAGCGCCGGCACCAGTCGAGGTCCTCCATGTAGAGCCAATAGCCCTCGTCGAGCAGGCCGACCTCGCGCACGGCCTCGGTACGGCAGAGCATGAAGGCGCCGTTGACCGCGTCGACCTCGCCCGGCTCGTCCTCGTCGAGGTCGGTCGCCCTGTACTGGCTGAGGGTGGCGGAGGCCCCGTTGGCCCGGCCGATCCCGGTGAAGTGGGCGAGGGCGCCGAGCGGGGTCGGGAAGGAGCGTTTGCAGGCGTGGTCGAGCTCGCCCGACTCGGTGACCAGCTTGACCCCGACCATGCCGATCCCCTCCTCGCTCCAGAGCCGCGCCAGCGCCGCGTCGAGCGTCCCCGTGTAGACCTCGGTGTCGGGGTTGAGCAGCAACACGGCGCGGGCCTCGCTCTCGCGCAGGACGACGTTGTTGGCGGCGGAGAAGCCGATGTTGTCGCGGCGCAGAAGGCGCACCTCCGGGAACTCGCGGGCGACCATCTCGGGAGTCGAGTCGGGGCTGCCGCTGTCGACCACCGTAACCCGCATCTCGCCCTCGGGTGGGTGCTCGCGCAGCGAGCGCAGGCAGTTGCGCAGCAGCGCTTCGGCGCCGTGGCTGACGACGACCACCTCGAGCCCGATCCCCGCTCCGGTGTTCTTTTTCTCCGTCATCTGCGGATAAGGAACAGCGGAAGGCTCAGTAGGCGCCGTCGCCGCGGACGATCGCGGCGGGCGTGCGCAGCAGGATCGCCAGGTCGCTCGCGACCGAGATGTTGTCGAGGTAGTCGCGCTCCATCGCGAGGCGCTCCTCGAAGGTGAGGTCGGCGCGGCCGTAGACCTGCATCGGCCCGGTCATCCCGGGCTTGACCCCCAACCGCAGGCGCTGGCGCTCGTCGTAGAGGGCGACCACCGCCTCCTCCTCGGGCCGCGGCCCGACCAGCGACATGTCGCCGCGGACGACGTTGATGAACTGGGGCAGCTCGTCGAAGCTGTAGCGGCGCAGCATGCGGCCGGCGCGGGTGATGCGCGGGTCGTCGGCGATCTTGAATGCCGGCTCGTCGAGCTTCTCCAGGTCGACCAGTTCGCGCAGCTGCTCCTCGGCCCCCTTGACCATCGTGCGGAACTTGAAGACGGTGAAGGGCACGCTGTCCTTGCCGACGCGGCGCTGGCGGAAGAGGACCGGCCGGCCGGAGTCGAGCAGGATCAGGAGGGAGATCGCCGCCAGCAGCGGCGCAAGCAGGAGGAGCATGGCGCCGCCGCCGAACAGGTCCATGCTGCGCTTCAGGGCAACGGTCGAGCGCGGCGGGTCGGAGAAGCGGAAGTCGAGCACGGGCAGCTCGGCCAGCCGGTTGAGCTCGATCCCCGGGCCGAGCAGGCCAAAGTGCTGGGGGAGAAAGGTGAGGGACAGGCCGGCGGCCTTGCACTGCTCGATCAGCCGCTCAGCCGCGGGCTCGCTCATCTCCTGCTCGGTCACGATCACCCGCTCGACCTCGTGCTCGCGCGCGATGGTGGAGATGTCGGCGATCGTGCCGAGGCACGGCAGGCCCGGCCCCCCGCCGGCGTTCTCGCCGCGCGGGGAGAGGTAGCCGACGAGGTGCAGGCGGGTCTCGGGGTGGGTGGCCACGCGACGGGCGACGATGGCGACGGCGGCCGCCGGACCGACGACGACACCCACCGCGGACCCGGCCAGCAAATGCCAGAAGAAGCGCAGCAGCGAGCGCGAGGCGAAGGCGCCGACGAAGGCGCCGACGCCGACGGCGATCGCGCCGGCCGCCGCCAGCGGTCCGGCCGGGCTGAGTGCCAGCAGCCCGTCGAGGGCGAGCGTGCCCAAGGCCGCCGCCGAGATCAGGCTGGAGATCTCGTCGAGGGTGCTGTGGCGGATCCGGCGGTGGTCGTTGTCGTAGAGGCCGTGCAGCTTCAGCACCAGGATCCAGACCGGGCTGAACATTGCCGCCCAGAAGAGCGTGCCGACGTCGGTTTCCGAGCTGGCCGCGGTGACGACGCAGAGCGTGGCCACCAGGGCCAGCCAGTCGCCGCTCGCCAACATGCGTCGCAGCAGCGCACCGCGCCGGCGTGCGCCGCGTGCGCCGGCCAATCCGAGCCGGGTCGCGGCACCGGTCCGACCGCCCCGCGGGTCAGGTCCCGCCGGCGGTGCCGGCAAGTCCTTGCGAGTTGCGGTCTCCTGCGCCTTGCTCGTCATCGCGGGATCACCCACAGTCCGGTCTGCCGCGGAGGCACTGCTCCAGCGGATTGAGTCGGCGGGCCTGTTCCAGATCGGATTCCGCGGCGGCCCGGTCGCCCGCCTCTTCCTCGACTCTAGAGCGTAGGTAGTAGAGCTGCCAGTTCCGGTCCTCGCGGTCGATCGCTTGCGTGTAGTGTTCGATTGCCGCCGGGTAGTCGCCCTGGGCCTCGGCGAGCAGGCCGAGCTGGACGTAAGGCGAGGCGGCGAAGGGCTCGATCGAGCGCGCGGTTTCCGCGTGGCCGACGGCGGAGGCGTAGTTGCCGGCGGCGGCCGCATCTTGGCCGGCGTCGATCTCGCGCTCGACCAGGAGTGGGCCGATCAGGGCGATCGCCGCGATCCAGGCCACGGCGAGGCCCGCAACGGCGAGGCCGAAGCGCTGCCCCTCGCCCTCGGCAGCGTCGAGGCTCGGGCCGGCCAGCTGGCGGCAGCGGGCGGCCACCAGCACGCCGGCGGCGAGGAAGAAGACGGCGCCGAGGGCGGCGATCTCCCAGAACCAGTCGAAGGCGGCTACGACGGCGAAGGCGAGGATCACAGCGAAGAGCGCCGCGTAGCGCTCTCGCTGCCTGTGGGCGGCGGCCCGCCAGGCTGAGAAACCGGTCCACAGCAGCACTCCGACGAGGGCGAGGACGAGCAGCCCCCCGACGGCGCCCAGCTCGGCGAATGCCTCCAGGTAGAGCGAGTGGGCGTCGTGTACCGGGTGGGCGATCGAGCGGTGCTGCTCCCAGGCGAACTCATAGGTGCCCGCCCCGCCGCCGACGATCGGCTTTTCGCCGAAGGCGTCGATCGCGACGCGGTAGAAGTCGTGACGGCCGGCGCTGCTGAAGTCGGAGAAGTGCTGCTCGGGCTGGTTGGGGAACTGGACGTCCGAGCTGGAGAACTGGTCCCAGGCGCGACCGCCGATCGCGACCGCTACACCGATCGCGATCACCGCGCTGGCTGCGGCGAGGCCCCGGAGGAGCGCCGAATTGCGCGAGAGCTCCACGGCCCGCCCGGTCAGCTCGCCGCCGCGTTGCTCGGCCCAGCGCAGGGCCGCGACCAGGCCCAGGGTGAGAACGGTGCCGGCGAGCAGGACGAGCAGCACCGTCGCGCCCTGGTCGACGGTCGCCTGGCCGGCCAGGTTGTCGGCGATTCCCCGGCGCGACTGCACCGCGAGGATCGCCGGCAGGGCCCCGAGCGCCGCTGCGCCGAGCGTGCCCAGCAGCCACAGGCGGTCGCGCGAGAGGGCGATCAGGCAGCCCGCCGAGACGACCAGCGCGAGCAGTCCGCCGCGCGAGTAGGTGAAGTAGAGGGCGAGCAGCAGCGCCGGGAGCAGGGCGACGGAGAGCAGGCGCAGGGCGCTCGACAGCGCCGCCCGAGTGGACCAAAGCACGAGGCCGACACCCATTCCGAAGACCGCTCCGTTGGCGTTCCAGTAGCCCAGCGGATAGCGCAGGCGCGGGCCGCTGCCCAGCGCGTCGCCGAACTCGAGCACGTGCGGCAGCAGGCGCGTGCCGAGGCCCAGCAGGGCTACTGCCCCCACGGCGATCGTCAGGCCTTCAGCGAAACGTTGGCGCCTTTGGTCGGTTTGGGCGATGAGGAATGCGGCTAGGAAGAAGCCGAGATAGGCCAGGATCCTGTCCGCCTCGATCACGCTCAGCTCAACTGAGCCCGACCAGAGGGACGAAATTGCAGAAAGCAGGAAAAGACAGCCGATCAGCCCGACGGCCCAGTAGAAGGGCCTGGCCAGAGCGACCCGGGACGCGGCGCCGAGCAGGATCAGGGCAACGATCACCAGCCACGTCGCCAGGCCGGCGATGTGACGGGAGCCGAGCTCGTAGCCCCCACCGGCGAGCGCCAGAGCCACGATCAGGGCAACTGGAGCGAATAGCGCCGCGCTTTCCTCTAACCTTGCGCGCCATGTTTGGGACGCGCCAAGACTCGGTTCCTGCTCCGGTCCGCTGGATGCTCGCTCTGTCAACGCTTGCTCTGGTCGCATTCTGCTGCGTGCCGGTGGTAGCTCAGGCCGACTCCAGCGGGATCCAATACCAGGACGCTCCGCCCACGGTACCTGGCAAGACGGCCACTAGCGACGATGGCGGCTCGGCGAGCTCGTCGAAGGACCGCGAAGGCGGATCGACGGCCGGCTCGGGGGCATCGTCTGACGGTGGCTCTTCTGCGGGCGGCTCATCTTCGAAGTCCGGCGGCGCCGACGGTGCGGCCGGGGACAGGGGCCAGGGTAGCCCAGGCGGTCAATCGGACGAGGGCAAGGCCTCGGGCAACGGCTCCGCCAAGCCAGGCACTACGGCACAGGCGAACCCCCCATCGAGCGAGGACAACGGCGGTTCGTCCCCGCTGGTGCCGATCTTGATCGCGATCGCAGTCCTCGCCGCAATCTCGATCGCCGTCGTGGCGATGAGGCAGCGCCGACAGCGCGACTCGACCGGTTCGCCCGTCTCGCCCGAGGCGAGTTAGCCCGATGGGGCACGAGCGGATGGCCTTTGGCATGCGCATGCGCGTTCTTGGCGCGGCGCTGGCGATCCTCGCTCTGATCGCGGCCATCCTGGCCGGTCAGGCGAGGGCCGTTCCGGCGAACTTCTGGGGCGTCGTCCCACAACTCACCCCCAGCGCGGAACAGTTCCAGCGCCTGAAGAGAGGGGGGGTGGACAGCGTCCGCATGGCGATCTCCTGGGGGTCCGTGCAGCCGCTGCGCAACGGCCCATACGACTTCTCCGGCTCCGACGCGGTGGTCGGCGCCGCGGCGGCGGCACAGATCGACGTCCTGCCCTTCCTGGTCGGCGCGCCCACCTGGGCGGTGCCGTCGGCTGTCGTTCCCCGCTCCGGCGGCTTTCGCACCACCAAGTTCCTGCCCGTGCGCAGCGGCGTGCAGCGCTCGGGCTGGCGCAACTTCGTCATCCAAGTGATCCAACGCTACGGTCCGACCGGCACTTTCTGGACGGAAAACCCGACTCTGCCGAGACGGCCGATCCGCGCCTGGCAGATCTGGAACGAGCCCAACTTCAAGTACTTCGTCGTGCGGCCGAACCCGGCCGAGTACGGCAAGCTGGTGAAGATCTCCTCCGGCGCGATCAAAGCGGCGGACCCCGGCGCCCACCTGATCCTCGGAGGGCTCTTCGCGCGACCGATCGAGGCGGAAATCGAGGCCGGCCCGCCACAGGCCTACTTCGCCGCCGACTTCCTCGACCTGATGTACCGCAGCACGCCGGGGATCAAGTCGATGTTCCATGGCTATGCCCTGCATCCATACACGGGCAGCTACAAGAACCTCACCTCGCGGATCGAAGAAGTACGTGAGGTGTTGAAGGTCAACCGTGACGCCGGCAAGGGGCTCTGGGTGACCGAGTTGGGATGGAGCTCGCAGCCTGCGCGCGCCGGCAACAGCTTCGCCAAGGGTCTCAACGGACAGGCGGCGCAGTTGAAAGGCGCCTTTGGTCTGCTGCGGGCGAAACAGCGCAAATGGCAGATCCAGCGGGTCTACTGGTTCTCGGTCGACGACCTCAAAGGGGCCTGCAACTTCTGCGACGGGTCCGGGCTGTTCAGCAAAGGCTTCGTGCCGAAGCCGTCCTGGCGGGCTTACGTCAGGTTCGCCGGCGGCACCCCCTAGCCCGCGCGCCACGCTACTTTCTCTCGCGGAGGTGTTGACTCGACTGCGATGAGACGAACGCTCGCAGCCGCCTGCGCGGCGCTGGGCCTGCTGGCCGCGACGCCCGCTGCCCCGGCTGATGCGCCGCCCGGCTTCTTCGGCATCTCGCCGCAGGGCGCGACGCACGCTTCCGATTTCGAGTTGATGGCGGAGGCCGGCGTGAGGAGCGTGCGGATTCCCCTCTATTGGTCGCAGATCGAGCCGTTCAGCCCCTTTGCCACGGAGCCGGACTGGCAGAGCTTCGACCGCGACGTCGAACTGGCGGCGAGACACGGGTTGGAGGTTCTACCCGTCGTCTGGGGCTCGCCACCCTGGGTCATGCCGGAGCTGCGGCTCGAACCGACGCGCGGCTGGCAGCTGCGCGCCTGGGCGTCATTCTTGCGCCGGGCGGTCCAGCGCTATGGGTACGGCGGGACCCTCTGGCACGAGGACCGGGAGGAGGCGCTCCCCTACATGCCGATTCGCCGTTGGGAGATCTGGAACGAGCCGAACATCGTCACCTTCGGCCGCGCCGACCCGAAGCGCTTCGCCGAGCTGGTGCGGGTCAGCGGGCGCGTCGTCCACGCCGGCGGGGGCGAAGCGATCCTCGGCGGCTTCTTCGGTCGGCCGCTGCAGATCCCCCCCAACGTCGGCTCCGGGCGCTTCCTCAACGAGCTCTATCGAGCGCGGCGGGTCAAGCAGTTCTTCGACGGGGTGGGCCTGCACCCATACGTCGCCGACGCGGGCGCGATGCGCGCCCAGATCCGCAACCTGCGCCGCGTCATGCGGATCCACAACGACGCCGCGACGCCGCTGTACGTGACCGAGCTGGGCTGGGGCTCGGCCAGTTTCGAGTCGCGCTGGGAGCGCGGGCCGTGGGGCCAGGCGCGCGAGCTTGCACAGGCCTTCTCGATGCTCGCCGGGAACCGCCGCTCGTGGCGGATCGGCGGCGTCTGGTGGTTCTCCTGGACCGACGCGATCGGGAGCTGCCAGTTCTGCGACTCGGCGGGCCTGCTCAACGAGAACCGCGAGGCAAAGCCCGCCTGGTACGAGTTCACCGCCTGGACCGGCGGCGATCCGGAAATCGTGCCCCGGGCGACCTTGCTCGAATAGCGGGCCGCGTAAGATCGGTGGGTTGAGCACCCGCCCGAAAGCAAGCGCGAAGCCCGATCCGCTGGCCCCTTTCAGCCCTGAGGTCAGGCGCTGGTTCGAGTCCTCCTTCGAGGGGCCGACGCCCGCCCAGGCGGGCGGCTGGGAGGCGATCTCGGGCGGCGCCAACGCGCTGATCTGCGCCCCGACCGGCTCCGGCAAGACCCTCGCCGCCTTCCTCTGGGGGATCGACAAGCTCGCGCGCGAGCGGGATCGGGGCGAGGGCGTGAAGCTCGTATACGTCTCGCCGCTGAAGGCGCTCTCCTACGACATCGAGCGCAACCTGCGGGCGCCGCTGCGCGGGATCGGCGCCGACATCTCGGTCGGCCTGCGCACCGGTGACACCTCCCAGAAAGAGCGGCGCGATATGCGCAAATCGCCGCCCGACATCCTGATCACCACCCCCGAGTCGCTCTACCTGATCCTCTCCTCGGGGGCCCGCGAGATCCTCACGGGAGTCGAGGCTGTGATCGTCGACGAGATTCACGCGGTGGCCCAATCGAAGCGTGGTAGCCACCTGGCGTTGACTTTGGAGAGGCTCGATCACCTTGTGGGGGAGTCGGGGGAGGACTCGGCGGAGCAACAGCGGGGAGGCTCCGGCGAGCCCTC
>DATDBO010000034.1:0-12554 GCA_036524775.1 Solirubrobacterales bacterium
CCCCCCCCCCCCCCCCCCGCGTCCCCCGAGGGTGTCGAAATCGCCCGAGCCCACCACGGCTCCTTGTCCCACGAGGAGCGCCTCGTGGTCGAGGAGATGCTCAAGTCGGGCCGGCTGCCATGCCTCGTGGCGACCTCGTCACTCGAGCTGGGCATCGACATGGGCGCCGTCGACCTCGTGATCCAGGTCGAGTCGCCGAAGTCGGTCAGCCGCGGCCTGCAGCGGGTCGGCCGCGCCGGACACTCGCTGGGCGAGGTCAGCCGCGGCCGCATCTTCCCCAAGTTCCGCGCCGACCTGCTCGAGTGCGCCGTCGTCGCCCGCCGCATGCGCGAAGGGGCGATCGAGGAGACGGTGATCCCGCAGAACCCGCTCGACGTGCTCGCCCAGCACCTCGTCTCGATGGCCGCCCTTGACGAGTGGGAGGTCGACGAGGTCGAGCGCCTCGTCACCGCGACCGAGCCCTTCGGCGAGCTCTCGCGCGAACAGCTGGAGAACGTGCTCGACATGCTCGACGGCCGCTACCCCTCCGACCGCTTCGCCGAGCTGCGGCCGCGGATCGTCTGGGATCGCACGCGCGGCACGATGCACGGCCGCAAAGGCGCCCGCCAGCTGGTCGTCACCAACGCCGGCACTATCCCCGACCGCGGCCTCTACGGCGTCCACCTTCCCGACGGCCGCCGGGTCGGCGAGCTCGACGAGGAGATGGTCTACGAGGCGCGCGCCGGCCAGACCTTCCTGCTCGGCGCGACGACCTGGCGGATCGAGGAGATCACCCGCGACCGCGTGATCGTCACCCCGGCGCCCGGCCTGCCCGGCGCCGTGCCCTTCTGGAAGGGCGACGGGATCGGCCGCCCGGCCGAGCTGGGGCGGGCGATCGGCGCCTTCTCGCGCGAAGCGGTCTCGCGCGAGCCGCAGGAGCTGGCCAAGGAGTACGACCTCGACCGCCGCGCCGCCGAGAACCTGGTCGCCTACCTGCGCGAGCAGCAGGCCGCGACCCGCGTCGTCCCCTCCGACGAGACGATCGTGGTCGAGCGCTTCCGCGACGAGATCGGCGATTGGCGGCTCTGCGTGCTCTCGCCCTTCGGCGGCCGCGTCCATTCCGCCTGGGGCTTGGCGCTGGGGCAGAAGATCCGCGAGGAGCTCGAGCTGGAGGCCGACGCGATCTGGTCCGACGACGGAATCGTCGTCCACCTGCCCGACGCCGACGACCCGCCGTCCGCCGACCTGGTGATGGTCGAGCCCGACGAGCTCGAGGAGCTGGTCGTGCGCGAGCTCTCCGGCTCGGCGCTGTTCGGCGCGCGCTTCCGCGAGGCGGCGGGCCGCGCTCTGCTGATCCCCCGTGCCTATCCCGGCAAGCGCACGCCGCTCTGGCAGCAACGGCTGAAGTCGCAGAGCCTGCTCGAAGTCGCCCGCGACTTCCCCCGCTTCCCGGTGATCCTCGAGACCTACCGCGAGTGCCTGCGCGACGTGCTCGACCTGCCCTCGCTGCGCCAGATCCTCACCGACCTGCACTCGCGCAAGCTCGGCCTGGTCGAGGTCGAGACGCCGACCGCCTCGCCCTTCGCCTCATCGCTGCTCTTCGACTACGTGGCGACCTACATGTACGAGGGGGACACGCCTAGCGCCGAGCGGCGCGCCGCCGCGCTGGCGCTCGACCGCGACCTGCTGCGCGAGCTGCTCGGCCAGGAGGAGCTGCGCGAGCTGATCGATCCGGAGGCGTTGGTCGAGGTCGAGGAGCAGCTCCAGCACCGCGCCGAGGCAGGGCGGGCGCAGGATCGCGACGCCCTGCAGCAGGTCCTCCGCAACCTCGGCGACCTGACCGCGGAGGAGTGCGCCGAGCGGGTCGCGGAGGGCTACTCGGCGGCCTCGATGCTGGAGAAGCTCGTCGCCGAGCGGCGCGTCGCCTCCGTTCGCATCGCCGGCGAGGAGCGCTACGTCGCCGGCGAGGACGCCGGCCTCTACCGCGACGCGCTCGGGGTTCCGCCGCCGCCCGGCCTGCCGGAGAGCTTCCTCGAGGACCACCCCGACGCGATGCGCGCCCTGGTGCGCCGCTACGCGCGCACCCACGGCCCCTTCCCGACCGCCCAGCTCGCCGCCCGCTACGGCGTCGACCCGACCCCGGCGCTGCGCGAGCTGGAGCGAGAAGGGGCGCTGGTCCGCGGCGAGCTGCTGCCGGGCGGCAGCGAGCGCGAGTGGTGCGACTCCGACGTGCTGCGCCGCGTGCGCCGCGCCAGCCTCGCCCACCTGCGCCGCGAGGTCGAGCCCGCCGCGCGCGACCGCTTCGCTCGTTTCCTGCCGAGCTGGCAGAACGTCGACGTCCACCGCCCGGCCGGCGCCGGGCCCGACCGGCTGCGCGACGCGCTGGTGCCGCTGCAGGGCGTCGCCCTCACCCCCAAGGTCTGGGAGGAGGACGTGCTGCCGCGCCGGCTCGGCGCCTGGTCGCCCGCCTGGCTCGACGAGCTCTGCACCAGCGGCGAGCTCGTCTGGATCGGCGCCGGCGCGCGCGGCCGCGGCGACGGGCGGGTCGCCCTCTACTTCCGCGAGGACGTCCGCCTCGCCGGGCCGCCGCCGGCCAACGCCAAGCTGGAGCGCTCCGAGGGGGCGCCGCACGAGGCGATCCGCGAGCGCCTCGCCGCGGGCCCGTCCTTCTGGCTCGACCTGCTCGCCGATCTCGAGTTCCCACCGGAGGAGCTGCACGACGCCCTCTGGGACCTTGCCTGGTCGGGCGAGGTGACCAACGACGCCTTCGCGCCGCTGCGGTCGCCGCGGCTGCGCTCGGTGGCCGCCGGCGAGCGGCAGGGCCGTCGCTTCGCCCGCCGTCGCTCCGGCTCCGGCGCCGCCGTGCAGGGACGCTGGTCGCTGACCGCGCCGCTCTTCGCGAGCGCCCCCGGGCCGGGCGCGAAGCTGCGCGCCCAGGCCGAGCTGATGCTCGAGCGCTACGGCATCGTCACCCGCGAGACGGTGCTGGCCGAGGGAGTGCCCGGCGGTTTCTCGACCCTCTACGCCGAGCTCGGCAACCTCGAGCTGCTCGGCACCGCCCGCCGCGGCTACTTCGTCGAGGGCCTCGGCGGCGCCCAGTTCGCCCTGCCCGGCGCGGTCGAGCGGCTGCGCTCGCTGCCCGCAGACGCCGGCTCCTTCCAGGTCCTCGCGGCAACCGATCCCGCCAACCCCTACGGCGCCGCCCTGCCCTGGCCGAAACCGCCCTCGGGCCGCCGCCCCGGTCGGGCGCCCGGCGCCCACGTCCTGGTGCGCGACGGCGAGCCGCTGATCTACGTCGAGCGCGGCGGCCGCAGCATCCTCCGCCTGGTCGAGCTCGGCGACGCCGAGCTGGCGGAGGCGATGCAGGCGCTCGCCGACGCCGTTGTGGCGGGCCGCCTGCCGAAGCTCGCCGTCGAGAAGCTCGACGGCGAGCCGGTGATCGGCTCCGGCCACGAGGAGGCCCTGCTCAGCGCCGGCTTCAGCCGCGGCCCCAGGAAGCTCACCGCCTCGGCGCCCTGACCGGCGTACCCAAACCGAGCGGCTGAATTTTCTCGCCCGGTCTTCGCGAGCAGGCTCGCGTGGGTCGATCACTCGTCCATGCACTCACTCGAAGATGTGTCCAAGTCCGCAGGCCGCCGCTTTGCCTTCTCCCTCCTGGCGATGCTCCTGGTCGCCCTGGCCGCGGCGAGCTTCGCCGCCGCCGCCCCGGAAGAAGGCGAAGAAGGGACCCCCGCGCCGCCGCAGCTCGTCTTCGAACCGGACCACTACGACTTCGGCCTGCAGCCGCTCAATTGGGGCTCGCAGCAGGCGACCTTCCAGCTGCGCAACGTCGGTGGCGAACCCTTCCAGATCGGCGGCCCGCAGATCAGCGGCCCCGGCTCGAGCGCCTTCTGGACCGGCAACAGCAACTGCTACGGCGCCACCCTGCAGCCGGGCGACGCTTGCTACGCGCAGATCAACTTCGGCCCCTACAGCATCGATGAATACACCGCGCAGTTCAGCGTCAACGTCGGCTCCTACTCGTTTGCAGCCGACCTGAGCGGCACGGGCGGGCGGGCGACCTTCGCCCCGGCCGCGAGCACGACCGACTTCGGCGTGGCAAGGGTGGGATCGCCGGGAACCGTACGCGAGATCGCGATCTCCAACACCGGCAACATGCCGGGCGGCGTGTTCATCGCCGTGATCGCCGGCGGCGCGATCGGCAGCTTCCAGATCCTCGACGAGAACTGCACCGGCGTCGAACTGGTGCCGGACGCGACCTGCACCCTCCAGGTCCGCTTCCAGCCGGTGAGCGAAGGAGTCAAGAAAGCGACGCTGGGCCTCTTCGGCGAAAGCGAAGGCCCCACCCCGATCGTCCTCACCGGCGTCGGCTCCGCCCCGATCGTCGTTGCAGCGGCGGCCGGCGTCGCCGGCCAGGACGAGGTGGGCGCCTCGAGCTCACCGCGGTCCAGGCACGGCAAGCGCAGGCAGAAGGCCATCCAGCGAGCCAAGCGCCGCCGCGCCGCCCTCAACCAGGCGCGCCTGGTGCTCAGGGCCCAAGCGGGCGAGTAGAGCCGCACGCCGGGTCGGGCGCGCGATAATCCCCGGCGTGCCCGATCAGGAGGAGAGCCTCAGCCCGGTCGAGCTGCTGCGCAGCGTGCCGCTCTTCGCCGACCTCGAGCAGGACGAGCTGGAGAGCTTCTCGCACGTGGCGGTGCCGCGCTCCTTCCCGGCCGCGACCCGCGTCTTCCACGAGGGCGACCACTCCGACGCCTGCTACATCGTCCGCTCGGGCAGCTTCCGGGTCACCCGCGAGCACTCCGACGGACGGGCGATCACCCTGGCCACCCTCGGTCCCGGCGACATCTTCGGCGAGCTGGCGATGCTCGACGGCGAGGTGCGCTCGGCCAGCGTCGAAGCGCTCGGCGACGGCGAGCTGCTCGCCCTGCCCGCGGGCGAGGTGCGCGCCCTGCTCGCCCGCCATCCCGACATCACGGTGAAGCTCGTCGCCGCCCTGGTGCGGCGCCTGCGCGCCGCCAACGAGCGGATCTCGCGCCAGTCCTTCCAGACGGTGCCCAGCCGGGTCGCCGGCGTGCTCTCGCAGCTGGTTGCCGAAGAGGCGCCGCGAACGGCCGCGGGCGGCGAGATCACGATCCGCATGAACCAGTCCGACCTGGCGCAGCTCGCCGGCACCTCGCGCGAGAGCGTCAGCCGCTTCCTCGCCGACCTGGAGCGAGCCGGCGTCGTCCGCCCCGGCCGCGGCCGGGTCACGGTGCTGGCGCCGGACAAGCTGCGCAACTACATCTTCTGAAATGACGGCCCCAGGAACCGCCATGCGGCGTCCTCGGTCGGCTTCCTCGGGTCACGCACTAACAAGTGCGCTCCCCTCGTCGGCCTTCCCTGCGTCCTTGCCTGGCGGCCCCTGGGTCGCGTCATTGGCCCTTGACTGATTTCGACACCCAGCGGGCGCGGATGGTCGAGCGGCAGCTGCGCCGCCGCGGCATCGGCGACGAGCGCGTGCTGGCGGCGATGGGGGAGGTGCCGCGCGAGCTGTTCGTGCCGGAGCGCTACCGCAGCCGCGCCTACGCCGACTCGGCGCTGCCGATCGGCGCCGAGCAGACGATCTCCCAGCCGTGGATCGTCGCCGCGATCTGCCAGGCGCTGGCGCTGAGCGGCGAGGAGCGGGTGCTCGAGATCGGCTCCGGCTCGGGCTACTCGACCGCGGTCCTCTCTCGGCTCGCCGGCGAGGCGATCGGGATCGAGCGACACGAGTCGCTCGCCGAGGAAGCACGCCGCGCGCTCGACGCGCTCGGGATCGAGAACGTCGAGCTGCTCGTCGGCGACGGCAGCCGCGGCCTGCCCGAGCGAGCGCCCTTCGCGGGGATCGCCGTCCACGCGACCGCGCCGGCCCCGCCGCGCACGCTGCTCGGTCAGCTCGCCGACCGCGGCCGGCTCGTCGTCCCGATCGCCGCCGAGCGCGCCGACCTGTTGACCGTCTTCGAACGCCGAGGGGACGAGCTGCGTCGCGAGGAGATCGGCCCCTGCCGCTTCGTGCCGCTGATCGGCGAGGAGGGCTACAGCCCGGGCTAGTTGCGCAGCCTGTCGCGCCCGCTGTGGCCGATCAGGCCGGCTCAGCAGCCGATCGGCCGGGGGTCGGAGCGGTCCTTGACCACGTCGTCGCTCCCGCCGCCGCCGCAGCTGATCAGCCTGTCCGCCCTGCCGTCGGCCGCGTCGATGAAGTCGTTGCCGCCCTTGCCGAGGAAGGTGTCGGCGCCGAGGTGGCCGAGGAAGCTGTTCTCGCCGTTGTCGCCGACGAGGACGTCGGGACCGTCGGAGCCCTCGAGGCTCTCGTTGTCGCCGCCGACCCGGTCGAGCCTGCCGCAGCCGCCGGGACCGCCCGTGCCGCCGAGGCTGACCTTCAGGGCAGCGTCGGAGCGGCCGTAGGAGACCGTGTCGTCGCCGGCGCCGCCGTCGTAGTCGTGGCCCTGGCAGACCGCCACCGAGGAGACGAGCAGGTCGTTGCCGGGGCCGCCGGAGAGCCGGTCGCCGCCGGGATCGGCATAGAGCACGTCGCTGCCGGCGTTGCCCGTCAGCGAGTCGTTGCCGTCGTCGGGGCCGTTGTAGTTCTCGCCCGCCTCGAGCACGTCGTCGCCGGGACCGCCGCTGAGCGAGTCCGAGCCGGCATTGCCGTTGGCGCGCACCTTGACCCCGGCGGGAACGCCGGCGTCGATCTCGATGCTGTCGTTGCCGCCGTCGCCGGTGACGACGAGCAGGCCGGTCGCGGCGCCGGTCGGACAGAACGCGCCCGTGCCACCGGACTGCGAGCAGCCGTCGCCGGCGAAGATCCCGGCGTCGTCGGTGACCGTCCAGCCGCCGGCGCCGAAGGCGATCCGGATGTGGTCGGCGGCGCCGTCGCCCTGGACGATCAGGCTGGAGCCGTCGAGGCCTTGGTTGAGGATGACGAAGGTGCCGTTGCCGGGCGGATTCGGCTCGACGCCGCAGGAGTGCTCGACCGAGAACTGCTCGCAGTTGTCGCTGCCGGCGCCGCCGAAGGCTTCGTCGTCGCCGGCGCCGCCCATCAGGCTGTCGTCGCCGACGCCGCCGTCGAGCCTGTTGGCGCCGCCGTCGCCGAGGAGCTCGTCTCCCTGCGGCGAGCCGACGACGTCCTCGAAGCCCTGCAGGTCGTCGTGGCCGTCGCCTTTCGACTTGCCGGCGCCGAGGTCGACGACGACGCCGCTGCGGGTGGCGCTGGCATAGGAGACGATGTCACGCACGCCGCCGCCGCCGCTCAGCGTGTCGGTGCCGCTGTCGCCGCGGACGATGTCGCCGTCGCCCTCGCCGCCGTCGGCGTTGTCGATGCCGGTCCCGGCGAGGACGATGTCGCTGTCGCCGCCGCCGGCCAGGGTCGGGTCGTCGCCGGCGCCGCCGTCGACTTTGTCGCTGCCCGCGCCGCCCTCGAGCTTGTCGTTGCCCTTGTCGCCGAAGAGCCAGTCGTCGCCCCCGTCGCCGACCGCCTCGTCGCTGCCTTTGTCGCCGATCAGCACGTCGCCCCCCGCCCCGCCGACCATGCGGTCGGGGCCTTTGACGCCGCGCATTTCGTCATCGCCGGCGCCGCCGACGAGGCTGTCGCTGCCCTCGGCGCCGTTGAGCGCGTCGTTGCCCTCGCCGCCCTCGATGTGGTCGGAGCCGGAGTCGCCGAAGAGGTAGTCGTCGCCGCCGTCGCCGTAGAGGGCGTCGAAGCCGCGCCCGCCGTGGACCTTGTCCTCGCCCGGCCCGCCGCAGATCCTGTCGTTGCCGTTCGGCCCGCCGGAGATCGTGTCGTTGCCGCCGCCGCCGTAGATCACGTCGCTGGCCTTCTTGCCGACGATCGTGTCGTTGCCGGCGGTGCCGACAATCGTCGCCCGCTTGCCGCCGCAGGTCGCCGCTTGGGCGCCGCCGGCGAAGGCCAGGGAGAAGGCAGCCGAACACACGGCTGCCACAGCTGCAAGTTTTCCGAATCGAAGCCTCGCGGCGAACACCCCCTCCCATCGACCCGATCCCCTGGGCGCTACACACGGATCGAACAGACGTCCAAGATAGGCGTTGGGCCGCCGCAGCTCCACTGACAGAAACGCACAAGTTTCTTGAACTCATGCTCCATCCCGTCGAGAGGACCGGCGGCTCGCCCTGCGCCGGTCAGATACGCTCGCTGCCGCATGCGCGGCGGCATCTACGTACTCAACTTCTACTCGACCGTCTTCGTCGACCAGCTCAAGCGGGGACGCAAGACCGCGACGATCAGACTCGGCGACAAGACGAGCAAGTACGAGCGCGGCCAGGTCGTCTGGATCACGGTCGGCTTCCGCCACAGCCCGCGCGAGAAAATCTTCGCCGCCTGCATCGACGACGTCGAGATGAAGAAGGTGAGCGACCTCTCGCCGCGCGACATCGAGCACGACAACCCCGAGTTCCGCCGGCTCGAGGACGAGGTCAAGTTCCTCGAACAGATCTACGGCCGCACGATCGGCCCCGACGACATCGTCACCGTGATCCGGTTCTCGCAGATCGTCGAGCCGCCCGGGGCGCACTTCGGCAATGGGGAGACCCCGCACCACAACTGAGTGGAGCGCCGCGCTTCACCCGCACGATGGCCGACTACGCATTCCTCACCACCTGGCTGTTGGAGTGCGAGCGCGAGCGAGTCTGGGAGGCGATCTACGATCAGGCGTCCTGGCCCGAGTGGTGGCGCGGGGTAGAGGAAGTCGAGGAACGCGACGGCGGCGACGGCGGTGGGGTCGGCGCGGTTTCGCGGATGGCCTGGAAGAGCCTGCTGCCCTACCGGGTCGAGTTCGAGGTGACGACGACGCACGTCGAGCGGCCGCACCTGCTCCAGGCCGACGCGGTCGGCGAGCTGGCCGGCATCGGCCGCTGGCGCCTCTTCGAGCAGGACGGCGTGACCGCCGTCCTCTACGAGTGGAACGTCTCGACGACCAAGCCGTGGATGAACCTCTTGGCGCCGATCGCCCGCCCTGCCTTCGAGTGGAACCACGACTGGGTGATGTCGCACGGCGGCGAGGGGATCGCCCGCCTGCTCGGCTGCCGCCTGTTGGCCGGCGGCTAGCAGCGGTCGGCCCTTCCCTGTCGGCCGCGCCACGCTATCTTTACTCGTCTTGGCACTCACCTGTATAGAGTGCCAACGCCCGGAGACCGCCAGATCCGGCTCCGAGGCTCGTTTTCGAGACTTTGACCAGCAAATCACCACCCATAATGGAGGTCCACTGATGAAGCTGAAGCCCCTCGGGGACCGGCTGATCGTCAAGCCGATCGAGGAGGAGGAGACGACCGCGAGCGGCATCGTCCTCCCCGACACGGCGAAAGAGAAGCCGCAGAAGGGCAAGGTCGTCGCCGTCGGCGATGGCAAATGGGACGAGGACGGGGAGAAGCGCATCCCGCTCGACGTCGCGGAGGGGGACGAGATCCTCTACTCCAAGTACGGCGGCAACGACATCGTCGTCGACGGCGAGGACCTGCTCGTGATGCGCGAGTCGGACGTCCTCGCCAAGGTCGCCTAGACCCCGCCCACAGGACTTAGAGAGCAAGGAAGGAAAGGAAAAGATGGCTCACAAGGAGCTGAAGTACAAGGAGGAGGCACGCGGGGCGCTGCAGGCCGGCGTCGACGCAGTCGCCGACGCGGTCAAGGTCACCCTCGGCCCGAAGGGTCGCTACGTCGTGCTCGACAAAAAGTTCGGCGCGCCGACGATCACCAACGACGGCGTCACCATCGCCCGCGAGATCGAGGTCGAGGACGTCTTCGAGAACCAGGGCGCCCAGCTCGTCCGCGAGGTCGCCACGGCGACCAACGACGTGGCCGGCGACGGCACGACGACGGCAACCCTGCTGGCGCAGATCATCGTCCGCCAGGGCCTCAAGAACGTCGCCGCCGGGGCCAACCCGCTGGCGCTGCGCCGCGGCATCGAGAAGGCCGTCGACGAGGTCGTCGACAACCTGCGCGGCAAGCAGTCCAAGGAGGTCGCCGGCAAGGAGCAGATCGCCCGTGTCGCGGCCATCTCCGCCGCCGACGACGAGATCGGCAACGTGATCGCCGACGCGATCGAGAAAGTCGGCAAAGACGGCGTGGTCAACGTCGAGGAGGGCCAGACCTTCGGCATGGAGCTGGAGTTCACCGAGGGGATGCAGTTCGACAAGGGCTACATCTCCCCGTACATGGTCACCGACCAGGACCGCATGGAGGCGGTGCTGGAGGATCCCTACGTCCTCATCGCCAACCAGAAAATCGGCTCCGTGCGGGACATCCTGCCGGTGCTCGAGCAGGTGATGCAGGGCGGCAAGCCGCTGCTGATCGTCGCCGAGGACGTCGAGGGCGAGTGCCTCGCGACGCTCGTCGTCAACAAGCTGCGCGGCACCTTCACGGGCGTCGCGGTCAAAGCGCCGGGCTTCGGCGACCGCCGCAAGCGGATGCTCGAGGACATCGGCATTCTCACCGGCGGCGAGGTGATCACCGAGGAGATGGGGCTCAAACTGGAGAACACCCAGCTCTCCCAGCTCGGCAAAGCACGCCGTGTCGTCGTCTCCAAGGACACGACGACGATCATCGACGGTGCCGGCGACGGCGAGGGGATCAAAGGCCGGATCAACCAGATCAAGCAGGAGATCGAGAACACCGACTCCGACTTCGATCGCGAGAAGCTCCAGGAGCGCCTCGCCAAGCTGGCCGGCGGTGTCGCGGTGGTCAAGGTCGGCGCCGCCACCGAGACCGAGATGAAGGAGAAAAAGCACCGCGTCGAGGACGCCCTGCAGGCGACCCGGGCGGCGCTCGAGGAGGGGGTCGTGCCGGGCGGCGGCGTGGCGCTGCTGAACGCGCAGAGCGACCTCGAGCCGGAGAAGCTCGACGACCCCGACGAGGAGACCGGCGCTCGCATCGTGCACCGCGCGCTGGAGGAGCCGGTCCGCCAGATCGCCGAGAACTCCGGCCTGGAGGGCTCGGTCGTCGTCAACAAGGTCCGCGACCTGAAGGCCGGCGAAGGCCTCAACGCGGCCTCGGGCGAGTACGGCGACCTGATCAAGGCCGGCGTGATCGATCCGACGATGGTGACCCGGTCGGCGCTGCAGAACGCCGCCTCGATCGCCAAGAACATCCTGGTGACCGAGGCGATCATCGCCGAGCCGCCGGAGAAGGAAGGCGCCGGAGGCGGTATGCCCGGCGGAGGAATGCCCGACATGGGCGGGATGATGTAATTCGCCTCAACAGGCGAGTGACTTGCAAGGGCCCGGCAGATGCCGGGCCCTTTCATTTCTTGGGTTTCGGCGGCAGCGGCGGCAACGTCCCCGCGTTGTATTCCGCTTCGGTTAGGAAGCTTGCCCGGCGGACCTTCAGCCTTAGCGTGTTCATGGTTCTCGGGTAGAGCTTCGGGTCGTAGGGGTTGGCGCCGGGGCCGAAGCCGGTGTAGTAGACGAGCATCCGCACGCGTGGGCGCTTGACGACCCAAGCGACGAGCTGCTTGACGAAGCGCGGTTCGTCCTCGCCGTAGACCGCCCACTCGGCGATCGCGATCGGCTTGCGCCGCCACTGCTTGCCCTTGTAGAAGCGGTTGAGGTCCTTCCAGACGGGGAATTGGGAGTAGAAGTCGGTGCCCGCCCAGTCGACCCAGCGGCTGCCGGGCCAGTAGTTGCCGGGGAAGTTGCCCCTGACCCGCGGCGAGCCGCCGGGCAACGGGCTCCAGATCGTCGCGATCGGCGCTTCCGGCAGGCTTTCCGGGGGCGGCCCTTTGCTGCGGTTGACCGGCGGCAGGCCGATTTCCGCCAGGGTGAGGTTGATCTCTTCCAGCGTGCCGCCGCCGCGCACGATCGCGACGATCCGGCGGAAGGCCTGCTTGTACCAGCCGGTGGTGTATTCGCCGCCTTTCTGGCTGCCGTCGCAGTTGACCGCGGACCAGGCGTTGAGGCAGCGGTTCGGCTCGCCCAGCGGCCGCAGGTAGGCGAGCACGCCTTTTTTGGCGAGGAAGTCGTTCAGCTGCAGGAGGTAGTCGTCGCCGCCGCCGAGCGCGATCTGCGCCGGGGTGATCATCTCCCGCAGCGTCTGGTCGTCGATCGTCGAGATGTGGATGATCGGCCGGGTGCCAGTTTCGCGCCAGCGTTCGTAGGCCTTGTTGAGGCTGTTGCCCCAGGGGTGGAAGGTCTCCAGCAGCGCCGGGTGCTTGCCGCCGAGCAGCGCCGTGAATTCGTCGAACTCCGCGACGGAGCCGCGGTCGCTGACGCCGAGGAAGACGTTCGGCTTGGGCGGGACCAGGGTGAGTGCGGAGGCGGGGGCGGCGAGCGCAAGGAGCGCGCAGGCGGCGATAGCCACGGGCGCGACGGCCCGGCGCAGCAGGGCTCCCGGTCGCCTAGCCCTCGGCCAGTACATCGCCCATCCTGCGCGGCTCGACGCCCAGCTCCTCGACGTCAGCCGTGCCGCGTTCGCTCGTCATCGATACCTCCATCAGCTCTGCCTCCTCCCAGGTAGCGAACACGGCCTCGCCGAAGACGTTGCGGAGGGCGATCAAGCCGGCGCGGACGAGCGGCAGCGGCAGGTGGACCAGCGGTCGCGGCCGGGCGGCGCC
>DATDBO010000035.1:0-4567 GCA_036524775.1 Solirubrobacterales bacterium
GGGCATGGGCTGGATCGGACGCGGCGAGGGAATCGCCTGCATAGCCGTGGCTTCTGTCGAGGGCGAGTAGGACGTAGGCTTCCGCATCCCCATGGGCAAGCTCGGATCGATAGCGGCGGCGGCGCGGCAGGCGGCCGCGGACAAAGCCTTCGAGGTCAGGGTGCTGCACGAGGCCGGCGTCCTCGGCCTGCACCGCCCCGACAAGTCGGCCAAGGTCGTCTCCGCCTTCGTCCGCTGGGGCGCCTCGCCGGCCCTCGGCATCACCACCGCGGCGATTCACTACCCGCACGAGACGGCGCTGATCGACGAACGCGGCTCGCTCACCTTCGAACAGCTGCAGCGGCGCTCGAACGCGCTCGCCCACGCCTTCGAGCGGATGGGGATCGGCTACGGCGACGGGATCGGGATCATGTGCCGCAACCACCGCGGCTTCATCGAGGCGACGCTTGCGGCGGCCAAGCTCGGCGCCGGCGCGCTCTACCTCAACACGATGTTCGCTGGGCCGCAGCTGGTCGAGGTCACTCGGCGCGAGGCGCCCAAGGCGCTCGTATACGACGAGGAGTTCACCGCGCTTCTCGACGGCGTCGACGAGAGTGTGCAGCGGGTGGTCGGTTGGAGCGAGGGGGAGACCGACGCGCCGACGCTCGACTCGCTGATCGCCTCCGCCGACGACTCGAACCTGAAGCCGCCGCCCGACAAACCGCGCTTCGTAATCCTCACCTCGGGAACGACCGGGACGCCGAAGGGCGCGCAGCGCTCGAGCCCCGACGGGCTGTTCTCGGTGGCCGCGCTGCTCGACAAGATCCCCTACCGCAGCCGCGAGGCGATGATGATCGCCGCGCCGCTCTTCCACTCCTGGGGCTTCTTCCACTTCATCATGAGCCTGCCGACGGCTTCGACGATCGTCCTGCGGCGGCGCTTCGACCCGGAGGAGACGCTGCGCGCCGTGCAGGAGCACCGCGCCCAGGTGCTGGCGGTGGTGCCGGTGATGCTGCAGCGGATCCTGCAGCTGCCGGAGGAGAAGCTCGCCTCCTATGACCTCTCCTCGCTGCGCATCGTCTCGCTCTCGGGCTCGGCGCTGCCGGGCGAGCTGGCGATCGAGTGGATGGACCGCTTCGGCGACAACGTCTACAACCTCTACGGCTCGACCGAGGTCGCCTACGCGACCGTCGCCACGCCGGAGGACCTGCGCGCGGCGCCGGGTACCGCCGGTCGGCCGCCGCGGGGCACGGTCGTGCGGCTCTACGACGAGGCCGGGCGCGAGGTGCCGCGCGGCGAGGTCGGCCGCATCTTCGTCGGCAACGAGATGTCCTTCGAGGGCTACACCGGCGGCGGCAACAAGGAGGCGATCGACGGGCTGCTCTCCAGCGGCGACGTCGGCCACCTCGACACGGACGGCCGCCTCTTCATCGACGGGCGCGACGACGAGATGATCGTCTCCGGCGGCGAGAACGTCTTCCCGCGCGAGGTCGAGGACCTGCTCGCCGATCACGAGGCGGTGGTCGAGGTGGCGGTGATCGGGGTCGAGGACGAGGAGTTCGGCCAGCGGCTGAAGGCTTTCGTCGTCGTCGAGACGGAGGTCGAGGTTTCGGCCGACGAACTGAAAGCCCACGTCAAGGCCCACCTCGCCTCCTATAAGGCGCCGCGGGACGTGGAGTTCGTCGACGAGCTGCCGCGCAACGCCACCGGCAAGATCTTGAAGCGCGAGCTGCACGCGGCGGAGGCCGAGAAGCCCGCTTGAGATCCCGTCCGTCCACTCCGCGCTAATTGCGGGAATTGGGCGGCGACGGGGGTGGTGTGGCTTCCGCATGCCGTAGTAGGTTGCGGCGAATGGGCGCTCCTGTAGTCAAGCTCGACGCACTCTCCGACGCGAGGGACGAGATCCAGGGTGTTGCCGCTCAGGCGCTGGAGTGGGTTCGCGTCGGCGAGGAGCGGGTGGCGGAGGCCGAGCGCCGCTTGGCCGATGCGGAGAAAGCCGCCGCCGCGGCGATCGCGGCGAACGACGAGCGCGTCGGCGAGGTCAAGCAGCGGGCGAAGGCGGCGCTGGGCAAGATCGGCGCCGAGGGGCGCGAGCGAATCGCCGCCGAGCGCGAGAAGCGGCGTGCGGTCGAGCAGCGCGTCGCCCACGCCGAGGAGGCGCGGGACCGCGCCGAGAAGGCGTTCGAGCGGGCCCAGAAGGGAGCCGAAGCCGATCGCGAGTCGTTCACCACGCAGCTGACCAAGCAGAAGCTCCAGGCGAGTCAGGACCGCGACCACGCGATCAAGCACACCGAAGCGGAGGCCTCGGAGCGAGTTCGCGAGGTGATCGAGAAGACCCAGGCGGACGCCGACCGCCGCGTCGCCGCCGCCGAGCAGCGCGCCGCCGAGGCCGAGGCGCGCGCCGAGGAGGCCCACAGGCTCGCGGTCAAGCTCGAGTCGGAGATCGAGGAGCGGGTGATGCAGGGCACCGAGGACGTGCGCCGCGAGGCCGAGGAACGGGTGCAGAACCTGGTCGAGAAGGTCGAAGGCGAGGCGGTCGAGAAGGCGAGGGTCCGAGCCGAGGAGCAGCTGCAGGCCGAGTCCGAGCGGATCCGAACGCAGGCCGAGCAGCGCGAGGAGCGGTTGCGGCGCGCCGCAGAGGACGAGATCAAGGCGAGCGCCAAGAAGGCGCGGCGCGAGGTGCTGGCAGCGGCCGGCGACACGGCCCCGGCCTGGGAGCGCGACGAGTCCGCTTCCGGCGCTGGCTACCGCACCTTCTAGACCCCTCTAGCATCCGGCCTCATGCGGGAGGTGCGGATCAAGGACACGCTGAGCGGCGAGCTGCGAACGCTCGATCCGGAGCAGGACGTTGGAATCTATGCCTGCGGACCGACTGTCTACAGCCGGATTCACATCGGCAACGCGCGGCCATTCGTCATTTTTTCGCTGCTTGCCCGCTTTCTGAAGAGCGAGGGGTACGGGGTGAAGCTGGTCGTCAACGTCACCGACATCAACGACAAGATCTACGGCGCGGCGAAGGCGGCCGCGGAGTCGTCTGAAGACTTCGCGAAGCGGATGACCGCCGCCTACTTCGAGGACACCGGTCGCCTCGGCCTCGGCCGACCGGACGCCGAGCCGCTGGCGACCGAGACCATCGGCGCGATCGTCGGGTTGATCTCCGATCTGGTCGAGTCGGGGCACGCCTATGAGTCCGGTGGTGACGTCTACTTCCGTGTGCGCAGCTTCGACGGCTACGGAAAGCTGTCGAACCGACGCACCGAGGACATGGACCAAGGCGAGGAGGCGGGCTCGGCCTCGCTCAAGGTGGACCCACTCGACTTCGCGCTCTGGAAGGCCCACAAGGAGGGCGAGGACACGAAGTGGGATTCGCCCTGGGGGCCGGGAAGGCCGGGCTGGCACATCGAGTGCTCGGCGATGGCCGAGGCCGAGCTGGGGCCGTCGTTTGCAATTCACGGCGGGGGCTCCGATCTCGTTTTTCCTCATCACGAGAACGAGATTGCGCAGTCCGAGGCGGCGGGAAGGCCGTTCGCACGGCTCTGGATGCACAACGGGATGGTCGAGACCGATGCCGAGAAGATGTCGAAGTCCGAGGGGAACATCTTTCAGCTGTCCGAGGCGCTCGATCGGTATGGGCGCGAGGCGGTGGTCGACTACCTGATCTCGGGGCACTATCGGCAGCCGCTGGCGTTTGGGGCGGAGCAGATGGAGCAGGCGGAGGCGCGGGCCGAGCGGTTGCGGAATTTCTTCAGGGAGCACCCCGTAGAGGGAAAGCCGGGGGAGGTCTCGCCGGAGCAACAGCATGGAGGCTCCGTCGGGACCTCCCCCGACTCTCCCTCGGTAATGCGCATGGAGAGGTTCCGCGAGGCGCTGGCCGGCGACTTCAACACCCCCAGAGCTATGGCCGAGGTGTTCGAGCTGGTTGCGGAAGTGAACCGGGGGGAAGTGCCCGGCCACCCGGCGGTTGAGGCCCTGGCAGAGATGCTCGGGCTCGTCGGTCTCGGCTCCCTTACCCAGCAGGAGAAGGGAGCTGAGGCCGACGCCGAGGCAGAGAGTCTCTTCCGTGAGCGCGAGGAGGCTCGGGCGGCTAAGGACTTCGGGCGGGCCGATGAGATTCGGGACCGGTTGGCGGAGCTTGGCTGGGAGGTTCGGGACTCCGCTGATGGCGCGAAGCTCGTGCCCAAGGCTTGAGCGTGGCCGAGGGGCAGATCATCTACGGGCGCCGGCCGGTCGAGGAGGCCGAGCGCGGGAAGCGGGCGGTGCGGCGGGTTTGGCGTGCGCCGGAAACCTCCGCCGAGGAGCTCGAGCGGTTGTGCGGGTCGCCGGATCACCAGGGAGTCGTCGTCGAGGTCGATCCGTATCCGTACGCGGACCCGAATGCCCTGCTGCGGCGCCAGGACGCGCTGCTTCTCGTGCTCGATCAAGTGCAGGACCCGCGCAATCTCGGCGCGATCTGCCGTTCGGCCGAGTTCGCCGGGGCGGCGGGCGTCGTCATCCCCGAACGCCGCTCGGCCGAGATCACCGCTGTCGCCTGCAAGGCCTCCGCGGGCGCCGTCGAGCACCTCGACATAGCCCGCGTCCGAAACGTCAC
>DATDBO010000036.1:0-18257 GCA_036524775.1 Solirubrobacterales bacterium
GCCGACGGGCCCGATCGCCGGCGGCAGGACGCCGCGGAAGTTGGGGTGGTCCTCGGGGAAGCCGAGACGGGCGCCGCCGGTCGCCGGGCTCGCCCAGACCGGCAGGCGCTGGCGCTCGGCGAGGGCGACCGCCGTGTCCCAGCCGGCGGCGTCGATGTCGGGGCCGGCGACCATCACCGGGTTGCTCGCCTCGTCGAGGTGCGCGGCGAGCCGGCGCACCGCGTCGGGTGAGGCGACCGCGCGCCCGTCGACGCCGCGCTTGACGACCTCGGCCGCGTCGGCCGCGTCGACCTCGACGTCCCAGTCGTCCATCGGGATCGAGACGAAGGTCGGCCCCTGCGGCGGCAGCGAGGCCATGTGGATGCCGTGGGCGAGGGCGAGCGGCACGTCCTCCGCCCGCGCCGGCTCGTGGGCCCACTTGACCAGCGGATGGGGCATGCGGATCGCGTCGCGGTTGGTCAGGTTGGCCTGCAGGGTCATCTGGGCGCGCGCCTGCTGGCCGGCGGTGACGAGGACCGGCGAGTGGTTGGCCTGGGCGTTGAAGATCGCTCCCATCGCGTTGCCGACCCCCGGCGCGGTGTGCAGGTTGGCGATCGCCGGCCGGCCCGAGGCCTGCGCGTAGCCGTCGGCCATGCCGACGACGACTGCCTCCTGCAAGCCGAGGACGAAGCGGAAGTCGCCGGGGAAGTCGGCCAGCATCGGCAGCTCGGTCGAGCCGGGGTTGCCGAAGATAGTCGTCATTCCCTGGGTACGGAGCAGGTCGAAGCTGGCGTCGCGCACGGTCGGCATGGCCGGCACCCTATTCCACGAGTTGAGTTGCGGCACTCAAGCCTGGTGGGGGCGCTTGTCGATAACCGCGTAGACGTGCCAGGGACGTTCGACAAGTTGCAGTACCGGAGGCATCCACTCTTTGCCGTTGTGGCGTTTGCCCTCGCGGCGCTGATCGCCTTCCTCGCCCTCGCGCCGGCCTCGATCGCCGCGCCGATCCCGACCCGGTTCGTCTACGGCACGGGCGAAATCGTCCCGATCCCGGCCTCGATCCCCCACGAAGAGGGCGACATGGTCGACCGCCGCATCGTGCCCAACCTGCGCCTGCTCGCCCAGCGCTACCCGATCTACGTCACCGACGGCTACTCGGGCAAGCTGCCGAACGGCGAACACGCCGGCTGCCGCGGTTGCCACGTCAAGCACTCCGACCACTACAACGGCCTCGCGGTCGACATCGTCGCGCTGAACGGGTCGGGCCGCTGCGACGCCGCCTGGCGCGGCATCACCCGCCTCGCCCGCTGGGCCGAGCCGGTGCAAAACCGCCCCCGCGGCCCCTTCCGCTGGATCGGCTACGACGGCGACGCCGGCCACGGCTGCGGCCACCACCTGCACCTCTCCTGGGAACACGCGCTCGCGCCGATGTTCGAGCTCGCCGAATGGGTCGAGGTCTTCCCCGTTCGCAGCCAAGCGGTGGCCCAGCAGCCCGAGCCGCGGCCGCGGCCGCGCGGCGGCGTCTCGGTGGTGCAAGTCGGCGGCGTCGGCGCGGGTGATTAGGGCCCATCCGGCAGGGGCTCCACTTAACTTTTTCCGAAGACAGTGATCGGCTGTCCGCGAGCCTCGCCGCGGAAAAAGTACAAGACGTTCCGCCCCTACCGGATGGGCCCTTAGGATGCGGCCAATGCGTTACCCGATGCTGCTACTCGCGGCTCTCGTCGCCATCGCTGGCTGCGGCGATAGCGAAGAGTCGGTCCCGGTCGCATGCCTCGAAGGGCCTGCCCTCTACTTCGGCAACGGACGGAGCGACGTGCGGATCTCCGACTGTCTCACCGAAAATCAATCTGGCGGCGAGCTGGCAGAGGTCGGAGCCGCGATGCTGGCAGCAGCGACCAGGCTGAATGCTGAGGCGCGCGCCGACCCGGGTGGTGGTGCCAACCTCCAGCTCGGCTATCTGCTCGGCGCCGCCCAACTCGGCGCCTCGCGCACCGAAGGAATCCATGCCGAGCTGGTCCGTCGCCTCGCCGCCGCCGTCCGCTACAGCCCCGACAACCAGCCCCCGCCGCCGTCCTTCACCCAGGCCTACCGCCGCGGTTACGACGCCGGCCTCGAGCGCGGCTGAATACGCTGCCGGGACCACGACTTCGATGGAGGAACCGACTTGACCGAGCAGCTCTGGGGTGGCGAGACCACCAAAGCCGTCGACAACTTCCCCGTCTCGGGCCGGCCGGTGCCCGTGCCGGTCGTCCGCTGGCTGGGACGGCTGAAGGCTGCTGCCGCGAGGGCGAACGGCGAGCTGGGTGGGCTCGACGCGGACCTCGCGGCGCGGATCGCCGACGCGGGCGACGCCGTCGCTGCCGGCGAGCATGACGACCAGTTCCCGGTCGACGTCTTCCAGACCGGCTCGGGCACCTCCTCCAACATGAACGCCAACGAGGTGATCGCCAAGCTTGCCGGCGACGAGGCCCACCCCAACGACCACGTCAACATGGGCCAGTCCTCCAACGACGTCTTCCCCTCCGCCGTCCACCTGGCGGCGCTGGACGAGGTGACCCGCGACCTGCTGCCGGCGATGGAAGGGCTGCAGGAGGCCCTCGCCGAGAGGGCGGAGCGATTCGCCGACACGGTCAAGGCCGGGCGCACCCACCTGATGGACGCCGTCCCGGTCACCCTCGGCCAGGAGTTCGGCGGCTACGCCGCTCAGGTCCGGCTCGGCCTCCAGCGGGTCGAGGGGACGCTGCGCCGCGTCGGCCAGATCCCGCTCGGCGGCACCGCCACCGGCACCGGCCTCAACACGCACCCCGAGTTCGCCGCCAAGGTGCGCGAGCACCTCGCCGAGGAAACCGGCCTCACCATCTCCGCACCGCTCGACCCGTTCGAGGCGCAGGCCAACCGCGACGCCCTGGTCGAGCTCTCCGGCGCGCTCAAGGTCTACGCCGTCTCGCTCAACAAGATCGCCAACGACCTGGCGCTGATGGGCTCCGGCCCGCGCGCCGGCCTGGCCGAGATCCGCCTGCCCGAGCTGCAGAAAGGCTCCTCGATCATGCCCGGCAAGGTCAACCCGGTGATCCCCGAGGTCGTGATCCAGGTCGCCGCCCAGGCGATCGGCAACGACGTCGCGATCACGGTGGCCGGCAGCCAGGGCCAGTTCGAGCTCAACGTGCGGGTGCCGCTGATCGCCCGCAACCTGCTCGACTCGATCGGCCTGCTGGCGGCTGCCTCACGGCTGCTGAACGAGAAATGCGTCGCCGGGATCGAGGCCAACGAGGAGATGACCGAGCGCCACGCCGAGGCCACCCTGGCCACGGCGACGGCGCTCAACCCCCACATCGGCTACGACCGCGCCGCCGACATCGTCAAGCTCGCGGCGGAGTCGGGTCGCTCGCTGCGCGAGATCGCGCTCGAGCAGGGCGTCGAGCCCGCCGTGCTCGAGGAGGCGCTCGACCACCGCCGCATGGCGCGGCCGCACGAGTAGCTCAGCGCGGGTCGTCGATCAGCAGCTCGACGTTGCGGTCGTCCGCTTCGCCTTCGCCGTCGGGCGCGCCCACCTGGAAGTCGTTGAAGGACATCGTCCGCCCCGCCGAGGCGAGGTCGTCGAGATCCATGCCGGCGGCGGCCGTGCCGGGCGGCGGCGCGACCGACTGCCCGACGTGGTCGAGGATCGTGCCGAAGATCGAGAGCGTGCCGTCGTTGTTGTCGAAGACCTCGAGCAGGCGGCTCTGCTGCGGCCAGTCGGCCTCGGCGGCGACGCGGATGCTCCAGAAGCCGCCCGGCCCGCCGGGAGCGGGGAACGCGTTGACGACGTTGTCGTGCGAGTGGCCGGCGACCCAGGCGATCGCGTTGGGGAATTCGTGCAGCAGGGCGACCAGGTCGGACTGCAGGTGGATCGGCTGCGAGCTGCGCGGGTCGAGGTCGCAACCGGGGTTGAGGTCGTGGCCGTGCGCGTCGGGCAGCAGGCAGAACGGCGCCAGCTCGTCGGGCGCGTCGGCGGTGAGGCTCTCGGGGGCGTGGTGGCTGAAGAGGACCACCAGCCGGCCCGCCGCGGTTGCGGCTTGCAGCTGCCCTTTCAGCCACTGGAACTGCGGGTCGTCGACGTTTCCGTCCGAGGTCGAGGCGCCGGTCGGGGTGAGGATCGTGCCCGCCTCGGCGACGGTATCGAGGGCGACGAAGCGCATCCCCGGCGTGGGGCTCCAGGCGTAGTAGCCGGCGGCGCCTTCGATCAAGTCGAAGCCGTGGCCGTCGGCCTGCGAGCCGCTCCTGAAGACGTCCTTGTACTGCGGCTTGGAGACGAAGCGTCGTTTGGGGTCGCCGGGCACCACGATCGTGTTTTTCGGTTCGGTCAGCAGCGAGGCGAGCAGCCGCGTCGGGTCGAGCAGCGAGGCGAGCAGGCCGGCGGCGTTTTCGGGGTTCGGCACCGGCCCGATCGGCTTCAGGCAGCCGGTGGCGATCAGCTCGAAGGCGGCGTTGGCGGCCGCGTTGCCCTGCACGAGCGCGTCGTGGTTGCCGAAGGTGACGTAGGAGGGGACGTCGAGCCCGGCGGCGGTGAACGCCGCCTGGGCCCTGTCCATCAGGCCCGGGTATTTGGGCCAGGCGGCGTGCGCGCCGGCCGGCAGGTCGGGGTCGTAGAACTCCGGGAACGGCCCCTCGAAGTAGTCGTCGTAGTCCTGGATGCCGGTGTAGCGGGCGGCCTCGGCGGCGCCGGGGACGAGCAGGTTCGGGCAGAGCGGGTGCGAGTAGGTCGATTTGGCGACGCCGCTGTTCGGGTTCAGCGCGCCGCCCTCGAGCAGGGTCCGCACCCACTGGGTCTCGTTGAGCTGCTGGCTGTCGGCCGAGTCGCCGGTATCGATCGTGAAGTCCATCGACCGGTGCGCGCCGCTGCCGTCGGCGACGGGGCCGGCGGCCGTGAAGAGGTTCATCTGGCGGATCATCGCGTCGCTGATCTGCGGCTCGAGCGCCTCCCACGGCCTCCATGCCGCGTCGAAGGGAAGGCCGAGCGGCGTCGAGAGCGGGTCGATGATCTCGACCCGCGCCGGCGACTCCTCGTCGGCCAGCTGGAAGTCGGAGAGCTGGCCGAAGTAGACGAGCGACGTGCGGGTCGCGGCTCGGCCCGGGCTCGCCGCGCCGAGCTCTTCGCGCACCGTGTAGCCCTCGCCGGGCCCGAGCTGGAGGAAGCGGAAGGCGCCGGGAGCCGCGGGGACGATCCGCTGTTCGGTCGTCGCCAGGCCTTCGGTGTCGGAGGGCGCGGCACCGGCAGGCGATGGGGCCGGCGCGAGCGCCGCGAGGGCCAACGACGAGATCAGGGCGAAGCGCTTGATTCGACGACGCTACCAAAAATCAGGTAGCAATGCACAAGAACTATCCCTGCAAAGTGACGAAACGCTCCTCGGTCAGCTCGAGCACCGCGTAGGCGGGGCCCTCGCGGGTGTTGCCGGAGTCCTTGACGCCGCCGTAGGGCATCTGGTCGGCGCGGAAGGTGGGCACCTCGTTGATCAGCACGCCGCCGAACTCGAGCGCCTCGGCCGCTTCGAGCCCGCGGCCGACGTCGCGGGTGAAGACCCCCGCCTGCAGGCCGAACTTCGAGTCGTTGGCCATCCGCAGCGCCTCGCCGAAGTCGGAGTAGCGGTCGATCGTCGCCACCGGGCCGAAGACCTCCTCGCACCAGACCTTGGCCTCGCGCGGCGGGCCGGCGAGCAGGGTCGGCGCCAGGCAGCGGCCCTCGTCGACCAGGTCGCCGCCGGTGAGCAGCTCGGCCCCGCCGGCGACCGCCTCCTCGACCCACTCCCTCCCCCGGTCGCGATCGCCGGGCGAGATCAACGGGCCGACGTCGGTCTCGGGGTCGAGCGGGTCGCCGACCGCGAGCGCCTCGGTGTTGGCGACGAGCCGCTCGGTGAAGCGGTCGGCGACGTCTTCGTGAACAAGGATGCGCTGGATCGAGATGCAGCTCTGGCCGGCGTGCGAGAAGGCGTGCAGCTTGGCTTTGTCGGCCGCGGTCTGCCAGTCGCCGTCGGCGTGGACGATCAGCGGCGCGTTCGAGCCCAGCTCCAGGCTGACCTTCTTGTGGGGGACGCGGCTGCGGATCCCCCAGCCGACCTTGGCCGAGCCGGTGAAGCTGAGCGCGCCGGTCAGGTCGTGCTCGACGATCGCGTTGCCGACCTCCGAGCCGGGGCCGGGGACGACGCTGAGCCAGCCCTCCGGCAGGCCGGCCTCGACCAGGACCGCGGCCAGCTTCAGGGCCGAGATCGGCGTCTGCCCGGCGGGCTTGAGGACGACCGCGTTGCCGGCGGCGAGCGCCGGGCCGAGCTTGTGGGCGACGAGGTTGAGTGGGAAGTTGAAGGGGCTGATCGCGCCGACGACGCCATAGGGGACGCGCAGCATCACGCCGAGCTTGCCCTCGCCCGCGGGGGAGGCCTCCATCGGCACCGTGCCGCCGGTCAGCTTGCGCGCCTCGACCGCGGAGAAAATCAGCGTGTCGACGCAGCGTTCGGCCTCGACTCGCGCGGTCTTCAGCGGCTTGCCCGCCTCGGCGGCGATCGTCAGGGCGAGGTCGTCGACTCGCTCGGCGACCAGCTCCGCCGCCCGGTCGAGGACGGCCGCTCGCTCGTGCTGCGGAAACCCGCCGGACTCGAATGCCGCCCGTGCCGCGATCGCGCACCGATCGACCAGCGCCGCGTCGCCCTGCGCGACCCTGCCGACGACGCTGCCGTCGTAGGGGCTCTCGACCTCAGCCCACTCCCCGGTCGCAGTCCACCGCCCCGCGGCAAGCAGTTCGTGGTCGACGGCCTTGACCGTCTGCGTCGCCATCCAGCTAAGCGTAGAGCAGCGGTTCAGCCGTCCGGGTAGGGCTGGATCGGGATGCCGTGGTCGGTCTCGCGCATGCCGAACTCATACGCCGCGCCGGCCGGGAGCGAGAGCTGCAGCGGTGCGAGCGCGGGGCGTTCGACCGTCAGCTCAAGGTCGGAGACGGAGCAGTTGATCGTGTGGTGCTCGGGCCCCTTGGGGTCGGCGTAGACCCAGCCGACGAAGTCCTTCGTCGGGGCAGAGACCCTGCCGCGCACGACTACGTCCTTGCCGGGCAGGACGAACGAGCACTCCCCGGCGGACGCCTCGATCGTCGCGCCGCGGATCTGGCCCAAGCCGCCGAGGCGGTGCGCCTCGCCGTCGAGCATCAGCATCCCCGAGGGAACCCAGGGGGTCGTCCAGGGGCCCAGCTTTATGCGGGCGGCGCCGGCGTCGAAGTAGGTGTCAGGCGAGCCCTCGAAGCCGGTGCCCTCGAGCCATACCCAGCGCTCGGCGTGCTCGCTGCCCCAGTTGTGGCCGATCATCCCCGGCCAGCCGGCGAGCTCGATCGTCTCGCCGTCGACCTCGAGGCGGCCGTCGAAGCGGGCGTTGGGATAGGGGGCGACGAACTTCGTTTTCGGCAGGCGGGTCTCGTAGAGACGGTCGCTCGGCAGGTACTTGCAGGGCTCGGCGTCGCCGGAGAAGGTCAACGCCCAAGAGGCGGTCACCGCGTCGGTCTCGACGCCGCCGCGCGCGCTGCCGGGGCCGACCTCGGCCCCGTCGACCGCGATCCACGAGCCGCCCGGCGCGGAGAGCTCGGCGGCGGGCACCGTCACCTTGGTCGCCCGCGGCCCCTCGGCCTCGCGGTCGAAGAGGCAGAACCAGATCGAGGCGTTGGGCTCGGCACCGGGCCGCTTGTGCACGGTGTGGCGAATCCAGACCCCCCGGCCCCCGCCTGGCCGGCAGGCCTTTATGTAGAAGCTCTCGTAGTGGCCCGCCTTCGCGGCCACCCGCGGAAACCTCGCTCCCTGGTCCATGCCGCGGAAGCTACACCTTGATCGTTATGACGTCGCCGTCTTGGACGACGTAGTCGCGGCCCTCGATGCGGAGCAGGCCGCGGTCGCGGGCGGGGGCGTAGCCGCCGCACCCGACCAGTTGGCCCCAGCCGATCGCCTCGGCTTTGACGAACGCCTCCTGGATCTCGCCGTGGATCGTGCCCGCCGCCTCCCAGGCGGTGGCTCCGCGGCGTAGCGGCCGCGCCACCGCTTCCTTGTCCTCTCCGGCGGTGAAGAAGACGATCAGGTCGAGCAGCTCGTAGGCGGCGCGGACGAGGCGGTCGAGTCCCGAGCCCTCGACCCCGTAGGACTCGCGCATCTCCGCCGCTTCCGCCGGGTCGAGCTCGGCCAGCTCGCCCTCGATCCGAGCGCTGACCGCGACCACGCCGGCGCCCGACTCGGCCGCGTGCCCCACGACCGCCGCGGGCGGCTCGGCGTCGCCCTCGTCGACGTTGGCGACGTAGAGCATCGGCTTCGAGGTCAGCGCCTGCAGGTTGGCCGGGCCGTGCTCGGCGTCCTCGGGGACCGGGACCGAGCGGGCCGGCCGGCCCGCAGCGAGCGCCTCGACCACCCGCTCCAGCCAGTCGCGCTCGGCGATGGCGTCGAGGTCGCCCGACTTCGCCCCCTTGCGCACGCGTTCGAGCCGGCGCTCCGCCTGCTCGTAGTCGGAGAGGACCAGCTCGGTCTCGATCGTCTCGATGTCGGCAAGCGGGTCGACCCGTCCGTCCGGGTGCGGCACGCCGGAGTCGGCGTGACAGCGAACCACGTGGCAGATCGCGTCGGTCTCGCGGATCGAGGCGAGGAACTGGTTGCCGAGCCCCTCGCCCTCCGAGGCCCCCTTGACCAGGCCGGCGATGTCGTGGAAGGAGATCGTCGCCGGGACCAGCTCGGAGCTGCCCACGGTCGCGCCGACCTGCTCGAGCCGCTCGTCGGGCACCTGGGCGATCGCCACGTTGGGCTCGATCGTGGTGAAGGGATAGTCGCCGGTCTGCGCGCCCCCCTTGGTCAGGGCGTTGAAGAGGGTCGACTTGCCCGCGTTGGGCAGCCCGACGATCCCGACCTTCATACGGAGAGCGGCACGATCAGGCCCAGGGCGACGCCGAGAACAATCCCGGCCAGGACATCCGACGGATAGTGCATTCCGAGGTATGGGCGACCCAAGGCCAGCGCGAAAGCAAGCACAAAGGCGAGTGCACCGAGTGGATCGACCCGAGTCATCGCCGTTGCCACCGCGAACGAGGCGGTCGCATGCGCCGAGGGAAAACTGAGAGAGCTCGGCGCTCCACCCAGCGGCGGTAGCCCCTCCAACACCGGTCGCGGCCGCTTGACGATCAGCTTGACCACGTAGTTGAGCCCGATAGCAACCGGCCCCAGCGCCGCACAGATCAACCACGCCTCCCGATTCGAGCCATCGACGACCGCCAGCAGAGCCCCGATCCCAAACCAGACCACGCCATTGTTCCCAGCCTTCCCCAAAGTCTTCGCAGCTCTCTCCAAGCCGGGCGTGTGGCCGCGAGTCCGCATGAAGCGCATGAGCCTGAGATCGAGATCCATCATCGGCCGCGCAGGATATTGGGAGTCAGGGGTCTTCTCGGGAGTGCCTCGCGAAGCGGCCCCGGCAGGGTGACTCCAGCCGCGAAGCGGCACCAAGTTTCACCGCCAAAGGCGGTGATGGGCACTCCAGAGGAGACCCCTGACTCCCCACACCCACAAGGTCAATCAGAATCTCGGTCACATGCCCACCGTCCCCGGCTACGCCCACATGCCCGGCAACCACTGCGGCTCGACCGCGCTGCGCAACCTGCTCGCCTTCCACGGCGTAGAGATCAGCGAGGAGATGGCGTTCGGCCTCGGCGCCGGCGCCTGCTTCTACTACGTGACGATCGAGGACGCCTCGCCGACGCGCTGGTTCAACGGCCGCACCGCGCGGCTGGAGGAGAGCTTCGACGAGCTGACCGGCGCGGCGCTGCGCCTGCGCACCTTCGAGCCCGGCGACGGCGACGCGTGGGAGGCGGCGCGCGCCGAGGTCGACGCGGGCCGGCCGGTCCTCCTCCTCACCGACCTCTACTACCTCGACCACTACGGCAACTCGGCCCACTTCCCCGGCCACGCCGTCGTCCTTGCGGGCTACGACGACGAGGTGGCGCACCTCTCCGACACCGGCTTCGAGCAGCTGCAGACGACCCGCCTGGAGAACCTCGACAAGGCGCGCCACAGCGCGCATCCCGCCTACCCGCTCGCCGGCCACATGTTCACCGTCGACGGGGAGGTCTCCCCGGCGCGGCTGCGCGAAGCGATCCCGGCGGCGATCGAGCGCGCAGCGCGGGCGATGGTCGAACCCGAGTTCCGCGAGTTCTCCGGCCTCGACGCCGTGCGTCGCCTCGCCGCGGAGGCCGGCTCCTGGCCCGAGGTCGCCGCCGACTGGCAGTGGTGCGCCCGCTTCGGCTACCAGGTGATCGAGCGTCGCGGCACCGGCGGTGGCGCCTTCCGACTGATGTACTCGCGCTTCCTCGCGGAGGCCGGCCGTCCCGAGGCGCCGCTGGCGGCGGAAGCAGCCGCCGCCTGGACCGAGCTCGCCGACGCCTTCCGCGCCGCCAGCGAACATGACGTCCCGGATAGGACATCTTGGAGGGCGGTGGACACAGCGGCCAATCGCGTAGCCGAGGCCGAGCAGCGACTCTGGGTCTCTTTGGCCAATCCGTAGTTATCCCCGGTGGAGCGGGTGTGCTCGATGGTGTACCTTTAGGAACTGCGGGAGGCGGGTAGTGATTGGAAACCCGTCTTGGAGGAGAGGTCTTATATGAGAAGCATGCGTGGCCCTTTGGGGCTTCTCGTTCTCACCGCAGCGCTGTTCTTTTCACTCGCCGCTTCAGCCGCGGCCGATACCCAGGACATCATCCAGCCGGTAACCCCGGAATCGTTCGATTCAGGGTTCCAAGCGGGGACCTGCACCGCCGATTCCGAAGCGGGACTGCCGCCGGAAGGCCCTCCCCCCAAACGGTGCTCGGTCGAAACGCCGGGCCTTTTCTTCAAAACTGCCTCGGGTCACCCGCCGATCGGGTTCACCCAATACATCATCGAGCACGCGCCGTACACGCTGATCGCCGGGCCGGGCTTCCTTGCGCCGATTCCCGGCGAAGACATCAAAGAACACACGATCCGGACGCTGCGCACCGATCTGCCGCCGGGCCTCACTGTTAACCCGGAGGCGACGCCTTCGCGCTGCTCGCTGGCCGAATTCCTCAATCAGCCGGTCCCGGGGACGTTCGTGCCGACCTGCAAACCGGAGACCCAGACCGGTAGCGACAAAATCACCCTGGTCACGAACAAAGACGAAGTCGAAGTGGGGGGGATAAAACGGGAAAAAGGCTTCGTGATCCCGCCGATCCCCGGTGGAACCGAAATCCCGGTCTACAACCTGGTCCCGGCCGAAGGCGAACCGGCGAAACTCGGCTTCGTCGTCAACGCCAAAGTCCCGGTCTTCCTGGAAACCGAGGTTGCCTGGGAGAACGACTTCCACGAGAGCTTCACGATCAAACTGCTGAACACGGCGGAAGCGAGCGGCCTCTCGACCCTGATCAGTCGTCTCGTCACCAACGGGGCCACGACGGGCAACGGCACGTACTTGACCAACCCGACCACCTGCTTCGACCCCAACGAAACGGCGTTCGAACACCTCTACTCGACCTGGTTCCGGGCCGAGTCCCATGCGGACCCCGCGAACCCGAACTTCCCCGCCGGCGTCACCGCCGTCGAGGGGCCACCGCCGAGGGTTCCCGCGAACACCGGTCCGCGAATCAAACAGGAAGGCTGCGAGACGATCCCGTTCGAACCTTCGATCGAAGCGGATGCGGGGACCGCGAGCATCGATTCCCCGGCTGCTGCGACCGTGACGGCGAAACTGCCGTTCGATCCTGAAAAAGAAAAAGCACCAAATCAGTCCCAGTCGCACGTGCGCAGCGCCGAGATCTCACTGCCGGAGGGAATGGGGCTGAACCCTTCGGGCGCCAACGGCCTCGTGGCGTGCACCGACGCTCAGTTCAAGAAGGGCCAGCGGGTGGAGACGAACGAATGCCCGCCCGGGTCCGTCGTCGGCACGGTCGAGGTGGTCTCACCACCGCTTGCCGAGCCGCTCGAGGGCAATGTTTACGTCGGCGAACAGCAGAGCCAGGATCCCCAATCCGGCGAGATGTTCCGCATCCTGATCGAAGCGAAGAGCGCGCATGAGGGCATCTTCGCTCGGCTGGTCGGCAACGTGAAAGCGAACCCGGCCACCGGGGAGCTGACGGCGGTCCTCACCGACAAGATCGTCGGCCAGTTCGCCGGTACGCTGCCCGACGGGCTGCCGCAGGTTCCCTTCGAGACGGTGAAAATGCATTTCGACGGCTCGAAAGCGACGCTGACGAGCCCGCCCACCTGCTCGACCTTCGAGGCCACGGGTCAGTTCGAACCGTGGGCCAGGCCCGGCGAGCAGGTTCCCGTCAGCGCCAAACTGCCGACGCTCTCCAGCGATCCCGGCGGGGGTAGCTGCCCGCAGACGCTCGCCGAGCGCAAGTTCGACCCGGGCTACAGCGCAAGCATGAAAGACCGCCAGGCGGGCTCGTTCAGCCCGTTCGAGCTGCACATCGCGCGGCCCGACGGCGCCCAGGAGATTCGCCAGATCGACGTCGACCTGCCGCCCGGGCTGGTGGCGAAGCTGAAGGGCGTCGAGTACTGCCCGGAGGAGAGCATCGACGCGGCCGCGAGCCGCTCCGGCGCGGCGGAGCTCGCCGCACCGAGCTGTGCGGCAAACAGCCTCGTGGGCACGTCCGGAATCGACGCCGGCTCCGGCCCGACGCCGTTCCATACCACCGGCACGGCATACCTCGCCGGCCCCTACAAGGGCGCGCCGATCAGCATGGCGTTCGTCACCCCGGCGGTCGCCGGTCCATTTGACCTCGGCACCGTCGTGGTCAGGGCGGCGCTGAACGTCGACCCCGAAACGGCCGAGGTCCACGCCGTCTCCGACCCGATCCCCTACGTGTTCGGCGGGGTGAAGCTCGACATCCGCAAGATCGACGTCGCGATCGACCGGCAGGACTTCACCCTCAACCCGACGACCTGTCGCCAAGCGTTCGCGATCGCCGGCGGGATCTTCGGCGGCGGCGGCAATCCGGCCGACCCGGCGAGCTGGTTCGAGTCGAAACCGTCCAGCGAATACCGCGCGACGAACTGCAAAGCGCTCAAATACAAGCCCAAGTTCGAAGCACGGATCCTCGGTGGCAAAGGCCACATGCAGCGCGGGGACAACCCGAAGTTCCGGGCGATCCTCGACGCCCGCAAAGGCGACGCCAACACGCGCCGGGCGGCTTTCATCCTGCCCAACGCGACGATCCTCGACCAGGGTCACATCAAGACCATCTGCACGAGGGTCCAGCTGGCGGCCAACGCCTGTCCGAAGGGCTCCATCTACGGCAACGCCCAGGCGACCTCACCGTTGCTCGACGGCAAGCTCAAGGGCCCGGTCTACCTGACCTCGTCCGACAACCCGCTGCCGGACCTGCTGGTCGACCTCAAGGGCCAGGTGAACGTCCGCCTACGCGGCGTGATCAGCTCCGAGCACGGTCGTCTCAAGACCGTGTTCAGGAACACCCCCGACGTGGCGGTTGACAAGTTCACCCTGACGATGAAGGGCGGCGCCAAGGGGCTCCTGGTCAACACCCGGAACCTCTGCTCACGGCAGACGACGGGCTTCCTCAACCTGGGGGCCCAGAACAGCCGCCGCGAGAAGCGCAAGAACCTGAAGCTCAGGATCCCCGCCTGTTGAGAAGCGGGGACCTCTGAGGTGGCCAGGCGCCGGGGCGAGATTCCCACCCGTCCCGGCGCCGCCCCTCTGTCAGGCGGGGCTGAGGCGGGCGAAGTAGGCGAACCAGTTGCCGGAGTGGGTTTCGTAGTGGAGGCCCGCTCCGGCGGCCTGCCGTTTGAGGCTGCTCTGCGTGGTGAAGTGGGGGTCGCCGAAGAGCTCGCCGACGATCAGGCGGCCGCTCGGCTTGAGCACGCGGCGGATCTCGCGCAAGGCGGCGGCGGGGTCGGGGATCTCACCCAGCACGGCGGTGAGCACGACGGCGTCGATCGAGGTGTCGTCATAGGGCAGCGCCGTGGCGTCGCCCTGCGTGGGGACGACGTTGGCGAGGCCCCGCTCGGCGGCACGGGTCATTACGTGGTCGAGGAACTCCTCTTGGAGGTCGAAGATCTCGACCGTGCCGCCCTCACCCGAGTCGGCGCTGCCGGGGACCAGCCATTCCGCCATGTCCAGCGTGTAGTAGCCGGTGCCGGGCCCGATCTCCAGCACGCGCTCGCCGACTTCAGGCGCCAGCACCTCGCGCAGGCGATCGCGGGTGACGACCGGATGCGGCAATTCGACCCAGAGCCGCTGCCCGTAGGGGCAGGCCGACGGGTTCTTGCGCCACCACAAGGCCGCGCCCAGCGTCGCCAGTCCCGCAGCGCCGAGCACCCTGCGGGCGCGCATCAGTCCCCTCGTTCGAGTCCGAAGCCCACCTTGTGAGCTCCGGAGTCGATGCGCAGGAAGGCGACCTTGCCGACGTAGATCGAGAGCACCCCGTCCTCCGTCTTGACATCGTGCCAGCCGCCCTTCTCGACCTGCTTGCGCAGGTCCTTCAGCTCCTCGTCGCTGAGCCGGACGGGGACCACCTGGCCGCCCTCGAAGCCGATCTCCACCTTCTTGGTGTCCGCCATCAGTGTCCTCCCGCGGGTTCGACGATCTCGGTCAGCACGCCGCCGGTCGAGCGCGGGTGCAAGAAGGCGACGCGGCTGTCGCAGATGCCCGCGCGGGCCTCGCTGTCGATCAGCTCCAGACCGGCCGTGGCGAGCTTCTGCAGCGTCGCGTCGATGTCGTCGACCCCGTAGGCGACATGATGCAGCCCTTCCCCCTTGCGGGCGAGGAACTTGCCGACCGCGGTGTCGGGGCCGAGCGGGCGCAGCAGCTCGACGTGCCCGTCGCCGACGTCGAGCAGGACCGCCTCGACCCCCTGCGACTCGACAGTCTCGCGGTGGGCGAGCGCCATCTCGAAGCTCCGCTCGTAGAGGGCGATCGCCGCGTCGAGGTCCTCGACGGCGACGCCGATGTGGTCGATGCGGCCGAACATGGACGCCGCAGTCTATGACTCCTCGACCCGCAGGATCTCGGCCAGGGCGGCGACCCCGACCTGCAGCTGCTCCGGCGTCGGCTCCTTGGTCGCCAGCCGCCGCTGGATCTCGCGGCCGGGAGTGTGGAAGGCCTCGGCGAGCGGGGCGCCGTGGTTTCGGTCGCTCCAGGCGAACATCTCGACCGCGAGCGAGGCGCCGCCGAGGCCGACCGCGGCGCGCGCCAGCGGGCTCGGCCGCTCGACCAGCCGCTCCAGCATCACGGTGCCGCCGGCGGAGAGCAGCATCATCGGCGCGATCAGGTTCGAGCCACAGCGGTCGTGCTCTTTCGGCACCGTCGCCGGGTCCTCGACTCCCTGCTCATACGCGGCGATCGCCTTGTGCTCGACCCCGTGGTAGGCGGCGAGGTCGCGGTCGCTGAGGGCGATCACGGCGGGGGCGGCGCCGAGCGCCTGCACCAGTCCCTCGCGCAGCGCCCCGCCGGCCATGCGGCGACGCAGCGTCGCGGTCGCGACCAGCGTCAGCCCGATCGCGACCAGCACCCGGCGGTCCTCGAAAGGCAAGCGGGCATCCGGCATGCGCCGCCGCACGATCGGCAGCACCGCCATCGCCTCGGCCAGTTTCAGCGGTCCGCGCAGCAGAGGGAACCGCTGGGCCGGCTTCGGCGCCAGCTCCGGTTTGCGCTCGGAGGCGACGACGACCTCGCCGGCGTCGTTGCGCACCGCGGCGGCCCAGTGGGTCGGCCCGTGGATCAGCAGGCCGTTGCGCAGCGCCATCCCGCCGAGTCTCAGCTTCTCGCTCACAGGTCAGAAGATAGAGACGCGCCCGCGGCGCCGCCGAGACTCCGGCCGGGTCAGGACCGAGTCGACGGGACCCAGCCGGGCGGGAAGGCCCCTGCCGAGACGTCGCCCTTGCCGGGCTCGAACAGGGAGAGCAGCTTCGCGGCGGGACGCTCCTCGACCAGGGCGCGGACGTCGCCGATCTGGACGAGCAGGTGCAGCGAGGAGCCGAGCTGGAAGTCGGCGGCGGTCGGCTGCTCACCGCCGATAGCGCCCGCCTCGAGCAGGGCGTCGACCGCGTCGAGCAGTCCCGGCAGCTCCTGCAGCGTCGCGTGGACCCGCTGGGCGTCTATCCCGAGGTAGCGCCAGGCCGCCCGCATCGACTTGATCGCGAAGTCGACCCCGCCCGGGTCGAGCTGGTCGACCCCGGCGAACGTCCCCATCGACTCGGGCCGGAAGTGCATCGCGCCGAAGACGAGCACCCGGGCGGCGCTCTGGACATCCTCGGCGAGCCCGGCCTCGGTCTCGCGGATCGTCTCGGCGACCGCCGGCGGGTAGAAACCGACGTCGGGGTTCAGCTCGTCGAGACGGGCGAAGATCGCCGCGGTGCCGTGCACGGGCTCGTCGTCGACGAGTAGCCCGGGGACCGTGCGGCGCCCCTCGCCGTAGACCTTTTCGACCTCCTCGGCCTGCCGGCCGGTGACCCATTCCACCGTCTCGTACTCGTGCCCGAGCCGATCGAGCGCCGCGCTCACCGCGAGGCAGGGGTGCGAGAACGGGACGACGTGGAGGACGAGCTGGGGCTGCGAGGACATCGGCGAAAACCCTATCCCTCCGCCGGCTCCGGGGAGCGAGCGGCGCCCACAAACGCCGACGACCGCGAAGCTCGCGGTCGTCGGTCCCCCCTGATTCCCCTTTTAACTCCCGGCCGGAGACCCCCAGTCCAGGCCTCCGGCCGGTGTGTCGGCTCTCCCTGGCTCTAGCTTGGAAAGCCACCCTTGAAACACGGCGTCTATGAGGAAGTTGCGCCTGCGACTAAGCGCTTCTCGAGCCCTCTGAAAGCCTTTTGCGAAGGGCCTCCAGCCGCCGTCCCAGCTCCGCCTCGAAGCCCCGGTCGGTCGGTCGGTAGAAGCGCGTTCCCTCCATGCCCGGCGGCATCAGCGGCTGGTCGCTGACCGCTCCCGGCTCGTCGTGCGCGTAGCGGTAGCCCTCGCCGCGGCCGAGCTTCTCCGCGCCGGGGTAGTGCGCGTCGCGCAGGTAGTCGGGCGGCGTCTTGGCTCCGTTCTGGCGCACCTCGCCGCGGGCGCGGCCGAGCGCTTTGTAGGAGGCGTTGGACTTGGGGGCGAGAGCGAGGTAGACGGCGGCCTGGGCGAGGTTGAGCGCGCACTCGGGCAGGCCGACGCGGTCGACCGCGCGCGCCGCCGCGTCGGCGACGAGGAGCGCCTGCGGGTCGGCGTTGCCGACGTCCTCGGAGGCGAGGATGACCATGCGGCGGGCGATGAAGCGCGGGTCCTCGCCGCCCTCCAGCATCACCGCCAGGTAGTAGAGCGAGGCGTCGACGTCGGAGCCGCGCGTCGCCTTGATCCAGGCCGAGACGAAGTCGTAGTGGCGGTCGCCCTGGCGGTCGTAGTCGAGCGCCTTGCGCTGCAGTGCGTCCTCGACCGCGGCGACATCGACCGCATCCGATTTTGACCCACCTCCAGTGGGATCAATGTCGGATGCGCGCTCGACCGCCCGCTCCAGGGCGGAGAGAGCGACACGGGCGTCACCGCCGGAGCGCTGCGCGAGCATCGCCAGCGCCGCGTCCTCGACCGGCGGCGGCTCGACGAGGCCGCGCTCGGGATCGGCGAGCGCGCGGCGCAACAGCTCCTCGATCTGCTCGGCGGAGAGCGGCTGCAGCTCGTAGATCTGACAGCGCGAGAGCAAAGCTGAATTGACCTCGAAGTAGGGGTTCTCCGTCGTCGCCCCTATAAGAGTGAGCAGCCCCTCCTCGACCGCCGGCAGCAACGCGTCCTGCTGCGCCTTGTTGAAGCGATGGATCTCGTCCAAGAACAGGATCGTCGGCCGCCCGGTCCCACGCCGCCGCTCCCGAGCCCGCTCGATCACCCCCCGGATCTCCGCTTTCCCCGCATTGACCGCCGACTCCTCCTCAAACGCCCCTTCCGCCCCCGCAGCCGCGATCCGCGCCAACGTAGTCTTCCCCGCCCCCGGCGGCCCATACAAGATCGCCGAATGCGGATGCCCACTCTCGATCGCCGTGCGCAGAGCGGACCCGGGGGCAAGAACGTGCTCCTGCCCCACCAGCTCATCGAGCGACCGCGGCCGCATGCGCACAGCCAACGGAGCATCAGCAGCTATCTCCTGCGCGGCGGACCCTGCGTCGCTGTCAAATAGGCGATCGTCCATCGCAGACGAGTATGAGGGAGTCGGGGGCGGTCTCGACGATGCCTCGCGAAGCGGCCCCGGCAGGGTGATTCCGCCGCGAAGCGGCCCCAGATTCCACCGCCTTCGGCGGTGGTGG
>DATDBO010000037.1:0-27444 GCA_036524775.1 Solirubrobacterales bacterium
TGCGCGCGCACCAGGTCGGCGGGGATGCCGTGTCGGCCCGGGGGGAGTCGCAGCGGCGCGGCCTCGATCGCGTCCGGCGCCTCGGCCAGCGCGGTCCCGCCGATCACGCGCAGCTCGGTCACTGAGCCTTGTCCTCCTCCACCGTGCCGACGAGGCGCGCCCGTTCGCGCTCCAGCATCTCGCTGGCCCGCTCGAAGGCGCCTTCCGCCTCGGCGTTGCCGAAGTAGGAGCCCGCGGCGAAGTGCATCAGCTCGGGCAACGCGTCCCAGACGCTCTCGGGACGGTCGCCGGCGAGCGCCTCGGCGACGCAGGACTCGATCCCGCCGACGACGAAGGCGCCGGTCGCCTCCGGGGGCGCTTCGTCGGGGTCGACGTCGGTGCGGGCGCTGTCGATCGCCGCGGCGAGGCGCTCGACCGCCGCCTCGTGCCTGGCCATCGCCGGCTCGCCCGCGATATGCACCTCGACGAAGAGCGCCCGCGCGATCGCCGGCCGGCCGGTCACGAACTGGAAGAGGCGGACGATCGCCTCGCGCACGCCGGCCTCCCAGCCGGGGGTGGTCGCCGCTGCCTCCAGCAGGCTGACGCAGAGCCGCTCGATCCAGACCCCGTAGGCCTGCGCGAAGCAGTCCTCCTTGCTCTCGAAGTGCTGGTAGAACTGCGCCCGGTGGCCGCCGCTGTGCGCGAGGATCGAGCGCACCGAGGTCTCGCGGAAGCCATGCTCGCCGCAGGCGATCAGGACGCCCTCCATGGCGCCCTCACGGACGTCGCGCTCCGAGCCTCCCTTTGCCGCCGTCGCATCGACCTTGTTGATCGCAGCTGATGCTTCCGCTGACATAGGCCCTATAAAAACTACTCCTTTTTCGCCAGATATGAAATCTTTTTCAACTCGGCTACTCTCGGAGGCATGCAGTACCTCTCGCAAAGGCTGGCTGCGAAGCCCGCGCCGAAGCGGGGGAGAGGGACGGAAGCGGGGGCCGGCTCGACCCCGCAGCGCGAGCGGATCCTCGACGCGGCCGAGCGGCTGATCGCCGAGCGGGGTGTCGCCTGTACCTCGATCGAAGCGATCGTCAAGGAGGCCGGCGTCTCCTCAGTCACCTTCTACGAGCTCTTCGACGCGAAGGAAGCGTGCTTCGTCGCGGCCTTCGACCGGGCGCTCGAGTGGGCGGGGGAGGAGATCGCGACGATGGCGGAGGGCGACCCCGCGGCTGGCGGGCTCTCTTGGTCAGAAGGGGTCGCGACCGGCCTGCGCGCAGTGACGAGGTTGATCGCCGCCGAGCCCGAGCGCGCCCGCCTCGTCCTGGTCGAGGCACAGACCGGTGGGCCGGAGCTGGCTGCTCACTTCGAGGCCGCACTCGACCGGATCGCGGCGAAGTTGCGCGAGGGCCGCGCGCTGGAGACCGCCCCGGCCGACCTGCCGGCGACCCAGGAGGAGGCGAACGCCGGCGCCCTCGCCTGGCTGCTGCGAGAGCGACTCGTGGCGGGGGAGGGGGAGGAGCTGGAGGCCCTCTATCCGGAAATGATCGACATCGCACTCGCGCCCTATCTCGAAGGGGAGCCGCGGGCTGCCGCTCGCGATGGCTAGCCGCGCCGCGAAACCGGCGGGGCCCGGCGCGGGGAAGGACCGCCTGCCGCCCGGTCGTCACGGCCTGCCGCGCGTCTTCGTCGCCGAGAACCAGCGCGAACGCCTGCTCAACGGCGTCGTCGAGGCGGTCGCCGAGCACGGCTGGAACGCGACCACGATCGCGCAGATCACCGCTGCGGCGAAGATCTCTCGCCGCACCTTCTACGAGTACTTCGAGGGCAAGCAGGAGTGCTTCCTCGCCGCCTACGAGATGATCGAGGCCCACGTCCTCGACTCGATGCTGGTTGCGCCGGGAGCCGACGAGCCCTGGCCCGACCGCGTCCGCGCTCGCCTCGCCGCCCTGCTCGACGTCCTCTCCCGCGACGCCGCCGTCTCCCGCTGCTTCCTGATCGAGCCGCTCGCCGCGGGCGGCGAGGTCGCCGCCCGCTACCGCGAGGCGATGCAGCTCCTCGCCGGCGCCCTGCGCCCCGAGCCGCTCCCGACCGAACTGAACATGGAAGTCCGCGACCAGGCCCTGATCGGCGGCATAGCCACCCTGATCGTCCGCCGCCTCAACTCTGCCGGCGCGGCCCGCCTCCCCGAGCTTCTCCCCGACCTGACCGAGCTAGCTCTCGCCCCCTATGTAGGCCGCCAGGAGGCCAAGCGCCTAGCAGCATGAGAGACGCAAGCCTTCGTCTCAAAAACTTCTCCTTGCATTTGTAAACCATTTCTTTTATCCTCCGCCCCAGCGGCGCCACAGGGAGGGCCCCGCGGTAGCACCCACACAGGGACTAGGGACAAGGAGAGAGATTGATGTTCTCGCCACTACGCAACCGCTTCGGCATCCCGGGCGTGATCTCGGTGATCGCGCTCGTCTTCGCGATGCTGGGGGGCGCCTACGCAGCTTCCAACGACTCCGGCGGCGGCAAGGCCACCGCCTCGGCGAAAGCCAAAAAAGGCCCCAGGGGCCCCAGGGGACCGAAAGGCCCGGCAGGCCCACAGGGTCCGGCAGGCCCGGCGGGAGCGAAGGGCGACAAGGGAGACACCGGCGCGGCCGGCAAAGACGGCGCGGCCGGCGCGAAAGGTGCGACCGGCAACACCGGCCCAACCGGAAACACCGGCGCGACCGGAGTCACTGGTGAAGACGGCGCCTGCAGCGAAGCGAATGCTGTGTGCGTCCTGCCCGCAGGCGCGACCGAGACCGGGGCCTGGGCTTTTCTGAGGACCGCGACCGGCACCGGAATCGAGATTGTCGACCTGTCATTCAATCTCCAGCTCAGCGAACCGCCTGAAGCGATCCACTTCGGCGAGCCGGAAACCGAAGACTGCCCGGGTACGTTCGCCGAACCGGATGCGGCGCCAGGGCAACTATGCCTCTATCCCGAATTCATCGATGAAACGATCCTCCCCGACACGGAAAACGAATTCAATTTCACTCATTCGTGGGTGAGCGGAGCAAGTGTTGGTTTCATCACCCCTGCTGAAAAAGCTGGCTTCGGCACCTGGGCGGTGACCGCTGCCGAATAGGTCAGGGCGGGTCAGGGAGCTGGCACGGCTTCCTGACCCGCTGTTTCAAAGTCCGATCGGGAGACCATGAGCATGCGAGTCAAGATAATCGTCACATCACTGATAGCCCTCCTCTTTCCCACCGGGGGGGCCAATCCGTCTTTGATCGGTGGGGGAGCAAATACTCGCAATCCGAGGCGGATAGCTTGTGCGTCGCTGCTGATGGTGACGGGTCTTGTCCTGACCTTTGGGAGTCCGGCTGTTGCGCAGGAGCGCGTCTTCGATCCCACTCTTTCGCTGACCGGCGACTGCTCGACGTCCAGTCTCGACTCGGTTCCTGACCCCGGTTGCCCGGGCGGCGCCCATCCATCCGCTGCTTTCAAAGGGCCCCAAGGGGTTGCGATCGATAAATACGGAACTATTTTCGTAGCGACCTCCGGGCGGATAGACATCTTCGATTCCGAAGGCTTCTTTCTCACCGAGATACCGGAGGCGTCAGATCCGCAGAGATTGGCGGTCGACAGCGAAGGGAACCTCTACGTCGTTACCGGTGGATCGGATGAGAATCCCGTCGTCTACACACCGACCACCTACAACCCGGAAGCCGGGGAAATCGAGTACGACGACCCGCCCGACTCGATCTTCGAAGACGATTCACTCTCCTCCTTCTACGGCATCGCGATCAACGCCGCAAACGATCGCCTGTTCATAAACCTCGGCAGCCGGATCGCGGAATACGGGACGGCAGAAGAAGGCAACCCGCTGTTGGACGACAACGTCGCGACTCTGAGCTACTCGAACGGGTTCGGCCTGGCAGTGGACGCAGCTCACAAACGCATCTACGCCGTGAACCGCGAAGGAGGGGATGCAGTGGTCGTCAGGGTCTTCGACCTGGAAGCTCCCCACGCGCTGTTGCAGACGGTCAACGGCTCGACCGCGCCGAACGGGAAATTCTTCAGCGGCGAGCTGTCGATCGCCGCCGACGAAGGGAACGGGAACTTCTTCGTCTACGACCAGGAAGTGAAAAAGGTGTACGAGTTCACCGAAGCGGGCGGCTATGTGACGGCCTACGAACACAGCTTCAAAGGCGAAACCTCGCCCCAGATCGCCGCCGACAACGGCCCTCTCAGCCCCAACGGGGGCGAAAACAAAAAAGGGGTCCGCCACCTCTACGTGCCTTCCCACCCGAGCGGCGTCGGGCACCTGTTCGCCTTCGGCCCCGAACTGCAGTGCGCGCCGGAGATCGAGTCCCTCTCCTTTGAGGACGTGACCGAAAGCGAGGCGGTGTTGCGGGCGACGATCAATCCGTGTGAGCTGAAAACCGGCTACCGGTTCGAGGTGGTGACCGAGCTGGCCTTCGAAGCAGAAGGAGAAGAAGCATTCGACAACGCGACGGTGGCCGGCGAAGGGGCGATCCCGCCAGGCGCCTCGGGGGTGCCGGTATCCGCCGCCGTCACGGGCCTTGAAGCCGACACCGCCTACCGCTTCCGGGTCGTGGCCACGAACGAAAAAGGCGACGACAAAGCCGAAGACGCCTTCACCACCTACCCCGCCCAGACGAGCGTCCCCTGCCCCAACGACGCCTTCCGCACCGGGCCCTCCGCGCTTTTGCCCGACTGCCGCGCCTATGAGCTGGTCACCCCACCGGACACCAACGCCCGCGCCCCGTTCGGAGCCGCCTTCCTCGGCATCTACTTCCCGACCCGGCAGGCCTCGCCGGCAGGAGACAAGGTCTCCTTCCAGATCGAAGGCGGCGTCCTGCCCGGCGCGGAAGGGACGGGCGCGCTAGCAGGGGACCCCTACCTCTCCACCCGCGGGGCAGGCGGCTGGAGCACGGCGAGCGCCGGGCCCGACGGCCTCGAAGCCGCCGAACCCGTCTCCGGCAGCGTCTCGCCCGACCAGGGCCACTCGTTCTGGTCCAGCGGGGTGAAAGGCACCACCTCGATCGGCGGCCTCAGCACCGCCTACGTCCGCTACCCCGACGGCCACTCAGAGCTGCTGGGCCAAGGCAGCCTGGAAGCGATCGACCCCCAGGCCGAGGGCCGGCTGATCGGCGAGAACGGCGGCCACATCGTCTTTGCCTCGACGGTAGCGCTGGAGCCCGAGTCCCCCCCGAGCGGCACCAAAGCGATCTATGACCGCACCCCCGACGGAGTCACCCACGTCGCCTCGCTTCTGCCCGAAGACGTAACCCCCGCAGCGGGCGCTAACTACGAAGGCGCCTCGCTCGACGGCAAGGGCATCGCCTTCAAAGTCGCCGGCACCCTCTATCTGCGCCACGACAACGACGAAACCTACGCGATCGGCACCGCCGTCACCTACGCCGGCATCGCCGAAGGCGGGGAGCGGATCTTCTATCTCGAAGGCGGCGACCTCTACGCCTTCGACGTCGCCGCAGGGAAAATAACCTTCACCGAAAGCCCCGGCAACGACGTGACCCCGGTCAACGTCGCAACCGGCGGCACCGCCGCCTACTTCGTCTCCCCGAGCGTTCTGACCGGCGGCTCAAACCCCGAAGGCGCGACGCCGGAAAACGGCCGGCAGAACCTCTACCTCTCCCAGGAAGGCGCGATCAGCTTCGTCGGCATCGTGACCAAACGCGACGTAGACGGCGAATCGAACGGCAACTTCGTGGCCGAAGGGTTGGGGCTATGGACCGAGGCGCTCAGCCGCCCCGCCAAGGAGCCCTCCCGGACCACCCCCGACGGCGACACCCTGCTGTTCGAGTCGCGCGCCAACCTGACCGAATACGACGCCGAGGAAACGGCCCAAGTCTACCGCTATGACTTCACCGCCGAAGAGCTCGCCTGCCTCTCCTGCAACCCGACGGGCATGCCGCCCTCGGGCCGCGGCAGCCTGCAGTCGATCATGAAGGATCAGGGTGCGCCCGGCCCCTTCGGCCCCGCCGCCTACACTGCCAACGTCCGCGCCGACGGCCGCCGTGCCTTCTTCCAGTCCGGTGAGCCGCTGGTCGCCGAGGACACCGACGGCCTGCAGGACGTCTATGAGTGGGAGGAGGCGGGCGTCGGCACCTGCACCCGCCCCGCCGGCTGCATCTCGCTGATCTCCTCGGGCCACAGCGCCCGCCCCGACTACCTCTACGCGGTCAGCGGCAGCGGCGAGGACGTCTTCGTCCGCACCGCCGACCTGCTGCTGGCGAGCGACGCCGACGAAACTCCCTCGATCTACGATGCGCGAGCAGGTGGCGGATTCCCGCCGGCGACCCCGGCCGAGGGATGCCAGGGCGAAGGCTGCCGGCCGAACCTCTCCCCGCCGCCGACGCTGCCGACGCCGGGGATGCTTTCGGGTGAGGCCGGAAACGTGTCGCACCGCTGCCCGAAGGGGAGGAAGAAGGCAAAGCGCAACGGCGAGACGGTCTGCTTCAAGAAGAAGCGCCGTAGCCGCAAGCACGCAAAGCACCGCCGCCACAGAGCCGGCGCCGATCAGAAGGGGTTTGTCCGATGAGGGCCATGGGGTGGTTCACCTATCTCCGCGTTGCGGCGCTGTTCGTCTTCACGGTCCCCTTCCTCCTCGCGACGAGTGCCCTCGGGGCGGAAGAATTCGACAAATACGCGATCGAATCTGCCTCGGCGTCGCTGTCGACGACGCAGGCCGGGGCGCACGCCGACTTCACCAGCACCTTCGTGCTGACCCGCGACAAAGGGCTCCCCTATGCCCTGACTAAGGACGTCCGCTTCAAGCTCCCGCCGGGTCTGGTAGGCAATCCCCAGAACATCCCCAGCTGCACGACCGGGCAGCTGGGCAACACGCCCAAAGAAAGCCAGTGCCCGGTCTCCTCGCAGGTGGGCGTCAGCGAAGTCACCGTGATCGAACCGGTCTCGGGCACCTTCGTCGAGCCCGTCTACAACATCGTGCCGCCTGCGGGCACCGACATCGTCGCCCGCCTCGGCTTCTTCGCCGGCGGCTACCCGACCTTCGTCAACGTGCGGGTCGACCCCGTCGACTACAGCATTCTCGCCGCGGTGGAAGGCGCCCCCTCGGGGGCGGGCCTGCTGGAAGCGACGACGACGCTCTGGGGCGTGCCGGCGGACAAAAGCCACGACAAACTGCGGATCACGCCCGACGAGGCGCTGAACGGCGGCGCTCCCCCCGAAGGACGCCCGGCGGGGATACCCTCGGCTCCCTTCATGACCAACCCGACCGACTGCGCGACGAAACGGCAGCTCGAGATCACCGCCCGCAGCTACCAGCTGCCCGGCCAGCCCTCGACCAAAGCCGCCCCCTTTCCCGAGATCACCGGCTGCGGCAAACTCAACTTCGCCGCCCAGTTCACGGCGATCCCGACCAACCCCGAAGCCTTCGCGCCGACCGGCCTCGACGCCGCCCTGACCCTGCCCCAGGACGAAACCGCCAACGGCCTCGGCACCTCGACCCTGAAGGGCGCGGTGGTGAGGTTGCCCCGGGGGGTAACCGTCAACCCCGCCGCGGGCGGCGGGCTGGAGGCCTGCAGCGCCGAGCAGGTCGGCTACGGCGACGCCGGCGCCCCCGCTTGCCCCGAAGCGGCGAAGATCGCCACGGTCGAGATCGAGGTGCCGGCGCTGGAGCGCACCCTGCACGGGGCCGTCTACCAGCGCACCCCCGAGCCTGGCAGGCTCTTCCGCTTCTGGCTCGTCACCGACGAACAGGGGGTGCGGCTGAAGCTGCCCGCGGAGATCACCGTCGACCCGGTGACCGGCCGGCTCAGCACCGTCTTCGACGGTATCGAGAGTCTCGGCGGCCTGCCCCAGGTGCCGGTCGAGGAGTTCCGCCTGCACGTATTCGGCGGCCCTCGGGCGCCGCTCTCCACGCCCGGCTGCGGCGCCTACCTGACCGAGTACTCCTTCACCCCCTGGTCGGGCAAGGCGGCGCTCAGCGGCGCCACGCCGATGCAGGTGACGAGCGGCTGCGGCAAGGGCGGCTTCGATCCAAAGCTCCGCGCGGGAACGCTCAGCTCGAGCGCCGGGCGCTACTCGCCCTTCACTATGACCCTGACCCGCCAAGACGGAGAAGCAAACCCCGAGACCCTCTCGGTGACCCTTCCGGAGGGTCTCTTGGCAAAGCTCGGCGGAGTGGAGCTTTGCCCCGAGGCAGCCGCCCCGAGCGGAGCCTGCCCATCCTCCTCCCGGATCGGCGACATCACGGCGGCCGCCGGAGTCGGCGGAGCCCCCCTCTGGGTTCCCCAGCCGGGCAAGTCGCCGACCGCCGTCTACCTCGCGGGCCCCTACAAAGGAGCCCCCTACTCGGTGATCGCCAAGGTCCCCGCCCAAGCGGGTCCCTTCGACCTGGGAACGGTGGTGACCAGAGCAACGATCGAGGTCGACCCGAAGAGCGCCGAGGCGACGATCGTCACCGACCCCTTGCCCCAGATCCTCCAGGGCGTCCCGATCGCTTACAGGACGATCCACGTAGACGTCGATCGGCCTGACTTCACCTTGAACCCGACCGGTTGCGGGCCGAAGGAGGTAAAGGCAAGCCTCAGGGCAAGCAACGGGCAGAGCGCAAGCCCCTCCGACGGCTTCCAAGCCACCGACTGCGCCAAGCTCGGCTTCAAGCCGAAGCTCTCGATCAAGCTGAAAGGCGGCACCAAGCGAGGCGAGTTCCCGGCGCTCCGAGCGGTGGTCAGGCCGAGGGCAGGCGATGCGAACTTCGCCGGCGCAGCGGTGACCCTGCCACGCTCCGCCTTCCTCGAACAGGGCCACATAAGGACGATCTGCACCCGCGTTCAGTTCAACGCCGGAGCGGGCTTCGGCGCCGAGTGCCCGAAAGGCGCGATCTACGGCAAGGCCAAGGCGTTCACGCCCCTGCTCGACCAACCGCTGCAGGGGCCGGTCTACCTGCGGTCCTCGAGCCACAACCTGCCGGACCTCGTCGTCGCGCTCAGCGGCCCGATCGACGTGGAGCTCTCGAGCCGCATCGACTCGGTCAAAGGCGGCATCCGCTCGACCTTCATCGACGTCCCCGACGCCCCCGTATCCAAGTTCATCCTCGAGATGCAGGGTGGGCAGAAGGGCCTGATCGTCAACAGCCGCAACCTCTGCAAGACCAAGAGCAGGGCCGACGCCGTACTCGAGGGCCAGAACGGGCGGGTGAGCGAAACGAGGCCGATTGTGGGGGCGGCGGGGTGCGGGAAGGCGGCCGGGCGCTCCTCACGTCCCCTCCGCCGCAACCGATGACGAGAGTTGCCGCCGGATGAGCCGCCCCGGGAAGAGCATCGTTGCGGCGCTCTGCATCCTCGCTTCGGCGCTGCTCGCCGGACCGGCAAGTGCCGCCGAAGAAGAAACCCACATCTTCGATCCGGTCCTCTCCCTGACCGGCAACTGCAGCACGAGCAGCGTCGATCCCGTTCCCGACCCGGGCACCTGCCCGATGCCGCCCGGTGTGCCGGGTGTCGACCATCCCTCGAAAGTGTTCAGCGCGCCGAGGGCGGTCGCCACCGACTCGCACGGGAACATCTTTGTCGCCGCTACGGCCGCTGGGAGCGGGCCACGCGTGGAGATCTTCGACCCCGAGGGGTTCTTCATCGGCGAAATTGGAGTCGCCTCTCCATACCAGCTTGCTGTCGACAGCGCTGGCCATCTCTACGTTGGCACGGTTATTGGAGACGTGTATAGATACGAACCGTCGCTCTACGAACCGGCGGACGGGCATATCGCGTACGACGACCCGCCTACGACGCTGACGCTAGGGTGCTGTGGAGTAGAGGCTTCGGTTGCGGTCAACCCACTGAACGATCACCTCTTCGTCTGGGTGGATGGGAAACGCGTGAGCGAGTACGGCTCCGCCGCAGAAGGCAGTCCGCTTCTTTATGGCGACCCGCTTCTCAGCGTGCTCGGCAAAGGCATCGGCGAAGATACGCTAGACGCCAGCCGCGCGAGCGGCCTGGCTATCGACCCGGCGCACGGAAAGATCTACGTGAGCGATCGGGAAAATGCGCCGGGCGGGGGCGTGCCGGTCATCCGGGTCTTCGAGCTGGAAGCCCCGCATGAGCTGCTCGACACCTTTCTGGGGACGATAACCCCGATCGGGCAATTCAAAAGCTACCCCAGCCTCGCGGTCGACGAAGAAACTGGGAACTTCTTCACCTACGACCTGGAAAACCCGAGCGTCGCCTACGAGTTCACCGCGGCCGGGGAATATGTTTCGACGATCACCCCCAGCGGCGGCTTCAAAGCCACCGGCGGTTCGCAGATCTGGTTCGACAACGGCGCCCTCAGCCCGAACCGGGGATACCTCTACGTTGCCTCGCACGTCACGGGTGTGGGCCATGTTTTCGCCTTCAGCCCACCCCCGGAGCAATGCCCCCCCGAGGTCAAGTCGCTCGCCCTCGCCGCGGTGACCCAGGGCGAAGCCGAGCTCCGGGCCCAGGTCAACCCCTGCGGCCTACAGACCGATTACGAGCTCCAGTACACGACCGAGGCGAGCTTCGGGGAAGTGGGCTTCGCCAATGCCCAGAGCGCCGGCAATGGACAGCTGCCGGTAGGGGGTTCCGCGGTCGAGGTCGCGGCCGTGGCGAGGGGCCTCACCCCCGGGACCGCCTATCGCTTCCGCGTTCTCGCCAGTAACGAAGAAGGAAGCGACGAAGCAGACTCCCCTTTCACCACCTACAGGGAGGCGGACCCGAGCCCGCCCTGCCCCAACGAAGCGCGCCGCACCGGCTCGCTCGCCCTGCCCGACTGCAGAGCCTATGAGCTGCTCACGCCCGCCGACACCAACGGCCACGAGCCGCTCTTCGCCAGGAGCCCGGTCAACCAGTTCCCCGGCTCGAGAATCTCACCGGACGGGGGCGCCGTCTCGGTCACCTTCGACGGCGGGGCCCTGCCCGGCCTCGACGCCACCGGCAATCTATATGGAGACCCCTACCTCCTTCGGCGCGGCCCGACCGGCTGGACCACCACCTACACCGGCCCCTCGCCTGTCGAGTCGACGGCGATAGCTCCGGGCAGCACCTCGCCCGACCAGGGGTACTCCTTCTGGGCGACCGCGGGAACGAGCGGCAGCGCGGTCGTGAACCCGAGCGGAACCCTCTATGTCCGTTACCCGGACGGGCACTCGGAGCTGATCGGTCGCGGCAGCTTGGGAAGCGATCCGAGCGCGGTGGGGCACCTGATCAGCCAGGGCGGTGGCCACATCGTCTTTGCCACTGGGACTTTCCCCGGCGGCACCGCCGTTCAGCTCGAGCCCGACGCGCCGCCCAGCGGCACGCTGGCGGTCTACGACCGCACCGGCGACGAAACGACCCACGTCGTCTCGCTGCTGCCGGGAGACGTCACCCCGGGTGCCGGCGAAGGCGCGCACTATCGGGGGGCTTCGCTCGACGGCAAGGGCGTCGCCTTCACCATCGGCGGCAAGCTCTACCTGCGCCACGACAACGAGGAAACCTACGAAGTTGGCGATGGAGTCGAGTTCGCCGGCATCGCCGAAGGCGGTGCTCGCGTTGCCTACCTCGAAAACGGCGATCTCTACGCCTTCGACGTCGACGGCGAAGAGCGGACTCGTTTCACCACCAGCGGCGACGTCACCCCGGTCAACGTCTCCGCCGATGGCAGCGCCGCCTACTTCGTCTCGCCGACGGTGCTAAGCGGCGACGCCAACCCCGAGGGGGATCTGCCCCAGGCCGGACAACAGAACCTCTACCTCTCCCGCGAAGGGGCGATCGCCTTCCTCGGGGGCGTCAGCGAGCGCGACGTGGAAGGGGAGCTCCTCGGCGGCCAGGTTCTCGCCGAGGGGCTCGGGCTCTGGCTCGAAGCGGTCCAAACCGGCAAGTCAGGCAAGGACCCCTCGCGCACGACGCCCGACGGTCAGGTGCTGCTCTTCGAGTCGCGGGCGAACCTGACCGGCTATGACTCGGGCGGCGAGGCGCAGGTCTACCGCTACGACACGCTTGGGCCGGCTCTCGATTGCCTCTCCTGCAGCCCGACCGGGGTGGGCCACGGCGAGGGCAATCTGCAGTCGCTCAGGACCGGGGAAACCGGTCTGCTGATACCGGAGGTCCTGGTCGGCAACCTGCGCGCCGACGGCGAGCGCGCCTTCTTCGAGTCCACCGACGCGCTCGTGCTCGCCGACACCGACGGCCTGCGCGACGTCTATGAGTGGGAGGCGAAGGGGGTGGGAACCTGCACCCGCCCCGAAGGGTGCCTCTACCTGATCTCCTCGGGCAAGAGCGCCCGCGAGGACTACCTCTACGCGGTCAGCGAGAGCGGCGAGGACGTCATCTTCAGCAGCGGCGACCTGCTGCTGCCGGCTCTCGACCCCGACACGACGCCCTCGCTCTATGACGCGAGGGTGAACGGCGGCTTCCCGACGCCCACCCCGCCGCCCGCGGAGTGCCTGGGCGAAGCCTGCCAGCCCGCGCCCGCGGCGCCCGCCGACCCGACGCCCGCGTTGCGGGGCGCCGGCAACGTCTCCGACAAGCCGACCTCCCGGCGCTGCCCGAAGGGCAAGCGCCGGGCGCGCCGGGCCGGCAAGACGCGCTGCGTCAAGCGCCGCCACCAAGAGCGCCAACGCCACCGGCGAGCAGCTCGCGCCAACGGGAGGGCCGCTCGATGAGAAGGCTCCTCGCATCGACCGCGCTTGCGCTGAGCCTCGTTCTGGCGAGCACCGCAACGGCCGCCGACGAATTCGACAACTACCGGGTCGAAAAAGCGGCGATCTCGCTCTCCAGCCTGCAGGCCGGCGCCCACGCCGACGTGACCACCTCGATCGAGCTGAGCCAGGTCAACAACCACCCCTACGCGAACACCCGCGACGTCCTCGTCGAGCTGCCGCCGGGATTGGTCGGCAACCCCGAGGCCTACCCCAAGTGCACGCTGCTGCAGTTCGGCGCGACCGTGGACAAATCGAGCTGCCCGCAGGACTCCCAGGTCGGGGTGAACGAAATCCGGATCAGCGGCAACCTCAGCGGCACCTTCGTCGAGCCCGTCTACAACATGCCCGCGCCGGGCGGGGACATCGTCGCCCGCTTCGGCTTCTTCGCGGCGACCTACCCGATGCTGATCAACGTGCGCCTCGATCCCGAGACCTCCAACGTCATCGCCGCCGTGGAGGGAGCGCCTGCGGGGGCCGAACTGATCAGCGCCGAGACGACCTTCTGGGGCGTGCCCTCGGACCCCAGCCACGACCTCCTGCGGGTGACGCCCTTCGAGGCCCAGGGCAACAAAGCACCTCCCCCCGGAGGCCGCGAATCGGGCCTCTCGCCGATCCCCTTCATGACCAACCCGACCAGCTGTGGGGCCGGCAAGGAGATGAAGGTGACCGCGACGAGCTACCAGCTCCCCGACTCGCCCTCGACCAAGACGGCGCCCTTCCCGGCGCTGAGCGGCTGCGGGGTGCTCGAGCTCGACCCGCAGGTCTCTCTTTCCCCGACCACCTCCCAGGGCGCCTCGGCGACCGGGATCGAGTACGGGCTGAGCTTCCCCACGCAGGGATTCGAGCAGGGCCACCTGAAGGTCGGCTCCTACCTGAAGCGAGCCGAGGTCACCCTGCCGGAAGGGATGACGCTGAACCCCTCCGCCGCCGAGGGGCTCGGGGTCTGCTCGGAGGCCGACCTGGCCCGCGAGACCTACAACAGCGGACCGAACGCCGGTTGCCCGGAGACCTCGAAGATCGGCTCGGCGATCTCCACCTCCCCGGTGCTCGATCGCCAGGTGGCGGGCTCGCTCTACCTCGCCAAGCCCTATGAGAACCGCTTCGGCTCGCTGCTGGCCCTCTACCTCGTCTTGAAGGTCCCCGACCGCGGCGTCCTGGTCAAGCTCGCCGGCAAGGTGAGCCCCGATCCCCGCACCGGGCAGCTGGTGAGCATCTTCGACGACATCCCCGAGCTGCCCGTCGCGACCTTCGAGCTGAGCTTCCGCGAAGGGGCGCGGGCACCGCTGATCACCCCGCCTGCCTGCGGGACCTATCAGGCGATCTCCAACCTGGCTCCCTGGTCGGCGCCGCAGAGCCCGCTGGCCAAGGGCAACGCCTTTGCGATCGAAAGCGGCCCCGACCGGGGGGCGTGCCTGGGCAACCCGCTGCCGTTTGACCCGGGGCTCCTGGCCTACCCGACCAACGCAGCCGCCGGTGCTTACACCCCCTTCTACATGCGCCTCACCCGCCGCGACGGCGACCAGGACCTGACCAAGTTCTCGGCAACCCTGCCGCCGGGCCTGGTCGCCAAGCTGGCCGGGGTCTCGCAATGCCCCGAGGCCTCGATCGCCCAGGCGCGCAGCCGCACCGGCCCGCGCGAAGGGCGCCTCGAGCTGGCGAGCCCAAGCTGCCCTGCCTCCTCAGAGATCGGCACTGTCCTCGGCGGCGCGGGAGTGGGATCGGTCCTCACCTACGCCAAGGGCAAGGTCTACCTAGCAGGCCCCTACAAGGGCGCCCCGCTGAGCGTGGTCGCGATCGTCCCCGCGGTGGCCGGCCCCTTCGACGTCGGCACCGTGGTCACCCGCCAGGCGCTTCGCCTCAACCCCAGGACGGGCATCGTCACCGTCGACGGGGAGTCCTCGGACCCGATCCCCCACATCCTCGCCGGCATCCCGCTGAAGGTGCGCGACATCAGGGTCTTCGTCGATCGGCCCGAGTTCACCCTGAACCCGACCTCGTGCGAGCAGATGGCTACCGAGGCCACCGTCTGGGGAGGGGGGACCGACGTCTTCGGATCCGCCGACGACTCCCCCTTCGCGGCCTCCTCCCGCTTCCAGGCCGCCGACTGCGCCTCGCTCGCCTTCAAGCCGGCTTTGAAGCTGAAGCTGCGCGGCGGGACGAAGCGAGGCGGACACCCCGCTCTGCAAGGCACCTACAGGCCAAAGGCGGGAGACGCCAACCTCTCCGGCCTCGTCCTGCGCCTGCCAAGGTCGGCCTTCCTCGACCAGGCCCACATAAGGACGATCTGCACCCGCGTGCAGTTCGCGGCGAAGGGCGGCAACGGCGCCGGTTGCCCCAAGGGCGCGATCTACGGCCAGGCCACCGCCTACACCCCGATCCTCGACCAGCCCCTCAAAGGTTCCGTCTACCTCAGGTCCTCCAACAACAAGCTGCCCGACTTCGTCGCCGCCCTGCACGGCATCGTCGACGTCGAAGCGGTCGCCCGCATCGACTCGGTGAGGGGCGGGATCAGGGCCACCTTCGAAGGCGTCCCCGATGCGCCGCTCAGCAAAGTCGTGGTCGAGATGCAGGGACAGAGGAAGGGCCTGATCGTCAACTCGCGTGACCTGTGCGGGGGAGCCAACAGGGCAAACGCCGCCTTCAGCGCCCACAACGGCAGGCGGGCGAGCGGCAGGCCCCCGGTCGCGGCGGCGGGGTGCGGGAAGGCGGCCAGGCGCTCCAAGGGCAAAGCCGGCCTGCCCTAGCCTTGGACAGCGAAGTCCAGGCCGCCCGCACCGAGCTCGCAGAGCGCCTGCGCGAGAGCCGCGAGGAGATCGAAGCGGCGATAGCGACACGGGTCTATGCGATCGCAGACCCCCGCGAGACGATCGACCCCGAGTACCTGCAGGGCTTGCGCGCCTCCCTTGCGACGGCTGTCGAGTTCTTCCTGGCGGTGATCGCGCGCGGCGAGCAGCGGTGCCTCGACATCCCCACGTCGCTTCTCGCCCAGGCCCGTATGGCCGCGCGTAACGGCATCCAGATGCAGACCGTGCTGCGCCGCTACCTGGCGGGTTACTCGCTCTTGACCGAGCTCATCTTGGAGGTCTGGGAGGAAATGGAGTTTCACGGCGCAACGGGGCTGCGCGAGCTCCTGCACGGCTCCTCCTCGGTCTTCGATCGACTGCTCGAGGCGGTGAGCGAAGAGCACCGCCGCGAGGCGGCGGTGCTCGTGCGCTCCACTGAGCAGCGCCGCGTCGACCGGGTCAGGCGCCTGCTTGACGGAGAGCTGATCGACGCGGGGGAGCTGGGCTACTCGCTGGATGCAGACCATATTGGCCTGATTGCCACGGCCGCCCCCAAGGCGATCCGCGAGCTGGCCGGGGCCTTCGACAAGCGCCTGCTCATGGTCGAGGGCGAGGAGGGAAGGATCTGGGCCTGGCTCAGTTCCCCCCAGCGCCTCGAGTCAGAGGAGATGAGCGCCCTGATGGAGCGCTGCGAGCAGCTCGCCCCAGCGCAGGGTGTGATCGCCTTCGGGGAGCCCGGCCCGGGGCCTCGTGGTTGGCGGCTCACCCATCGCCAGGCCGCCGCAGCGCTGCCGATGGCAGACCGGCTGAAGGCAAGCGTCGTGCGCTACGCGGAGGTCGGCCTGCTCGCCTCCGTCATTCAGGACCCGCTCCTCACCGACTCGCTGCACCAGCTCTACCTCGCTCCCTTGGGGGAGGAGTCGGATGGGGGTCGGGCCTTCCGCGATACGCTCGAGGCCTACTTCGTCGCGGGTAGGAACGTCACCTCCACCGCGGCGGCCCTCGGCCTGAGTCGTCAGACGGTCAGGTCCCGTCTGCAGGCGATCGAGGAACGCCTGGGCCGGCTGCTCGATCGTTGTGCGATGGAGGCAGATCTGGCGTTGAGAGTGGATGTACTTGCCGATTCGGCCAAATCGAGCTGAATCGATTAACGGGGTGACAAGGAGCCGACGAACCTGGGATGACAGGGTTGGGCAGTAGTCCACCGGTCCACTCGAACCGTTGAATAGGGGGAATAGTGAAACTCATTTCGAAGCTCGCTGTCGCGGCCGTCGCTGCGCTGGCAATCACGGTTGCCGTTGGGGCCTCCTCGGCCTCAGCTGCAAAAACTGCACTATGCACCAACCCTGGATTCCTCAGTTGCGCTGGAAGCATTCTTCCCGCTGGCTCTTATCTGTCGGTGGGGGGCCAGGCGTTCACGCTTTCGAATAATTTGGTGCGTTTTAAATGTTTCTACTCGGCTTTCGGCAATAAAACGACCGTTGAAGCCGTCGAAGGTCCGCTGCCAGCAACGACGGAAACGGTGATCGACAGTTGCCAGGCAGAAACTGCGCCGAATGTCCCCGGGAAAATAGTCTCGTGCCAGACGAGTTCGATCAGCCGCCCTGCTGCTGCGCTCAAAGTCACGGGGCCCTACGGCGTCGCCAACATCAGCTTGGGCTCGGCGGGGGAACCGCTAACGCTCTCGTTTAGCTGCTCGAATGCTGAAACCACCGTCGTATGTACCTTCCAGGCGTCCTCGTCCGTACCGCTCAAAATGAAGATCGGGGAAGGAATGACGTTCGCCGAAGAAGGCTCGATAGCGGAAGTCTCGCTGGCGCTTGTGAGCTCCACTGGGAGCTGGCCTTGCGGGGCGGGCGATGTAAAAGAATCCAAACTGAATATGAAAGGTCAGTTGGGAACCGAAAGTTATTTAACGTACACATACTAAGAAACGTCTGACTGTAAGGACCGCCGGGAATCCCCGGTGGTCCTTACACGTAGTTAAGTCGCCTCGTCTTCTTCTGCGCCTGCGACGGTCTCAGCGCCCAGGACGTGCGCCGGTTGATCACGGTCGGGCAGAGGGATACGGCGACGCTTGCCGGCGATCGATACTGGTTCCTCGACGAGGTGACCGCCGTGCCGGGGTGGGCCGGTGTCGTCAAGGAGCTGCGGGACGGCGATCCCGTCTTCCGACGCAGCTGCGTCGTGCTCTCGGGCTCCTCGGCGCGGGACCTTCGCGAGGCGACCAAGGCGCTTGCCGGACGCCGCGGCGACGTCGCCGACTCGGACCGGTTGTTGCTGCCGATGGACTTCCGTTCGTTTTGCAAGGCGATCGGTGGTTTCAGCGACCTTCCGGATACGGCTCTTCGCCCCAGAGATCTGCTCACCGGGGTCGGGGAAGAGGCGATCTCCGCTCTGTCGCCGTACTTCTCCGAGCTCGACCACGCCTGGCAGTCCTACCTGCGAATCGGGGGATTCCCCAGGGCGGTCAGCGATTTCGTCCAGACCGCCGATGTAGGCGAGGGATTTGCGAAGGCGCTCTGGGACGTGATCGCCGGCGACGCGTTTCAGAGCATGTCGATGAGCGACGGGGAGGTTGCGGCCTTCCTGGAGCGGCTCGCGATCGGCCTCGGCTCCCCGCTGAACGCCTCCGCCGTGGCGCGCGACGTGAGCCTGTCGGACCACCACCGGGTGGAGGACCGGATCGGCGCGCTCAACTTTGCGCTGCTGGCCTGGCGCTGCCATCGGTCAGCGGGTGAGCTGCCCAATCTCAGGGCGCAGGAGAAGGTCTACTTCGTCGACCCGCTCATCGCCCACCTTCCGCATCTCAGGGACGAGCGGCGTCACGACCCCGACGACTCCCGCCTGACCGAGCAGCAGCTCGGCATGCTGTTGCTGCGGGCGGCGAGGGACCGGCCTGGGCCGGGCGCCCTGCTCGAGGCGACGACGGCGATGTACGAGCGGACGCCGAGCCGTGCCGAGATCGACTTCGTCGGGCCCGACCTGGGGGTGCCCTTCGAGTCGAAGTACGTCGACGGGCCATGGAGGCGGGCGACCCGAACCCTCAAGGCGAAGGGCCGGGGCGGGATCGTCGCCACCCGTACCGTCCTCGAGCTGGAGGATCGCGGAGAGGAGAGCCCGGTATGGGCCGTCCCCGCCGGAATCCTCGGCTGGTTGTGCTCGCCGTGTTCGCGCTCATCGTGAGCATCGCTGCGGGCCTGCTCTAGCACGCATTTTTCTGTCTACGAAGGCGCTACTATCGAGTTGTATGCGCCGACAGACAAATGTCGTCAGACAGGTTTCGAAGGGGTTGGCTGTGGCCGGGCTATTCGCCAGTGCGGTGTACCTCAGCACGCAGGCCACCGTTCCAGAGCTGCTGCCAGGCGTCGCATTGGGCTGGGAAGCGCTCTTTCATGTTGAGCGGGCTGGCGCGATGCTGGGGGCGATAGGGCTCGTTCTGCTGATCGCGTGGCGGACTCTGTCCGGCGAATTCCCCATCAGGTTTGGCAATGTCGAATATGCGACTAGAGATGTGCCAGGCGAAGCCGAGGCAACTTCTGATTCGCATGAGTATCGCCTTCGGTTGCTCGAGGTCTTGGCGGAACTACGAGACCCCGACATCCTCGAAAACGACCGAGAAAGGATGTAGACTTCTTGTCGTCAATGAGTTCTGCAGCCAATAAGCCGCTTTCCGACGAGGAACGAGCACGGATCATCGAGCTTGGACGACGCCAGCTGCCGGAGTTGGATCGTCGCTACAAGAAGGCGATCGAAAACCTCCGGCGTCTTTCCCAAGGGCTTCCGCCCAAGCCCTGAGCGGGTAAATGGGCGGCGGCCCCCGACGCCGCCGCCCACCGCCTATTCGAGCTTGCCGATCTTGAAGATTTTGGTGCCGCAGTCGGGGCAGGTGCCCTGGATCGCCGGGCGACCGTTTTTCATCGTCACCTGCTTGGCGTCCTTGATCTCGACCTTCTTCCGCTCTTTGACGCAGTAACCCTCAGGCATGGGGGTCTCCTTTCGCTGACGCTTTGGGCAAAGGCCCGCGTCGGTACGCGAGCTGGATTGCGGGCGAATGTAACGCAGCGAGGGGACGTGAGCACGCACAATCGTGCGTAACGTCACAAAGCGCTACTCGCCGGCCTGCTCCGCTTCGGCCGCAGCCTGCTGTTCTTTCGCCCGCTCGAGCTGCGCTTTGAACTTGGCGATCTCGGAGTCGTTGGGGGCCGCGGCGTCGCCCGCGGCGCCGGTCGCTCCCTCTCCGCTCTGCCCGGATTTGGGCTCCGATTCGGGCGTGGATGGCGCTTCGGCTCCCGGTTCCGCCGGTTCCTCCGGCGTTGCGGGCGCGGTCCCGGCGTCTTCGGCGATCTTCGCTTCGAGCTTCTCCTGCAGCTCGCGCACGTCGCTCTCGCTGACCGAGCTCTCGCGCGCGTCGACGGCGAGGTAGATCGCCGCGCCGGCGCCGCCGAGCGCGATCACGCAGAGCACGAGGAAGACGCGCGTGCGCATGCCGAGCTTGCGCTCGACCTCTCCGATCCAGGCTCGCAATCCCTCCAGCGGCATCGCCGTAACTTAGTCGAGAGCCACGCCCGGGAGCGCGGTCAAATACCCTGCGGTTCGCACTTCCCATCCCAGACCCAAGGAGACCCCAGCATGCCCGAGGCCGTAATCGTCGACACCGTCCGCACGCCGATCGGCCGTGCCTTCAAGGGCTCGCTGGCCCAGCTGCGCCCCGACGAGATGGGCGCCTATGTGGTCGACAGGCTGCTCGAGCGCAACCCCGAGGTCGACCCGGCTCTGGTCGAAGACCTCTTCTGCGGCTGCGGCATGCCGCAGGGCCTGCAGGCCTTCAACATCGGCCGGATCATCTCGCTGCTCTCCGAGAAGCTGCCGCAGGAGGTAAACGGGGTCACCGTCTCGCGCTACTGCTCCTCCAGCCTCGATGCGATCCGCCACGCCGGCAACGCGATCAAGGCCGGCGAGGGCGACGTCTACATCGCCGCCGGGGTCGAGTGGGTGAGCCGCTACAACGAGCGCACCGAGCCCGCCGGTGCCGCCGACCAGAACGAGAACCTGCAGGGCAACAACGGCCAGCCCAACGCCTACATCGAAATGGGCGAGACGGCGGTCAACGTGGCGAAGAGATACGAGGTCAGCCGCGCCGACATGGACAAGTTCGCGCAGCGCTCGCAGGAACTGGCGGTGCAGTCGCAGGAGGACGGCTTCTTCGACCGCGAGATCGTCCCGGTGACGCTGCCCGACGGCACCGAGGTCGCCAAGGACGACGGCCCGCGCGCCTCCTCGACCCTGGAGAAGCTCTCCCAGCTCGACGAGGCCTTCGGCGGGGGCGGCGTCACCGCCGGCAACTCCTGCCCGCTCAACGACGGCGCCGCCGCGGTGCTGCTGATGAGCGACACCAAGGCCAAGGAGCTGGGTCTGACGCCGCGCGCCCGCATCGTCACCGCCGCCACCTACGGCAACGAGCCCGAGTACATGGGCGTCGCCCCGATCGGCGCGGTGAAGAAGGTGCTCGACCGGGCCGGGATGACGATCGACGACGTCGGCGCGGTCGAGCTCAACGAGGCCTTCGCCGCCCAGGTGATCCCGATCATGGACGAGTGCGACATCCCGCTGGAGAAGCTCAACACCCACGGCGGCGCGATCGCCCTCGGCCACCCCTTCGGCATGACCGGCGCCCGCATCATGGGCACCCTGCTCAACGTGCTTGAGACCGACGACCATCAGGTCGGCCTGGAGACCATGTGCGTCGCGGGCGGGCAAGGCAAGGCGATGCTGGTCGAAAGGATCTGACCCTGCGAATATCGAAGACCCAGCGCAAGTAGCGGTCTGGGTTGGCCTAATAAGCCCCTCAGAAGTGTTAGACAGGCCTCGTTCGCTGTTCCAACGCTGCTTGTGGGAGCTCGCTGAACGTCAACCTGCTAGGCCCGGATTTGCCTTGGATTCCGCTAGTAGGGTCTGATCCGTGGACCTGGCGACCCTCATCTACGAGACCGGCGATCGGGTCGCCCGCATCACCCTGAACCGGCCGGAGCGCGGCAACGGAATCGTGCCGCGGATGCCGGCCGAGCTGGCGGCCTGCGTCGAGCGGGCGAATCTCGATCCGGCCGTGCACGTCATCGCCCTCGCTGGCAACGGCAGCGGCTTTTGCGGTGGCTACGACCTGGTCGCCTCGGCGGAGGGGGATATGAGCGGGCTCGGGGAGGGCGCCGATGCGCCGGCCGGCTCCCCGCTCGGCCCGCCACCGCCCGGGTCGCCGGTCGACCCGGCGACGATCGCCGCCAACCACGCGCCGGAGTCGAACTGGGACCCGGTCACCGACTTCCAGTTCATGTGGCGCAACGTGCGCGGCTTCATGTCGCTCTTCCACTCGGAGAAGCCGACGATCTGCAAGGTGCACGGCTACTGCGTCGCCGGCGGCACCGACATGGCGCTCTGCTCGGACCTCCTGGTCGTCGCCACCGACGCCAAGATCGGCTACCCGCCGGCGCGCGTCTGGGGCTCGCCGACGACGGCGCTGTGGACGGCGCGGCTGGGGCCGATGCGGGCCAAGCGGCTGCTGCTGACCGGCGACTCGCTGACGGGGGAGCAGGCGGCGGAGTGGGGGCTGGCGACCGAGGCGGCGCCGCCGGAGGAGCTCGACGAGCGCTTCGAGGCGCTGGTCGAGCGGGTCGCCCGCATGCCGATCAACCAGCTGGTGATGATGAAGATGCTCGTCAACCAGTCGCTCTACGCGCAGGGCCTGCACCAGACGCAGCTGCTCGGCACCTTCTTCGACGGCGTCGCCCGCCACACCGAGGAGGGCCACGGCTTCGTCCGCCGCGCCGCTGAAGGCGGGTTCAAGGAGGCGGTCCGCGAGCGGGACGAGCCGTTCGGCGATCACGGCCTGGAGGGATTCGGTGTCGAGTAGCAACGGCGCCCCGCGACGCCCGCGCTCGGTCGTCGTCGTCGGCGGCGGTTTCGGCGGCGTCGGCGCCGCGGTGATGCTGAAGCGGGCCGGCTACGAGGACGTGACTGTCTTCGAGAAGGGGGAGCGGGTCGGCGGCGTCTGGCATGCCAACACCTACCCCGGCGCCGCCTGTGACATCCCCTCGCACCTCTACGAGTTCTCCTTCGCGCCCAACCGCTGGTCGCGCCGCTACGCGCCGCAGGCCGAGATCCAGGCCTACCTGGAGGGTGTCGCGCGGCGCTTCGGCGTGCGCGACCGGATCCGCACCGGGGTCGAGGTGAAGAGCGCCGCTTGGGACGAGGGCGCCGGCCGCTGGCGGCTGGAGACGAGCGCCGGCCCGCACGAGGCCGAGGTGCTGCTCACGGCCTGCGGTCAGCTCTCGGTGCCGAAGGTGCCGCCGCTGCCCGGCCTGGGCAGCTTCGAGGGCCCGGCCTTCCACACGGCGGAATGGCGTCACGACGCCGACCTGGCCGGCAAGCGCGTCGCCGTGGTCGGCAGCGGCTGCAGCGCGATCCAGGTCGTGCCGGCGATCCAGCCCGAAGTCGCCCAGGTCGACGTCTACCAGCGCTCGCCCGGCTGGACGCTGCCGAAGATGGACTACGCCTACCCCGATTGGGCGCACGCGCTCTTCAGGCGCGTCCCCGCGGTGCGCCGCCTCGACCGCGCCTCGATCTTCGCCTCCCACGAGCTGATCGCCGTGGCGATGACCAGGCGCCGCCGCCTCTTGCCGCTGTTCCGGGCGCTCGGGCGGCGGCAGATCACGGGCGCGATCGAGGACCCCGAGCTGCGCCGCAAGGTGACGCCGAGCGACGAGATCGGCTGCAAGCGGGTGATGCTGACCGACGATTGGTACCCGACCCTGGCCAAGCCCAACGTGGACGTGGTCTCCGAGCGGATCGAGGCGGTGACGCCGGCCGGGATCCGCGACGCCACGGGCCGCGAGCGCGCACACGACGCGATCGTCCTCGCCACGGGCTTTGCCAGCCACGACTTCGTCGCGCCGATGGAGATCCGCGGCCGCGAGGGCCGCAGCCTGGGCGAGGAGTGGGGCGAGGTGCCCCGCGCCTACCTCGGCCTCACCGCCCCCAGCTTCCCCAACATGTTCCTGCTCTACGGGCCGAACACGAACGGCGGCAGCGGCTCGGTGGTCTTCACGTTGGAGGCCGGGGTCGGCCACGTGCTCGCCGCCCTGCGTGAGCTCGACCGTGCCGAGGCGAGCCGCATCGAGGTGCGCCGCGAGGCAGCCGAGCGCTTCGACCGCGAGCTGCGCGACGCTCTCGAGGGCACCGTCTGGCACAGCGGCTGCACCAACTGGTACGTCGACGAGAACGGCAACGACCCGAGCCAGTGGCCATGGACGTGGAGCGCCTACCGCCGCCGCACGGCGCAGCTGGAGCCCGACGCATACGCTCTCGCCGCATGAGCGACGAGCGAGCAAGCGTCAGCGACACGCCGCATCCCGGCTCCCTGGTCACGCCCGAGAGCGTGCGCAACTTCCTCCCGGGCAGCTTCCCCGGCGACCTCGGCATCGAGCCGCTGGAAGTCGAGGACACCCACGCTCGCGGCCGGATCGTCGTCGACAAGCGCCACCTGCACCCCGGCGGCTTCGTCCACGGCGGCGTCTGGACCGCGCTCGGCGACACCGTCGCCGCCTGGGCGACCTTTCGCAACATCCCGCCGCATCACAACTTCACGACGATCGAGCTGAAGCTGAACGTCTTCGCCGCCGGTGTGCTCGGCGACGAGATCGTCGCCGTCGGCGAGCCGCTGCACGCCGGCAAGAGCACGGTCGTGATCGAGGTCAGGATGGAGCGCCGCCGCGAGGACTCCGAGCCGCGCCTTGCCGCCAACCTGATCGTCAGCCAGTTCGTGTTGCCGCCCGGCGGGTAGGGCGGGACGGGCGATGCCCGAGCTCATCTACGTCTTCGGCTACGCGTCGCTGGTCGCTGTGCCCGAGCCGGGTGCTCTGTCGGGCAACCTGCGCGGCTACCGCCGTACCTGGGGCGCGGCGATGAACAACTGGGAGGGCGGGGAGGGGGTCAAGCACTGGCTCGACCGTGAGACGGGAGAGCGGCCGCACATCCGCGTCGCCTACCTCGACCTGCGCGAGCAGGAGGGGGCGAGTGTGAACGGCGTCGCGATCCCCGTCGATCCGGAGCGCCTGGCGGCGTTCGACGCGCGGGAGATCAACTACGAGCGGGTCGACGTCTCCGCCGCCTTCGAGGGGCCGGTGTCGGGTCGCGTCTTCGCCTACGTCGGCCTCGACGCCGCTCGCGAGCGCTGCCGCTTGGGGCGCGCCGACGGCGACATCTACGTCAGCCGCGAGTACGCCGCCGGCGTGCGGCTGGCCTTCGAGCGCCTCGGCGCCGACGCGCTCGCCGAGTTCGAGCGCACGACCGACCCGCTCCCCTTCCCCGAACGCGACCTTCAGGTCGTGCTGCCAGAACATCTGGCGGGTTTATGACCCTATAGGCATCAAAAGGCGTCAGATGTTGTCGCTCACGGGTTCGTACCCGGGCGCTTCGAGCCTTTCGATCTGCGGCAGGCGCCAGAGCAGGCTGGCGATGGTCAGGCCGACCGCCGAGCAGAGCAGGGCGAGGAACCACTCGCTCGCGCTGAGCAGCGTCATCTCGAAGAAGTCGCGCAGCGGGCCGATCGCGAGGATCCCGGCGAAGAGGGCGCCGAGGCCGGCGACCATCGCCAGCATGTAGCTCTGGATCGCGATGTGCTCGCGGCCGGGCCCGCGCTCGAGCAGGAGCACGAAGGAGAGGCCGAGGACGATCAGCGTCGTCGTCGCCGCGGTCCGGCCCGCCTCGAGTGAGCCGCCGAACACCGTGTCGACGAGGAAGAAGCAGAGGATCGAGCCGAGCGCCGTCGCCAGCCCGGCGGGCACGGCGAAGGCGGCCAGGGCGCGCAGCAGGCGGCCGCGGTAGAGCGGCCCGTCGGAGGGCGCCAGGGCGAGCACGAAGGAGGGGATGCCGATCGTCAGGAAGACGGCCAGCGTGAGGTGACGGGGGAGGAAGGGGAAGGCGAAGCCGGGGATGGCGACGAGCAGGATCAGCGCCGCGGCGTAGACGCTCTTGGTCAGGTAGAGGCGGCCGAGGCGGTGGATGTTGCGGGCGATTCGCCGTCCCTCCGCCACCCCTTCGGGGAGTCGCGCGAACTCGTCCTCGAGCAGGACGATGTCGGCGACCCCCTTCGTGACCTGCGCGCCCGAGCCCATCGCCACCGCGAGTCGCGCCTGCTTCAGCGCCGGCACGTCGTTGACGCCGTCGCCGATCATCGCCGTGTAGCGGCCGGATGCGCGCAGCGCCTCGACCAGCGCCTTCTTCTGCTCCGGCGCGATCCGGCAGAAGATCGTGTTGCGCTGGGCGGCCTCGGCGAGCCCCTCGGGGTCCTCCGGCAGCTCCGAGCCCTCGATCACGCCCGCGTCGGCCGGCACCCCGACCGCGTAGGCGACCGCCGTCACCGTCGCCCGCGCGTCGCCCGAGATCAGCTTCAGGTCGATCCCCTCCTCGCGGATGAAGGCGATCGTCTCGGCGGCGTCGGCGCGCAGCGTCTCCTCCAGCACGACGAGTGCCACCGCCGTCAGCTGCGGCGGCGGCGCGTGCTCGGGGTCCTCCGGCAGTCCCTTGCTCGACTGGCCGAAGGCCACGACGCGTCGGCCGGCCGCTGTCTCCTGCTCGAGTTTTCGGGTCAGGCCGGGAGGCAGCTCCAGGGCGCCGCTCGCGGCGAGGATGTCGGGTGCGCCGAGCACGTAGCTGACCCCGCCCAGGCGCAGCCCGCTCCACTTCCACTTCGAGGAGAAGGGGACTTCGCCGCCGACCCGCGCCGGCGTCGCCGGGAAGGCCTCGGCGACCGTCTCCAGCGTGCGGTTGCGGTCGCCGGCGCTTGCCGCGAAGCGCCCCAGCGCTGCCTGCGCTTCGTCCGGATCGGTCCCGTCTGCCACCTGGATCCCGAGCAGGCGCAGCTGTCCGTCGGTCAGCGTGCCGGTCTTGTCGACGCAGATCGTGTCGACCGCGGCGAGGCTCTCGGTCGCGCTCATCTGCTGCACCAGGGTGTCCTTGCGCGCCAGCCGCACGGCGGCGACGGCGAAGGTGACGCTCATCAGCAGCACCAGGCCCTCGGGGATCAGGGTCACCAGGCCGGCGGTCGCCGTCTGCGCGGCCTCGACCAGGTCGGTGCCGCGCAGTTGGAAGGTGATCAGGAGCAGCGCCGCCAGCGGCACCATCGCCCAGGTGCAGGCGACGATCACGCGGTTGACCTCGTCCTGCAGCGGCGAGGGCGGGTGGCGGAAGGCCTTCGCCTCGCCTGCCAGCTTGCCGGCGTAGCTCTCCTCGCCGACGGCGTCGACCTCGTAGCGGCCCGAGCCGGAGATGCAGAAGGAGCCGGAGAGCACCCGCTCGCCCGCCTCCTTGCGCACGCCGTCGACCTCGCCGGTTAGCAGCGACTCGTCGAGCGTCATGCCGCGGCTGGCGATCGCCTCGCCGTCGGCGACGAGCTGGTCGCCGGGCCCGACCTGGACCAGGTCGCCGGGGACGACCTCGTCCGAGCGCAGCTCGACCAGGGCGCCGTCGCGGACGACCCGCGCCTGCGGCGCGACCAGCAGGGCGAGCTGGTCCAGGGTCTCCTTCGCCTTCAGCTCCTGGCGGATCCCGATCCCGGAGTTGACCACGGCGATCAGGCCGAAGACCGAGTCGGCGTAGAGCCCGAGCCCGAGGTCGAGCACGAAGAAGACGCCGATGATCGCGTTGAAGAGGGTGAAGACGTTGCCGGCGACGATGCTCGAGGTCGAGCGCGAGGAGTTCTCCGGGGGCGGTCCCAGCTTGCGCAGGCGCTTCGCTGCCTCGGAGCTGGAGAGCCCTCGATCGGGGGATGGGTGGCCGGTTCCCACAGCTCTATTCAATAGGGTGAGGCAGCGATGAGCCTGAAGCTAGGACTGAACCTCGGATACTGGGGCATCGGGCCGGTCGGCGAGGACGCGCTGGAGATCGTCAGCGCCGCCGAGGGGCTCGGCTACGAGTCCGCCTGGGCGGCCGAGTCCTACGGCTCCGACGTAGTCA
>DATDBO010000038.1:0-7783 GCA_036524775.1 Solirubrobacterales bacterium
GCGGACGAGCACGTGCAGCTCGTCGCCCTCCTGCAGCTCGGTCGAGCCGCGGGGCGGGATCGCGTGGCCGTCGCGGACGATCACGTTGACCAGCGCCTCGCGCGGCAGCCCGAGTTCGCGCACGACGTGTCCGGCGGCCGCGGCGCCGTGGCGCAGCCGGTAGGAGACGACGTCGCCGCCCATGCGACGGATCCGGCCCGACTCGAGCAGCCGACGGGGCAGGGCGGGCTCGTCCGTGGTCAACCCGAGCCGGGTCGCGAGCGGCTCGAAGCTCGCCCCCTGGACCAGGGTCGAGCCGACGACGACGAAGAAGACGATCGCGAACAGCTCCTCGCCGGTGCCGACGCCGGCGACGACCGGGAAGGTCGCCAACCAGATCGGCGTCGCCCCGCGCAGGCCCGCCCAGCCGAGCATCGCCCGCTCGCGCAGGTCGAGCCGCGAGAAGAGCGTCGCGGCGAAGGCGGCGAGCGGCCGCGCGACGAGGATCAGCACCGCCGAGAGCGCCAGGCCTTCGAGCGCGACGTCGCCGAGCGTGCTGGGGAAGACGAGCAGGCCAAGCATCACGAAGAGGCCGATCTGGGCGACCCAGCCGACGCCCTGATGGAAGGCGACGACCGTGCGTCGCGCCGGGATGCTGCTGCCGCCGAGCGCGAGCGCGGTCAGGTAGGTGGCGAGGAAGCCGGAGCCGTAGGCGACCTCGGCCAGGCCGAAGGCAAGCGCCGCGATCGCGATCGTCGCCACCGGGTAGATGCCGTCAGTGGGGAGTCGCACGCGGTTGAGGCCGGCGACGGCGAGGCGGCCGATCGCCAGCCCGATCGCCGCGCCGATGGCCAGCTTGAGCGCCATCTGCCCGGCCATGTCGGCGAAGCCGTAGCCGGGGTCCTGGATCCAGTCGATGAAGCCGATCACGAGCAGCAGCGCGACCGGGTCGTTCATCCCCGACTCGCCCTCGAGTGAGCGGGCCAGTCGCTTCTCCAGGGTCGAGCGACGCAGCACGGCGAAGATCGCCGCCGAGTCGGTGGCGGCGACGGCGGCGCCGACCAGCATCCCTTCCAGCGTGCTCAGGTCGAAGATCCACTGCGCGGCAAGACCGGCGACGACGGCGGTGATCACCGTCCCAACGGTCGCCAGCGAGGCGGAGATGCCGAGCACCGGGCGGATCTCCGGCCAGCCGGAGGTGAGGCCGCCCTCGAAGAGGATCAGGACGAGGGCGATCGTGCCCAGCGTCCGCGCCAGCTCGGCGTCGTCGAACTCGATCCCGCCGATCCCCTGCGAGCCGGCGAGCATGCCGAGGCCGAGGAAGAGCAGCAGTCCCGGGATGCGCACGCGGTCGGCGAGCAGGGCGCCGCCGATGCCCGCCGCGAGCAGGGCACCGGCGACGAGGATCAGCTCGGCGTCATGTCCTGCCATCGGCGGACCCTAAGCGACCCGGCTAGGCCGACTCGTCGAGGGTCGCCAGGCGAGCCTCCAGCTCCTCCGGGGATCCCGCCTGCGGGATGTCCTCCGGGCGCTCGTGCGGGCGGCGGTAGATGGCGAACAGCAGGCCCAGCAGCAGCAGGGCCGAGACGGAGAAGCCGATCTCGACCCGGCGGAACTCCTCGCCGATCGGGGCGAGGAAGCACCAGGCGATGAAGAAGGCGGCACAGGCGGCCCAGCGAGCCGAGGCGCGCCGCACTTGGCCCTGCGCGAGGCAGGCCTGGTTGACGGTGACCGAGGAGAGGTAGAGGCCCATCCCGAGCGTGACCAGCAGCAGCCCGGCCCGGTCGTAGGTGAACTTGTCGCTGAAGGCGAGCTGCATCAGCTGCGGCCCGGCGACGAGCACGGCCAGGGCAACGATCGCGGCGAAGGCGACGATCGCCGCCAGCACCATTCGCACCGAGCGGTGGAACTCCCCCTCGCTGCCGGCGTCCTCGCTTGCGTGGAGGCTGGTCAGGTGGGGGAGGATGCTGGTCGAGACCGCCTGGAAGAGCTGCAGCGGCGCCCGCGCGATCATCAGCACGTTGAAGATGAACCCGGCCGCGGCGGCGCCCTCCAGGCCGCGCACGATCAGCGGCCCGGCGTTGAGGAAGACCTGCTCGCCGAGCATGATCACCAGCACCGCGGCGACGAAACCCGTGCCGTGGCCGAGCGAGAACTCCGACCCCTTGCCGGGTGCTTCGGGCGGCGGAGCCGGCGTGGTGCGTGCTCGCCGGGCGAAGACCGCCGGCACGACCAGCAGGCTGAGCGAAGGGGCGGCGACGATGCCGATCGCAACCGCCGACTGTCCCTCGAGGAGGCCGATGGCGACGAGCACGGCGAAGCTGGTGCGGAAGACCGACTCCGAGAGGATCATCGTCGCGAACAGGCCGAAGCGCCGGTGCCCGGCGAGCCAGCCGCGGGCGAAGTAGCTCGCGGCGTAGAAGAGGACGGCGAGGAGGAAGACCCAGTAGAGCGTCTCGTTGCCGCTCAGCAGGCCGTCTTCGATCGGTCCGCGCAGGAGCAGCGCGAGGGCGGCGAAGCCGGCGGCGAGGCCGAGCTGGATCTTGGTCGCCACCAGGGTCGGCTCGCGCGGCGACTCGCCCTTGGCCAGGCGTTCGGAGATGTGGCGCGAGAGCAGCTGGTCGACCGGCCGGTAGAGGGTCGAGACGGTGATGAAGACGGCCGACCAGAGCACGGCGATCTCGCCGTAATCGGGCCTGGAGAGGACGTGCGAGGCGATGAAGAAGTAGACGTAGGTGATCGCGCCGGTGAGGCCGACGCCGATCGCGAGGAAGCTCGCGGTCCTGCCGTACTCGGCCGAGCTGACGCCACCGCCCGGCGTGGCGGCCTCCTTGCGCTCGCCCTCCATCAGTCGCGGGAGCCGGGCTCGTAATGGGAGGGCTCGACGCCGAGCGAGAGCTCGACCCGGCGCACCCGCTCGAAGACCCGTTGGGTCATCACCCGCTGGCTCGCGAGCAGGTCGCCGATCACGCCCAGGGCGAAGAGCTGCAGGGCGGCTATGAAGAGCACCGCGCCGAGGATCAGCGACTGGATGTGGCCGCTCGAGTCGCCGTTGAGGATCCAATCGAGCAGGAAAGGCAGCCAGGCGCAGAAGGCGAGCAGTCCGACCGCCAGGCCGGCGACGGAGAAGACCCGCAGCGGCTCGTAGCGGGCGTAGATGCGCAGGATCGAGAGCGCGTTGCGGCGCACGTAGGCGCCGGTCGAGTCGAAGAGGCGCGACTCGCGCGTCTGCGGGTTGGTCGCTACCCCGACCTGGCCGACCGCGACCAGCATCTTGCCGGCCTGGATCAGGCTCTCCAGCGTGTAGGTGAAGTTGTCGGTGACCAGCAGGCCGAGCGCGGCCTCGCGGTTGTAGGCGCGGAAGCCCGAGGTGGCGTCGGCGATCGCCGTGCCGGAGACGCGGCGCACGACCCAGCTGCCGATCCGCTGCAGCGCTTTCTTGCCGGCGGAGAAGTGCTCGATCGTGGCGACGCGGCGGTCGCCGACGACCATGTCGGCCTCGCCGGCGAGGATCGGCGCGACCAGCTTCGGCACGTCGGCGCCGCTGTACTGGTTGTCGGCGTCGGTGTTGACGATCACGTCGGCGCCGAGCTTGAGGCAGGCGTCGAGGCCGGCCTGGAAGGCGGCGGCGAGGCCGCGGTTGCCGGCCAGGCGGACGACGTGCTCGACGCCCTGCTCGCGGGCGACCTCGACCGTGCGGTCGGTCGAGCCGTCGTCGATCACGAGAAGCTCGACCTCGTCGACGCCGGCGATCTGCCTCGGTAGGGCGGCGATCGTCTCAGGCAGCGTCGCCTCCTCGTTGAGGCAGGGGATCTGGATGATCAGCTTCATCGGTTGGCGGGTCAGGGTATCCGTGGGGGCGGCGCGGGAGGGGAGCATGGGGTGTCCCTTCGCTTGCTGGGTTTTTCGCCAGGCACTGTTTGGCCGTCCTAGGTCGCTTTTGGGGCGAAAAACAGGACGCCGCGCACTCCGGGACACCCCATACTCCCCTCTATGACAGGCGTACGGAGTACTATTGATTGACTCGTCAATCAACATGGCTGCGTCGCTGACAACTGCGGATCGGGAGCACCTCAAGCGAGCGTTGGAGCTTGCGGAGAGCGGGCGTGGTCGGGTCAGCCCAAATCCTCTGGTCGGCACGGTGATCGTGCGCGATGGCGAGGTCGTTGGCGAGGGATTTCACGCTGAGCTGGGCGGCCTGCATGCGGAGCGGGCGGCGCTGGCGGATTGTCGGGAGCGGGGGGAGGATCCGGCGGGGGCGACTATGTACGTGACTTTGGAGCCCTGTGCGCATGAGGGTAAGCAGCCGCCTTGTGTGGAGGCGATTCTGGAGTCTGGGATTTCGCGGGTCGTGATTGCGTCCGACGATCCGAGCGAGAAGGCCTCGGGACGAGGGCCGGGAATGCTGCGCGATGGCGGCGTGGAGGTCGAGTTCGCGGCGGGCGAGGAGGCGACCGCGGCGCGGCTGCTGAACCAGCCGTTCCGCAAGCACGCGCGGACCGGCTTGCCGCTGGTGACGCTGAAGCTGGCTATGTCGCTTGACGGGCAGACGACTACGCCAGAGGGCGACTCGCCTTGGATATCCAATGCGACGAGCCAGGAGCTGGTCCATCGCTGGCGCGCTGAATTCGACGCGATCGCCGTCGGCATCGGCACCGTCCTCGCCGACGATCCCCTGCTCACCGCCCGGTCAGATTCTTCCGCTGTTAGTTATGTGCCTATAGGGCATATAAGTCACAGCGGAACGGAGTGTCAGCCTCGCCGCATCGTCTTCGACCGCCAGGCGCGCCTGCCGCTTGACTCGCAGCTGCTCGCCACACTCGATCAGTCGCCGGTGCTCGTGGTCGTCTCACAGCAAGCCGACCCGCGCCGCGTGTCCGACCTGCGCGGCGCCGGTGTTGAGACCGTGGTCGCCGACGGCATCGAGGCCGCCCTCGCCGAGCTCGGCCGCCGGGGCGTCACCAGCCTCTTGCTCGAGGGCGGGCGCACGCTTGCCGCCGCCTTTGCCGCCGCCGGGCAGATAGATCAGGCGCGGGTCTTCGTGGCTCCGATCCTGCTCGGCGGAGGAGAGAGAATCGAGGCTCTGGACGGCGCCGAGGACACCCTGATCGAGACCCGCTTCAAGGAGTGGTGAGGTGTTCACGGGGTTGATCGAGGACGTGGGCACGGTCGAGTCGGTCGACTCGAACGCAGACGGCGCGCGGTTGCGGATCGCGACCTCGCTCGCCGTCGAGATCGCCCCCGGCGACTCGGTCGCCGTCAACGGCGTCTGCCTCACGGCGACCGCGGCCGACGCCGACGGCTTCGAGACCGAGGCGATGAACCAGACGCTCGACGTGACCTCGCTCGGCGACCTGGAGCCCGGCAGCCGCGTCAACTTGGAGCCGGCGATGAGGGCGTCGGACCGACTCGGCGGCCACATCGTCCAGGGGCATGTCGACGGCATCGGCGAGGTCGTCAGCGTGGCCGAGGACGGCTTCGCCAAGCGAGTACGTCTACGACTGGACGCTCCTCTACTTCGTTACGTAGTCGAAAAGGGCTCGATCGCCCTCGACGGGGTCAGCCTCACGGTCGCGGCGCTGGGCGACGAGTGGGTCGAGGTTTCGCTGATCCCCGAGACGCTCGAGCGGACCAACCTCGGCGAGCTCGAGCCGGGCCGCAAGATCAATGTCGAGTGCGATGTGATCGCAAAGCACGTGGAGCGGTTGGTGGCACCATTCGGTGGAAAGGAGCAGGCGTGAAGGCGATGACCGAGGCGCAGAGACAAGCGAGCGACGAGGCGGCGGCGGGCGAGAGCCCGTTCGCGACTGTCGAGGAGGCGATCGAGGAGATCCGCCAGGGGCGGATGGTCGTCGTCTGCGACGACGAGGACCGCGAGAACGAGGGCGACCTGACGATGGCCGCCCAGTTCGCCACTCCCGAGGCGGTCAACTTCATGGCCAAAGAGGCGCGCGGCCTGATCTGCCTGGCGCTGACCCCGGAGCGCTGCGACGAGCTCGGCCTCGACCTGATGGCGGCGAAGAACGAGACGCCGCTGCAGACCGCCTTCACCGTCGCGATCGAGGCCCGCGAGGGGGTCACGACCGGAATCTCCGCCGCCGACCGGGCGCGCACGATCCAGGTCGCCGTCGACCCGGGCGCGAGCCCCCGCGACCTCGTCCAGCCCGGCCACGTCTTCCCACTCAAGGCCAAACCGGGCGGCGTGCTGGAGCGCACCGGCCAGACCGAGGCGGCAGTCGACCTGGCCCGCCTCGCCGGCCTCAACCCCGCCGGGGTGATCTGCGAGGTGATGAACGAGGACGGCACGATGGCCCGCGTCCCCGACCTCGTCCCCTACTGCGAGAAGCACGGCCTGAAGATGATCACCGTCGCCGACCTGATCGCCTACCGGCGGCGCACCGAGCGACTGGTCGAGCGGGTCGTCGACACCGGCCTGCCGACCGTCTTCGGCGAGTTCACCGCGGTCGGCTACCGCTCGTTGGTCGACGACAAACACCACGTGGCGATGGTCAAGGGCGAGGTCGACGGGGCCGAGGACGTGCTCGTCCGCGTCCACAGCGAGTGCCTCACCGGCGACGTCTTCCACAGCATGCGCTGCGATTGCGGCGAACAGCTCGAATCGGCGCTGGCGATGATCGAGCGCGAGGGTCGCGGCGTCCTCCTCTACCTCTCCCAGGAGGGACGCGGGATCGGCCTGCTCAACAAGCTCAGGGCCTACAAGCTGCAGGAGGAGGGGGCCGACACGGTCGAGGCCAACCTCAAGCTAGGCCTGCCCGCCGACCTGCGCGACTACGGCATCGGCGCGCAGATCCTCGTCGACCTCGGCCTGACCAGCATCCGCATCCTCACCAACAACCCGAAGAAGATCCACGGGCTCGAGGGCTACGGCCTCTCGGTCAGCGAGCAGGTGCCGATCGAGTCGGTGCCCAACGCCCACAACGAGGCTTACCTGCGAGCCAAGCGCGACAAGATGGGGCACATACTCCACCACCAGGGCCTGGCGCTCGACGAGGAGATGATCCACGACGAGGAGGAACGCGACGCCGCCGGTGGGAGCGAGTCCGACCGTGGCTGAGCCGGGCGCCTTTCTGGAGAGCTTCGACGAGGGAGAGCAGAAGGTGCTCTCATCGCTGCGCTTCGCCGTCTGCGTCGGTCGTTTCTACGAGGATCTGGCGCAGCGACTGCTGCGAGGCGCGCAGGAAGGGTTCGAAGTCGCCGGTGTGCCGGTCGACTCGGTGGGCAAGGTTTCGGTTCCCGGCGCCTACGAGCTCCCCTTCGCGGCAAAGCTCTGTGCCGAGAGTGGCGAGTACGCCGGCGTCGCCTGCCTCGGCGTCGTCATCCGCGGCGAGACCGATCACTACGACTTCGTCTGCGCCGAGGCGGCGCGCGGCATCCAGGACGTCCAGCTGGCCACCGGCGTGCCCTGTTCGTTCGGCGTGATCACCTGCGACGACATGGAGCAGGCGCTTGCCCGGTCCGGGGGAGGCAAGCGCGACCAGGGCCGCAACGCTGCGCTCACCGTCGCGCGAATGGCCATCCACAAGCACTGGATCGCTCCCGGCTGAGCCGGCGCCGGCCGCCAGGCACTCTGTACCATCCACGACCCGATGGCCAAGGTCTGCCACAGCTGCGGAAAGGGACCGGCGTTCGGCCAGTCCCGCAGCCACTCGATGGTCGCCACCAAGCGGCGCTTCGAGCCGAACCTGCAGAAGGTGCGGATCGAAGAGCGCGGCCGCAAGCTGCGCACCTACGTCTGCACGCGCTGCCTAAAGGCCAACAAGGTCACCAAGGCCGCTTAGCCGAG
>DATDBO010000039.1:0-19730 GCA_036524775.1 Solirubrobacterales bacterium
GCCGTTTCGCCAGCGCCTGCCGATCCCACGGGTGCTCGACGCCGACCGGATCGAGATCCCGATCCGCGAGGCCGAGGTGCAGATCCTGCCCGGCGCCAAGACGCGGATGTGGACCTACGGCGGCAGCTTCCCGGGGCCGACGGTCCGCCGGCCCGCCGGGCGTCGCACCGAGGTCACCTTCCACCACCGCCTGCCGCGCGCCGCGGGGGAGCTCAGCGTCCACCTTCACGGCGGCCACAACCGCAGCCGCTATGACGGGCAGCCGGGCGGGCTGACGGCTTCGCAGCCCCGCTCCTTCTACTGCCGCATCCCGTACGGGCTCTCGTCGCGGGAGTCCGGCAACGAGTACCTGATCGAGCCGGGCGGCCGGCGCACCTACGCCTACGACCTGCGCGAAGAGGGACGCCCCGAACGCGCCGCCTTCCAGTGGTACCACGACCACCGCCTCGACCGCACGGCGCGCAACATCTGGCGCGGCCTGGCCGGGATGTGGATCGTCGAGGACGAGCTCGACCTCTCGCTTCCGCTGCCGAGCGGCGAGCGCGACATCGCCCTGGCGATCGCCGACCGCTCCTTCGACCGCGACAACCAGCTGACCGACCCCTTCACCGGCCGCCGCCCGCCCGGCGACGGCGTGCTCGGCGCTCGGGTCCTCGTCAACGGCGCCTACATGCCGCACCACCGGGTGGCCGCGCGCCGCTACCGCCTGCGCATCCTCAACGTCTCCCACTTTCGCTCCTACAACGTCTACCTCTCCAACGGCGCTCCGCTGGTCCAGATCGCCGCCGACAGCGGCCTGATGCCGAAGCCCGTGCGTCGGCGCGAGATCCTGCTCGGCCCGGGGGAGAGGGCGGAGGCGATCGTCGACTTCGCGGGCTCCGGCGGCGACGCGGTCGAGCTGCGCAGCGCCGCCCGCGGCGGCGGCAAGGACGGGCCGGGCGCGAGGACCTACAGCGGTGCGCTGATGCAGTTCCGCGTCGCACCGGGGCGGGTCCCGGACAAGACCCGCGTGCCGCGCTCGCTGCGACCGCTGCCGGCCTGGGCGAAGGGTGCCTCGCACCGACCGGACCGCACCTGGACGATCTCGATCGGCGGTCTCTTCAAGACGACCTGGCAGATCAACGGCCGCACCTTCAACCCCGCCCGCGCCGACGCCTTCCCGGTCCTCGGCACGACCGAGACCTGGGAGATCGTCAACCGCACCGCCGTCGCCCACACGCTGCACATGCACCACACCGACTGGTACCTGCTCGCCCGCGACGGCAAGCCGCCCCCGCCCTGGGAAGACTGCCTCAAGGAGACCTTCTTCGTCCACCCCGGCGAACGGATCCTCGTCGCCGGCCGCTTCGCCGACTACACCGGCAAGTACCTGATCCACTGCCACATGCTCGACCACGAGGACCACGGCCTGATGACCCAGTTCGAGGTCGTCAGGGGCTGAGACGTCAGGCGTCGGGGCGCAGGCTCTTGCCGATCCACGCCAGGTAACCGGCGCTGCCGGCGACGATCGGGGTGGCGACGATCTCCGGCTCGTCGTAGGAGTGGAGCTCGCGGATCGCCGCCTCCAGCTCGGGGTAGCGCGAGGCCTCGGTCTTGGCCACGCACATCCACTCCTCGGCCGTCTCGACCTCGCCCTGCCAGCGGTAGCGGCTCGACACAGGCCCGATCACCTGCACGCAAGCGGCGAGCCGGCGCTCGACCAAGGCGGCGGAGATGCGCTCGGCTTCTTCCTCCGCCCCGATCGTCGTCAGCACCTGTATGTAGTCGGACATCTAGCCGGGATCGGCTACCAGGATCTCCCCGTCGGCCTCGGGCGTGACGAGGATCGCGCCCTCGCCGGAGGCGTAGGCCTCCTCGCCGTGGTAGACGACGTCCATGCCGACCGCCTCGTCGTGCTCGCTCGCCCGCAGCGGCATCACCGCGCCGATGATCCGCAGCAGCACGTAGGTCATCCCGAACGCGTAGGCGGGCGCGGCGAGCGCCGCCAGCGCCTGGTCCCAGAGCTGGTCGACGTTGCCGTAGAAGAGGCCGTCGCTGATGCCGTTCCACCCGACCTGGGCGACGAAGCCGATGAAGAGGATGCCGGTGAAGCCGGCGATGCCGTGGGCGGCAAGCACGTCGAGCGTCTCGTCCACCCGCGTCCGCGGGCGCCAGACGATCATCGCGTAGCAGGGCAGTGCGCCGAGGAAGCCGAGGGCCATCGCCCAGCCGGGGCTGATGAAGCCGCCCGCCGGGGTGATCAGCACGCAGCCGACGATTATCGCCGTCGCGGCGCCGATCGCGGTCACCTTGCGGCCGCGGATCAGGTCGAGGACAAACCAGGTGATCAGCGCGCAGGCGGGCGTGATCAACGTGTTGGTGAAGGCGAGCACGCTGGCGTCGCCGGTCGAGAAGCCACTGCCCCCGTTGAACCCGAACCAGCCGAACCAGAGCAGGCCGGCGCCGAGCAGGACGTAGACGGCGTTGTGGGGGAGGAGCGCCTGGCGCCCGTAGTCCTTGCGCGCTCCGACGACCAGCGCCGCCGCCAGGGCGGAGAAGCCGGAGCCCATCTCGACCGGGACGCCGCCGGCGAAGTCCAGGGTGCCGCCCGCGATCAGCCAGCCGCCGCCGAAGGCCCAGTGGGCGAGCACGGAGTAGACCAGGACCGACCACAGCGCCGCGAAGACCATGAAGGCGCCGAAGCGCATCCGCTCGACCACGGCGCCCGAGACGAGGGCCGTGGTGATGATGCAGAAGGTCGCCTGGAAGGCGAAGAAGACGAGGTGCGGGATCGTCGTCCCTTCGCGCGGGGCGAAGTCGACGCCCTGCATCGCGAAGTGCCCGAGCCCGCCGATCAGCGAGCCGTCGCCGTCGAAGGCGAGCGAGTAGCCGATCAGGCTCCAGGTGACCACCGCGATCGCGATCGCCGCGATCGACATCATGAAGGTGTTGAGGGTGTTCTTCGAGCGCACCAGCCCCGCGTAGAAGAGGCCCAGCGCCGGGGTCATCAGCAGCACCAGCGCGGTGGCGGCGAGCATCCAGGCGGTGTCGCCGGTGTCGACTTCGGCCGCCGCGGCGGCGATCGGCAGGACGCTCATTTCGCCACCGGCGTCACAGCCGCCTGATCGGACTCGCCGGTGCGGATTCGCACCGCCCGCTCCAACGGGACGACGAAGATCTTGCCGTCGCCGACATGGCCGGTCCGGCCGCCATCGCAGAGCGCGTCGATCGTCGGCTGGACGAACTCGTCGGAGACGGCGATCTCGAAGCGGGTCTTGTCCTCCAGCCCCACCTTCACGGTCGTGCCGCGGTAGGTCTCGACCCGGTCGAGCTCGCCGCCGTGCCCCTGCACGCGGCTCAGCGAAACCCCGCGCACTTCGGCGCGGTAGAGCGCTTCCAGCACGTCGTTGGCCTTCTCGGGCCGCACGATGCCGATCACCAATTTCAAAACGATCCTCCTCCCGTCTCCAAGCTAAAGCCGCGGGCAGCCTATCGCCCGCGGCGGGAGGAGCGTCGTCCGGGACGCCGCCCGGCGTACGCCGCTACTCGCCGATCAGCTCGATGCGATAGCCGTCGGGGTCGCGGACGAAGGCGATGCGGTGGCCCTCGGTGCGGCCGCCGGGGCGGTAGGGCGGCTTTTCGGGCTCGATGCCCTGCCCGGCGAGCTGCGCCAGCGTGCCGTCGAGGTCGTCGACGAGGAGGGCGATGTGGTTGTAGGCGGTGCCGTGGTCGTAGTCGGTGACGCCGTGGTTGTAGGTCAGCTCCAGGCAGGGGATCTCTTCGCCCGGCAGGCCCATGAAGACGTTGATCGCCTCGTCGCCGATCGGCATCCGCCGCACCTCCTCGAAGCCGAGCTTCGCGTAGAAGGCGACCGAGCGATCGATCTCGCCGATCCGATAGCACGTGTGCAGGAAGGTGGGCATGCCGGTCCTCCGCGAAGGCTACTGTTCGCGTCGATGTCCGAGCTGCGGACCAAGACGGCGGTCGTCCATGGCCGCTCGGTTTCCTACCTGGAGGCCGGAGAGGGACCGGTGCTGCTGCTGGTCCACGGGATCGCCGGCAGCTGCGAGAACTGGCGCGAGGCAATCGAGCCGCTGGCCCGCCGGCACACCGTGATCGCCCCGGACTTCCCGGGGCACGGCGGCTCGGAGGCGGGCGCCGGCGACTACTCGATCGGCGCCCTGGCCAGCGGGATGCGCGATCTGCTGCTCGCGCTCGGGCACGAGCGCGCCACCGTGGTCGGTCACTCGCTCGGCGGCGGCGTCACCATGCAGCTCGCCTACCAGTACCCCGAGATGATCGAGCGCCTCGTGCTCGTCGCCAGCGGCGGGCTCGGTCCCGAGGTGAGCTCGGTGCTGCGCGCCGCCGCCCTCCCCGGCGCCGATCTCTTCATCTCCCTCACCGCGGGCCCCGGCCGGAGGGTCGGCTCGGCGCTCGGTCGCGGGCTCGCCGCGATCGGCCTGCGGCCCAGCGCCGACGTCGCCGAGATCGCCCGTGGCTACGCCTCGCTCGAGGACCCCGCCCGCCGCGCTGCCTTCCTCGACACCCTGCACGCGGTCGTCGGTACCGGCGGACAACGCGTCCACGCCGGCGATCGCCTCTACCTGGCCGAAGCGGTGCCGGTGCTGATCGTCTGGGGGGCGCGCGACTCGATCATCCCGGTCAGCCACGGCGAGGACGCCCACCGGGCGATCCCAGGCAGCCGGCTCGAGGTCTTCGACGACGTCGGCCACCTGCCGCAGCTGGAGGCCCCGGGCCGCTTCATCGCCGTGCTCGAACGCTTCCTGCGCGAGACCGAGCCGGCCGCGTTCGATCGCGAGGAGTGGCGGGCGCGGATGCGCGACGCCGCCTGAAGGGTCGCCGGTCGGCCCGAGGGGGAGGCGCGCGCTTCCCGCACGCGAAATTGCGCTTGCCAGAGCGAAAAGGGCCGGTGGAGCCGCCTCAATAGAATTTTCGCGATGACGAGTCGGGAACGACGCCGGCGGCGTCGCACACGCACGCTGGGTTGGAAGAAGAAGCTGACGCTGCCCTTCGGCGTGCTCCTCGCCGTGCTCGTCGTCGCCGGCACGGTCGGCGCCAGCTGGGCGATCGACGTCTACAACTCGGCCCCGCCGCTGGCCAGCCTCAAGCCGGTGCAGAAGGGGCGCTCCTCGGCGATCTACGCCGCCGACGGCAGCCTGATCGGCTTCATCCGCGCCAGCAGCATCCGCCAGCCGGTACCCGGGCGAGCGCTGCCGCAGAACCTCAAGTACGCCACGGTGGCGATCGAGGACCGCAACTTCTTCACCCACGGGGCGATCGACCCGGCCGGCATCGTCCGCGCTGCCTGGAAGAACATCCTCGCCGGGGGCAAGCCGGTCCAGGGCGCCTCGACGATCACCCAGCAGCTCGTCCGCAACCTCTACATCCGCGACCCCGAACCGACGATCGAGCGAAAGCTGATCGAAGCCCACCTCGCCTACGAGCAGGAGGAAAAGCACTCCAAGGAGGAAATCCTCAACCAGTACCTCAACACCGCCCCCTACGGCACGGTCGAAGGCGAGACCGCGGTCGGCGCCGAGGCGGCGGCGCAGACCTACTACGGCAAGCCGGCAAAGGAGCTGGAGCTGACCGAGGCGGCGATGATCGCCGGTCTGCCGCAGGCGCCCTCCGAATACAACCCGCTGCTCGACCCGCGCGCCGCGCGCGAGCGCCGCGACCAGGTGCTGAAGGCGATGGAGGAGCAGGGCTACATCACCGTGAGCGAATACGAGAAGGCGATCGAGAAGGGGCTCGGCCTCGACCCCGGCCACAAGTACCGGGTGATCCGCGACCGCTTCCTCTTCGACCTCGTCCAGCAGGAGCTGATCGAGAAGTACGGCCTCAACACGGTCCGCTACGGCGGCCTCAAGGCCTACACGACGATCGACCCCGAGCTGCAGGAACGGGCGCAGGAAGCGGTCGACTACTGCGGCGTCTGCTACCCCGGCGGCGGCCCCGCCGCGGGCCTCGCCTCGGTCGATCCCGCCAACGGCGAGATCGTCGCCCTCGCCTCGACCGAAGGCTCCGAAGACGAAAGCGAATTCAACTACGCCTGGCAGGCGCACCGCCAGCCCGGCTCCTCGTTCAAGACCTTCGTCCTCGCCACGGCGATCAAGCAGGGCGTCGACCCCGACAGCACGTATTACAACGGCACCTCGCCGATCACCCTCGACCTGCCCGGCGCCGGCCCGCCCTGGGTCGTCAACAACGCCGAGCCCGGCGGCGGCACGATGTCGCTCGCCTCGGCGACCTGGCACTCGACCAACGCCGTCTTCGCCCAGCTCGACCTCGACGTCGGCCCCGAGAACGTCACCCACACCGCCCGCCAGATGGGGATCGAGGCGCCGCTCGAATCGGTCCCCGCCGAGGCGCTCGGCGGCCTCGCCGTCGGCGTCACCCCGCTCGAAATGGCGAGCGCCTACGCGACCCTGGCCAACGGCGGCATCCACCACGAGCCGACCGCGCTCGCCCGGGTCGAGTTCCCCAGCGGCGACGTCGACGAACCCGACCCCGACGCCGGCGAGCGCGTGCTCAGCGAGGGCGAGGCCTACGAAGTCACCCGCCTGCTGGAGGGCGTGATCACGCAGGGGACCGGCGCCGGCTACACCTCGATCGGGTGCCGCGCGGCGGGCAAGACCGGCACCTCGGAGGACCTCTCCGACGCCTGGTTCGCCGGCTACACGCCGCTCTTCTCGACTGCCGTCTGGGTCGGCCACCCGCAGTCGCGCGAAGCGACCGGCTACGGCGGCCCGACCGCGGGGCCGATCTGGCGCTCGTTCATGGAATCGGCCAACACCGAATGCGCCGAATTCGAGGAACCGGCGAGCCTGCCCGAGCTCTCCGGCCTCGACAGCGAACACACCACCGAGGGCTCTTACGAAGGCGAATACGAAGAAGGCGAAGAAGCCGAATCCGAGGAGCCCGACGAGAAAGACAAGGGCAAGGAGGGGGACGAGGGGTCCTCCGAAGGCGGCGACGCGGAGCCGGAAGCCGAGCCCGCACCCGAAGCGGCGCCTGAACCCGCGCCGGCTCCCGCTCCTGCGCCGGCCCCGGGCGGCGGTGTCTCAGCCGGTGGCGTCGCGGCCGGCTGATCGCATGAGCGAGGCCGACGCCGGCGCGAGCGCGCTCATCCGCCGCTACCGCACGGCGCGCCGCGACCCGGACCTTGCCGTCCTCGAGGGGTTCCACGCGCTCAAGCACGCCCTGCGCTTCGGCGCCGAGGTGCTCGAGGCGGTGGCCGCGGATCCGGACGAGCTGCGCCGGTTGGCCGAGGAGCTGGCGCCCGACCTGGGCGACGCGCTCGCCGAGCGGACCACGTCCGTCGCTCCCGAGGTCGTCGCCGAGCTGGTGCCGCAGGCACCGCGCACCGGCGTGGTCGCGATCGCGCGCCGTCCGCCCGTCGACGTCGGCGCCGTGCTGGCCGACCCGCGGCCGGCGCCCGTCGTGCTGCTCGAGGACCCGCGCACGATGGGCAACATGGGCGCCTGCGTGCGGGTCGCGGCGGCCGCCGACGCCGCCGGGGTGCTGACCACTGGCCCCAACGACCCCTGGCACCCCGACGCTCTGCGCGGCGCCGCGGGACTCCACTTCGCCCTGCCTGTCGCGGCGGTCGAGGAGCTGCCCGCAGGCGACCGCCCCTTGATCGCGATCGACCCGGAGGGAGGGGACCTGCGTCCGGCCGAGCTGCCGCCGCGGGCGATCTTCGCCTTCGGCACCGAGCGCTACGGCCTCAGCGACGCCCTGCTCGAGCGCGCCGCCGCCCGCCTCGGCATCCCGATGCGCGCCGGCGTCTCCAGTCTCAACCTCGCGACCGCGGTCGCAGCTGTCCTTTTTGCGCAGCGCCTTTAATGCATCGGGCAGGATTGGTGGATAGCGTGGGGAGCGACAAGGCGGCATTCCCGCCGAACGACCGAAAGGACTGCCGTGCTCCCATTTGCAGACGTCGACTTTGGCGAAGCGCTGTTGCTCGCCCTGCAGATCTTCTTCTTCGTGATCTGGATCTGGATCCTGATCACGATCATCACCGACCTCTTCCGCGACCACCAGATGTCCGGCTGGGGCAAGGCGGCCTGGGTGATCTTCCTCGTCTTCATCCCCTTCATCGCCGCGCTGGTCTACCTCATAGCCCGTGGCGACGGGATGCGCGAAAGAGCGATCTCGGCACAGACGGAAGCCAAGCACCAGATGGACGCCTACATCCGCGACACGGCCGGCTCCTCCGCCGCGGACGAGCTGCACAAGCTCAACGAGCTGAAGGAGAAGGGCGCGCTCTCTCCCGAGGAGTTCGAGAAGGCGAAGGCCAAGCTGCTCGCCTGACCTGCAACGCCTGTTGCAGGTTATGAGCAACTCTTAACAATCGGCGCCCCACTTCGTTAGCGTGGGGCGCCGATGCGCGCCCGCGCCGGCACCTCCCGGCGGCTGCTGCTCCCGGCCGCCCTGTTCCTGTTCGTGCTCTGCCTCGCGGCGAGCGTGGCGAGCGCCCCTGCCGAGACGCTGCGCGAGAAATTCGACGAGACGCAGGGCAAGCTCAGCGACGTGCGCGAGAGCCAGAGCGCCGTCGCCGCCTCGATCGCCGAGCAGAACAGGACGATCGACTCGATGCTGGGCGAAGTCTCGCGCCTGCGCCAGGAGCAGCTCGCGCTCGAGGCGGAGCTCGAAGAGAAGCAGGCCGAGCTCGACGCCGCGAGCGCCGAGCTGAAGGCGGAGAAACGCCGCCTGGCGCGGATCCGCGCCCGCCTGCAGCGGGCCCTGCGGGTGCTGCGCGAGCGGCTCGTCGCGATCTACGAGACCGGCAACCCCGACCTGGTCAGCGTCGTGCTCGAAGCCGAGACCTGGGGGCAGGCGAGCGTGCGCGCCGAGTACCTCAGCCGCGTGCAGGAGTACGACGACGCGATCGCCGGCCGGGTCAAGGGCCTGCGCGACGAAGCGAAGGCCGCGGTCAAGCGGATGGCGGAGATCCGCCGCAGGCTGAAGGCGGCGCGCGACGGGATCGCGGTCAAGGAGCGGGAAGCCGACGAAGCGCGGGCCGAAGCGGCAGCTCGCTTCGCCGAGCTGAAGGCCGCGCAGGCCGAGCGCCAGGGGCAGCTCGAAGCGCTGCAGTCGCGCGAGTCGGCGCTGAGCGACAACCTGGCGACGATCTCCGAACAGCTGGCGAGCTCGGGCGCATCGGTCCCGGCCACGGCGCCGGCGCCCCTCACCCCCGGCCAGCAGGCCCAGTTCATCTCCGAAAGCCAGGCGAGCGTGCCGGCAAGCGCGCCCGACGCGGTCACGGCGGCGATCGAAGCCGCCAACGCGATCGCCTCGACGCCCTACGTCTGGGGCGGCGGGCACGGCTCCTTCGAATCGTCGGGCTACGACTGCTCCGGCGCGGTCAGCTACGCGCTGCACGGCGGCGGCTTCCTCGACAGCCCGCTCGACTCGACCGGCCTCTCCACCTGGGGCGAACCCGGCCCCGGCCAGTGGATCACCGTCTACGCCAACTCCGGCCACGCCTGGGTGATGATCGCCGGCCTCGCCTTCGACACCTCGGGCGGCGCCGGCCCGCGTTGGCACGAAACCCCGGTCTACACGGCCTCCGGCTTCATCCTCCGCCACCCGCCCGGCTACTAGGCCGGGACGGCACCGGTTTCGACCGGGCGGCCTTCCTGCTGCCAGGTGCCGACGCCGCCGCGGGCGACGTGGATCGTCTCGAAGCCCTCGCGCTGCAGCACCGAGGCGGCGAGGCCGCTGCGTTTGCCGCCCTTGCAGATCGTCGCCAGGGCGCGGTCGCGGGGCAGCTCCTCGAGCCGCCGCGCCAGCTCGCCGTAGGGGATGTGGAGCGAGTCGGCGATGTGGCCGTCGGCGTACTCGCCGGCACCGCGCACGTCGATCACCAGCGGTGGCTCGTCGCCCTCGAGCATCTGCGCCAGCTCGCCCGGTCCGATCGGCTCGATTCGCGCCACCGGGCGCTCCTCCGCGCGCCAGGCGCTCATCCCGCCGCCGAGGAAGCCGCGCACCTTCAGGCCGACGGCGGCGAGCAGCTCCGCCGCGTCCTGCTCGTGGCCGTCCGAGGCGGCGACGACGACCACCTCGCCATCCGGCGGCACGACCTGGGCGACCTTGGTGGCGAAGCCGGTGTCGTAGGCCGAGGCGCTGATCGCGCCGGGGATGTGCGCCTCGTCGAACTGCTCGTTGGTGCGCGAGTCGACCGCGAAGGCGCCGGCGGCGATCGCCGCCTCGAAGCGGCGCGGGGTGAGCCGGGCCGGCGCGGAGATCGACTCGATCAGCGGGCCGCGGTTGAGCGTGACGATGTGCTCGACGTTGGGCGGCCGCTCGCCGATGCTTCCCACCGCGTCCTCGACGAACTCCTCCTCGTCGGAGATCGCCAGCGCGCGGTTGTGACGGCGCTCGAAGCCGATCGTCGTCGACGTCTTCAGGTCGATGCCGGAGCTGCCGCAGAGCGAGCCGCCGAGGTGCCCCGGCCAGACCTCGACCTCGTCGGGCAGGGTCAGCAGGCGCCCGTGCAGGGAGCGGAAGATGCCCGCCGCACCCTCGCGCGGCTCGACCGCCAGGTCCGGTCGGGCGACGTCGCCGACGAAGAGCGAGTCGCCGCTGAGTACCGCGACCGGGTCGCCGCCGCGCCCGGCGTCGCGCAGCAGGAAGGAGGTGTGCTCGGGCCGGTGGCCGGGCGTGTGCAGCGCTTCGATCGTCACCGCCTCGCCCAGCTCGACGGTCGAGCCGTCGGCGAGCGGCTCGTGCTCGTACTCGGCCCCGGCCAGCTCGCTGACGTGGATCGTCGCCCCCGTCGCGCGGGCGAGTCGACCGTGGCCGGAGACGTGGTCGGCGTGGTTGTGGGTCTCGAGCACGTGCTCGATCCTCACCCCGTGCAGGCGGGCGAGGTTGATGTAGGGGTCGACGTCCCACTGCGGGTCGATCACCGCGGCCTCACCGGACGCCGGATCGCCGACCAGGTAGGAGGCGCAGCCGAGATCCTCATGGATGATCTGCCTGAAAAGCATTTGAGCGAACGGGTACCGTTCACGCTCAGCCTAGCGGTCGAGAAAGGGAGCGGATGGGAGTCGAGGAGCGGGAGGCACTGGAGCGGGATCTGGCCGAGCTGCTCGAGGTCGAGCGCTTCGAGCCGCCGGCCGAGTTCCGCGAGCGGGCGCTGCTCGCCGACCCGGCCGTCTACGAGGAAGCGGCCGCCGACCCGCAGGCCTGGTGGCTGCGCCAGGCGACCGAGCTGCTCGAGTGGGAGACCGAGCCGAGCGAGGCGCTCGACGAGTCCGACCCGCCCTTCTACAAGTGGTTCGCCGACGGGCGGCTGAACGTCTCCGCCAACTGCCTCGACCGCCACGTGGCCGCCGGCCTGGGCGGGCGCGTCGCCTACCACTGGCGCGGCGAGGAGGGCGAGGAGCGCGACGTCACCTACGCCGAGCTGCTCGCCGACGTGCAGCGCTTCGCCAACGCCCTGCGCGACCACGGGATCGAGAAGGGCGACGTGGTCGGGATCTACCTGCCGATGGTCCCCCAGGTCGTCGTCGCGATGCTCGCCTGCGCGCGGATCGGCGCCGTGCACAACGTCGTCTTCGGCGGCTTCTCGGCCGAGGCGGTGCGCGAGCGGATGGAGTTCTCCGCGGCGAAGGCGCTGGTCACTGTCGACGGGGCGCGCCGCAAGGGCAAGACCGCGGCGGTCAAGGCGCGCGTCGACGAGGTCATGGGGGATGTCGACTCGATCGAGACGATCTTCGTCGTCCGCCACACCGGCGAGGAGTGCGAGATAAAGGAGGGGCGCGACGTCTGGTTCGAGGACGCGATGGCCGCCGCCGCGGCCGAGTGCGCGCCCGAGGCGATCGGCGCCGAGGACCCGCTCTTCATCCTCTACACCTCGGGCTCGACCGCGAAGCCGAAGGGGATCCTGCACACGACGGGCGGCTACCTGACCGGCGTCGCCTGGACCCACCGGCACGTCTTCGACCTCAAGCCCGAGGAGGACGTCTACTGGTGCGCCGCCGACGTCGGCTGGGTCACCGGCCACTCATACATCGTCTACGGCCCGCTCGCCAACGGCGCGACCAGCGTGATGTACGAGGGGGCGCCGGACTACCCCGACAAGGACGTCTGGTGGGAGACGATCGAGCGCTACGGGGTGACCATCTTCTACACCGCGCCGACGGCGATCCGCGCCTGCATGAAGTGGGGAGCCGAGCACCCCGAGCGGCACGATCTCCGCTCGCTGCGCCTGCTCGGCTCGGTCGGCGAGCCGATCAACCCGAAGGCGTGGCTCTGGTACCACAAGGTGATCGGCGGCGAGCGCTGCCCGATCGTCGACACCTGGTGGCAGACCGAGACCGGCCACATCCTGATCTCGCCGCTGCCCGGGGTGACCGCGACCAAGCCCGGCTCGGCGACGCAGCCGCTGCCGGGCATAGACGCGGCGGTGGTCGACGAGGCCGGCAAGCCGGTCGAGGGGGGAGAGGGGCTGCTCGTCCTGCGCCGGCCCTGGCCGGGCATGCTGCGCACGCTCTACCGCGAGGAGGAGCGCTTTATAGAAACCTACTTCTCGCGCTTCGGCCGCGAGACCTACCTGGTCGGCGACGCCGCCCGGGTCGACGAGGATGGCTGCTTCTGGGTGCTGGGGCGGATCGACGACGTCGTCAACGTCTCCGGCCACCGTCTCTCCACCGCGGAGGTCGAGTCGGCGATCGTCTCGCACCCGAAGGTCGCCGAGGCGGCGGCGATCGGCCAGAGCGACGAGACCACCGGCCAGGCGATCTGCGCCTTCGTCACGCTCGAGGGCGACCACGAGGGCGACGACGCGATGGTCGCCGAGCTGGCCGAGCACGTCGCCGCGAAGATCGGCAAATTGGCGCGCCCCAAGCGGGTGATCTGGTCCGGCGACCTGCCCAAGACCCGCTCGGGCAAGATCATGCGCCGCCTCCTGCGCGACATCGCCGAGGGCCGCGAGCTGGGCGACGTCACCACCCTGCGCGACCCTGGCGTGATGCAGGAGCTGGAGGCGAAGATCGCCGCCCGCCGCAACCAGGAAGGCTGAGCCCGGGGCTACGGGGTGCGCTGGTCGACCATCCGCTCGACCGCGATCTCCAGCGCGGCGAGCTGTTCGCGCACGCCGTGCAGCTCGCGCAGCGCGATCTGCTCGGCCGTCTGCGCCTCGGTCTCCAGCTCCCTCTCGACCTCCTCGATCTCCGGTCCGAGGAAGCGTTGGGCGATCGCGCCGGTGAGCAGGGCGACGAAGCCGATGCCGATGATCAGGATCACCGTCGAGACCACCTCGCCGCCGGTCGTCGTCGGGTAGATGTCTGAGCCCAGGGTGGTCATCGTCGTCACCGCCCAGTAGATCCCGTCCCAGGTGTTGAGCTGCTGTTCGTGCTTCTCGAAGGCCTCGAAGAGAGCGCCGCCGCCGATCGCGGTGAGGACCGCGAGCAGCGCGGCGTAGTGCAGGCCGCGCAGCGAGAAGACGTCGCGCCAGAGCTGCGCCAGGCGGAGGAGGCGCAGGAGCCGGAGCAGGCGGAGAACGCGCAGGCCCTGCAGGCCGGGGGGCAGGACCGGCGGCGTGAGGAAGACGACGACGAGGCTGAGCTGGTTGTGGCGCAGCCAGGCGCGGCGGTCGGGGACGATCGTGAGCATCACGACCAGCTCGACCGCGAACGCCACCCAGGTGACCCAGTTGAGCACGCTCGCGACATCCTCGAGCAGACCCCCCGGCTGCGACTCGGTGATCGCCACCATCGGCAGCGTCAGCGCCGCCGCGACCAGCATGAACGGATTGAGGGCCTCGGCAACGCGCGTGCTGCGCGCGTCCATCCCCGGCTCGTAGGGCACAAGCGTCTCGGTCGCCTCGGCGCTCATCCGCGCTTACTTCGACACGCCGACCCGTGTGCCTACACGCACAGTCAGGGCTCGGGCAGTTTGAGAAAATGAGTACAGCGAATTGAGACGCATAGTCGAAAGCCCCTGTTGAGCGCCGCGGTACGGCGCAGCTTCGACTCGCTCTACGTCCCCAACTACCGCCGCTACTTCGCCGGGCAGCTCGTCTCGGTTTCCGGCAACTGGATGCAGATGGTCGCCGAGGTCTGGCTGATGCTGACGCTGACCGGCAGCGGGGTCGCGGTCGGCATGACCACCGCGCTGCAGTTCCTGCCGATCCTGCTCTTCGGCGCCTGGGGCGGCGTCCTCGCCGACCGCTTCTCCAAGCGACGGCTCCTGATGGTCACCCAGGCGCTGATGGCGCTGCCCGCCCTGGCCCTCTTCGCGATCGTCGGCGCCGGCGCGGTCGAGCCCTGGATGGTGCTGGCGCTGGTCTTCGTCCGCGGCACGGTCAACGCCGTCGACAACCCGACCCGGCAGGCCTTCGCGATCGAGATGGTCGGGCCCGAGCGGCTGGTCAACGCGGTCAGCCTCAACAGCGTCCTGATCCATGCCTCGCGCCTCTTCGGCCCGGCGCTGGCGGCGGTGATCATCGCCTTCGCCGGCGTCGGCCCCTGCTTCGCCCTCAACGTGCTCACCTTCGCCGCGATGGTCTTCGCCCTCTGGCGGATGGACCCGGCCGAGCTGCGCGAGCCGCCCGGCGCCGTGCGGGAACGCGGTGCCGTGCGTGCCGGCCTGCGCTACGTGCGTCGCACGCCGGCGCTGGCGGTGCCGCTGGCGCTGATGGCGCTGGTCGGGACCTTCGGCCTCAACTTCCAGGTGGTGCTGCCGCTGCTCGCTCGCTTCAGCTTCGAAGGCGACGCCTCGGCCTACGCCTCGCTCGTCGCCGCGATGGGCGTCGGTTCGGTGATCGGCGCCCTGCTCACCGGTGCCCGCGGGCGGGCCGACGCGCGCCTGATCGCCGGCGCCGCGCTCGCCTTCGGGGTGCTCGCCCTGTTGGCCGCGGCGATGCCCAACCTCGCGTTGGAGATCCCGGTCCTGGCCCTGCTCGGCGCCGCCGCGGTCAGCTTCGCCGCGGCGATCAACTCCTCGCTGCAGCTCGCGGTCGAGCCGGAGATGCGCGGTCGCGTGATGGCGCTCTACTCGATCGTCTTCCTCGGCTCGACCCCGATTGGCGGGCCGCTCGCCGGCTGGCTCTCGGAGGCCTACGACCCGCGCGCCGCGCTGCTCCTCGCCGCGGTCGCCGGCCTCTCGGCAGCCTGGGCCGCGAGGTTCTATTTCGCCCGCATGCAGCCGGCTAGCGGATCGATTTGAGGTACTCGGCGGCGACGACGGCGGGCTTCTTGCCCACTTCCAGCTCGGCGTTGAGCTCCTGGATCGTCTCCAGCGTCAGGCCCTTCTGCGCGTCGAGGATCGCCTTTTCGTAGTCGGGCCCGGCTTCCTCGACGACCTCGGACGAGGTCACCCAGACGAAGTTGCTGGCGGGGAAGACGTCCTTGTCGTCTTCGAGGACAGCGAACCTCTTCCCTTCCGTCGCCAGTCGGCCGTCGGTGTTGAACAGGATCGAGGCGTCGCTCACCCCCTTCTCGAGGACCTGGTAGCGGTATTCCGGTTCCGCCCTCCACCAGGTCAGTTCCGGCGTCGCGGCCGCTTCGTAGGAGATGCTTTCGAACGCCGTGTCGTAGTGCACTTCGATCCCGCCGACACACTCGACCGAGACATGGCAATAGGTGGGGCCTTTGATCGTCATCTCCTCCGCCTGTCCCTTCAGGTCGGAGATCGTCTTCAGCTTGCGCTCCTGCGCCGTCTCCCGCAGCATCCCGACCACGTTCTCGATGCTGTAGGGGGCCGGCGGGAAGGCGGTGAGGTCTTCCTTCTCGAATTTCGCCCTCGCCTGCTTGTAGGCGGGTTTCGTCTTCGACGGGATGTCGGCGATTTCGACGCCGAATTTGTAGAAGAGGATCGTGCTCAGGTATTCGGGATAGCCGGAGAGCTTGCCCTCTTTCAGTTCGTCATAGGCGATGGTCGAGCCGAATTCCGCCGGCGGGGCGTTCTTGACCCTGTAGCCGGCCTGCCGCAGCGCCTGTGCGTAGATCTGGCCGAGCAGCTGCCGTTCGGGTGAGCCTTCGGGGCGGACCTTCAGCGTCACCTCGCTCTTGTCGACGGGGTCCTCGCCGCCGCAGCCGCCGATCGCGACGATTGCGGCGAGCGCCAGCAGCGCCGTTCCTGCTCGACGAATCCCCCGGGCCGCGGTTCCCATGGGGGAACCGACCCCGGCGGTCCCCGATTCGTTTCGCTCGCCGTAGGCGCATCTCTTTCTGCCCATCCGGGTAAGAGTGGGCGGATGGCCGACCGTCCTTCGGGGAGAGAGGAGAGCGAAGGCGAACGCCTCGACCGCAACCTGGCCGAGCTGCTGCAGGAGCTGCGCGTCGCCCTGCCCGGGGTCCAGGTGCTCTTCGCCTTCCTGCTCGCCGTCCCCTTCCAGCAGGGCTTCGCCAAAATCACCGGCTTCCAGGAGAAGGTCTTCTTTGCCACCCTGCTCAGCACGGCAGTCTCGGCGGCGCTGCTGATCTCGCCGACGGCCTACCACCGGCTCAACTTCCGCCGGCAGAGGAAGAAGGAGCTCGTGCTCATCTCCAACCGCCTGACGATCGCGGGCATGGGCTTCCTCGCCCTGGCGATGACCGGCGCGGTGATGTTGATCACCGATGTGCTCTTCGGCACCGCCGCCACGGTCGGGTTCAGCATCGCGGTCGCGGCGATGTTCGTCGCCTTCTGGGGGCTGCTGCCGCTTCGCCGCCGGCTCAGCGTGCCGGGCGAAGACTCGTCGGATTGACGACCGGCGGGCGCGGGCCCGTCAGCAGAGCGTGGCGCGCTCGTCCTCGGCGCGCTGGCCCCAGAGGCCGACCATCTCGTCGGCGAACCGGTCGACCAGCGGCGCTCCTTCGGGTTCGCTGGAGAAGAGCATTTCCAGGTCGAACTCCCAGACGAGGATCTTGAGGTCGAGCGAGACGGGCAGGTCCCGGTCGACCTCCTCGCCGAGGACCTCGTAGGCGCCGCGCACGACGATCACGTTGGCGGTCTTGTCGGCGGCGAAGACCGCCCGGGCCCCGTCGCCGGCCGCCGCGACGCGCTCGCGGTGCTCTTCCTTGCGCTCCTCGTAGTCTGCGATCGAGTCGTCTTCGGTCAGCGCCTCGACCAGCTCGACGACCTCGTCGCCGAAGCGCCCGCGCAGCGAGCCCGGCTCGACCTCGGCGTGCTCGGCGACGTCGTGCAGCAGACCCGCGGCGACGACCTCGTCCGCGAAGCCGTGCTCCTCGAGCAGCTCGGCGACGGCAAGCGGGTGGTCCACGAAGGGGACCTCGTCGCAGCCGGTGTGGCGGGACTGCCCGGCGTGGGCCTGGCGCGCCACCGAGAGAGCGCCCCGGACCAGGGCGGAGCGCTCAGCCTTGGAGTCGATCCGACTGGATGAGTACGGCATCCCGCGTGCAGGGTAACGGACCGAACGAGAAAAGTACTCTATTCGTACCGAAACGGGACGAATGTCTGGCGGGAAGTGGGGTGGCAGCGGTGCGGAAGCGCTTCTCAGCCGGCCGCCGCAGCGGACGGCACCGGCGCCCGCACGTCGAGCTCCGCCCCCTCGACCGCCAGCTCGACCGCCGCGGGGTCGCCGCCTCCGGCCGCCCAGCTCTCCCGCGCTTCCGCTCCCAACCGGTCGAGCTGCTCGTCGGAGTGCAGCGGGTCGTGGTGGAAGAGCAGCGTGCGCTCCGCGCCCGTCCGCCGGGCGAAGCTGAGCGCGTGCGAGAGCGAGGAGTGGCCCCATCCGAGGTGCTCGGGGTACTCGGCGTCGGCGTACTGGCCGTCGTGGATCAAGAGCGAGGCGTCGTGGGCGAGGGCGAAGCCGGATATCCACTCGTCCTCGAGCGTGTCGAGGTCGGCGCCGAGGGCGGGCTCGTGGTCGGGGATGTAGGCGAGCGAGGAGTCGCCGTCGTCGATCCGGTAGCCGAGCGTCGGCCCGCGGTGCGAGACCGAGGCGGCGCGGATCCGCGCCGGGCCGATCTCCCACTCGGCCTCGGGCGTGTGGCGGAAGGAGACGTCGCAGGGCAGCTCGCGCACCTCGACCGGGCTGAGCGGGGCCGAGATGTAGCGGGCGATGCGGTCGCGCAGCGAGGCCTCGGGAGAGGCCGGGCCCCAGATCACGATCTCGGTCTGCGGGCGGAAGCAGGGCGCGAAGAAGACCAGGCCCTGGATGTGGTCGAGGTGCAGGTGGGTGAGCAGGATGTGCAGGCGCGAGGGCTCATCCGGCAGGGCGAGGCCGAGGTTGCGGATGCCGGTGCCGGCGTCGAGCGCCAGCAGCGAGCCGTCGGAGAGGGTGACGCCGACGCAGGAGGTGTTGCCGCCGTAGCGGATCGTCTCCGGCCCTGGGGAGGGGACCGAGCCGCGCGTGCCCCAGAGCTTGACCTTCATCTATGCCGCCGCTCCGTTCGGCGAGGAGTCGGCCTCGGGCGCGGCGGGCCAGAAGACGGCGATCGCGCCGCGCGAGCCGTGCGCCGTCTGGATCGGGAAGGCCGAGGCCTCGACCCGGTGGTGGGCGCCGTCGATCGAGCGGATCTCGAATTCGGCGTGGGCGGGGCGGTCGTCGCGCACGGCGACCACCAGCGGCAGGTCGTCGTAGGGGATCGGCTCGCCGCTCGCGTCGAAGGGGCCGAAGAGGGCACCCCACTCTTCGGCGCCGACCGTGCCCAGCTCCTCCCACGGCTTGCCCAGCAGCAGCCCGGCCGCCTCGTTGTAGAAGACCAGCAGCCCGCCCTCGTCGACGAGGAAGGCGGGGGTCGAGAGCGCCGACATCAGGTTGCGGGCGAGGATCAGCTCGAGCGGCTTCTGGGTGGGGGTAGTGGAAATCGACACGTAATCGTCAAGCCTCCGCCGCGGGCGGCCAAGGCGGCTGTGACTTTCGTCACTTAGGCAATTTACAGCGGCTTGGTGCTACCGCTACCCGGTCGGGGCGCGTTTCGATCTTGTGACAAAAACGAGGGCGAAGATTTTATTTTCGCGCACCACTCGTCGCACCGCAATCTTTACGGTGCGATCATGGAGACCATGAGACAAAGCTGGACCGACGAGCGGTTGGACGACATGAAGCAGCAGATGGAGGCAGGATTCAACCGAATCGATCAGGACATCAGAAGCCTGCAGCGAGCGATGATCTACGGAGTTGTAGCACTGTCCAGCTCGTTTATCGCCGGCTTCGCTGCCCTGATCGGCCTCTTCGCTACCCAGCTGTAGCGCCTACAGCGAGGTGAGGAGGAGCTCGGTCAGCTCGGGCTCCAGGTCGCGCAGGCGCTGCGGGTCGCCGGCGGTGGCTCGGGCGGAGACGAGGGCGAGGGCGGCGCCGACCAGGCGCCGCTCGAGGCCCGGCAGGGGGGTCGTGCCGTCGGTCCGCAGCACGCTGCGCAGCATCGTGCCGAGGCGCTCGACCAGGTCGCGGCGGGCCGTGGCGAGGGCGGCGATCTGCGGCGGCGGCTCGGCGCTGAGCAGGCGGGCGACGTCGGGCTCGGCGGCGAGGGCGTCGATCGCGGCGGCGATGCCGGCGTGCGCCCGGCCGTGACGGTCGGCCTCGGCGACCGGGCCGCGCACCTCGACCAGCGCCGTACAGGCCGTTTCGATCTCCTCGTAGAGGCGCCCCGCCGCGTTCTCGTAGGTCGCCAGCAAGCAGGCCCAGAGGTCCTCGAAGTGCTGGTAGAAGGTGCGGCTGGAGACGCCCGCCAGCTCGGTCACCCGCGCGGCGGTGATGTGGCCGTAGCCCTGCTCGGCCAGCGCCGCGGCGGCGGCGTCGAGCAGGCGCAGGCGCTGGTGCGCGCGCA
>DATDBO010000040.1:0-88642 GCA_036524775.1 Solirubrobacterales bacterium
GACGCGATCTTCCACGACCGGCTGATCCCGCCGAGCGCGCTCGGCGGCGCTCGCGACGACGCCGAGCTGGTCTACGTCGGCAAGGCCCCGGGCAAGCCGTCGGTGCCCCAGGAGGAGATCGCCGAGCGGCTGGTCGAGGCCGCGCGCGCCGGCAAGAGCGTCGTGCGGCTGAAGGGCGGCGACCCGTTCGTCTTCGGCCGCGGCGGCGAGGAGGGCGAGGCGCTGCGCGCAGCCGGGGTCGAGTTCGAGGTAGTTCCCGGGGTCACCGCCGGGGTGGCAGCAAGCGCCTACGCCGGCATCCCGGTCACCCACCGCGACGACGCCTCCGCCGTCGCCTTCGTCACCGGCCACGAGGATCCGGAGAAGGAGGAGACGGCGCTCGACTGGGAGGCGCTCGCCCGCTTCCCCGGCACGCTCGTCTTCTACATGGGGGTCAAGCGACTCGCCGACAACGCGGCGGCCCTGATCGACGCCGGACGCGACCCGGACGAGCCGGCGGCGGCGGTCGAGCGCGGCACGATGGACGGTCAGCGCACCGTTGTCGCCACGCTGGCCACGCTGGCCGATGCAGTCGAGCGCGAGGACGTCGGCGCCCCGGCGCTGATCGTCGTCGGCTCGGTGGTCGGGCGGCGCGAGGAGCTCGCCTGGCTCGAGCGGCGGCCGTTGCACGGCAAGCGCGTCGTCGTCACGCGAGCGCGGGCGCAGGCGAGCAGCCTCGCCGCGACCATGCGCGGGCTCGGCGCCGAGGTGGTCGAGCTGCCAGCGATCCGGATCGAGCCGCGGATCGAGAGCGAGGAGGCACGGCGGGCAGTCGAGCGGATCGGCGAGTACTCGCTGGTGTGCATCACGAGCGCGAACGGGGCGCACCTGCTGTTTGAGGCGCTGGACAAAGCCGGGCTCGACGCTCGCGCACTTGGCAGTGGGACGAAAAACAAGCAGGTGGAGGAGAGTGGAACGGGCGCCGCGGGCGAGCAGGCGGGCGCCGTCATCGCTGCCATCGGGTCAGGCACCGCACGAGCGCTCGCCGAGCATGGCATTGCCGCCGACATCGTGCCGGAGCAATTCGTCGCCGAGGCACTGATCGAAGCACTCGCGGATGTCGACATCAAGGGCAAGCCCGTCCTCGTCGCCCGCGCCGCCGAGGCGCGCGACGTCCTTCCAGACGCTTTGCGCGAGCGCGGCGCCGAGGTCGACGTCGTCGCCCTCTACGAGACGGTGCGCGAGGAGCCCGCGCCCGAGGCGATCGAGGCCGCCCAGTCCGCCGACTACGTCACCTTCACCTCGTCATCGACCGTGCGCAACCTGAGCGAGGCGCTCGGAGAGCGCTTCCCGACCGGCGCCCGAGTCGTCTCGATCGGCCCGATCACCAGCGAGGCCGCGCGCGAAGCAGGTCTAGAGGTCCACGTGGAGGCCGAGCGCCACGACGTCGACGGCCTCCTCGAGGCCCTGCTCGCCGACGTCTCGTCGTGAGCTTCGGCGCTCCGCACAGGCACTTCGCGGTCACCGACTCGACCAACGCCCGCGCCCGCGAGCTGGTCGAGGCCGGAGCACCGGGGGGAACTGTCATCACCGCCGACGAGCAGACCGCCGGCCGCGGACGCCAGGGTCGCACCTGGACGGCGCCCCCCGCCAAAGCGCTCCTCTACTCGGCCGTCCTCCGCCCCCTCGACGAGCGCCACCTCCTCCTCCCCCTAGCCGTCCCCCTAGCCGTCTGCGAGGCCGCGGAAGCGCTGGCACCGGGCATCGAGTGCAAGGTCAAGTGGCCGAACGACATCTGGATCGACGGCCGCAAGCTAGCCGGCGTCCTAATAGAGGCCAAGCCGCAGGACGGCTGGGCGGTAATCGGCGTGGGGCTCAACCTCTCGATCGCTCCAGACGAGTTCCCGCCTGACCTCCGCGAAACGGCGGTTTCGCTCTTCGGCTTGGAGGACCGGGGGAAGTCCCGACGGAGCCTCCCCGCTGTTGCTCCGGCGGGGCTTCCCCCGGTCCTCCCAACCGCGGTCACAGCCCTAAACCGTCATCTAGACCGCTGGGTCGAGGCGAACCGAGATGAAACCCTCGCCGCCTGGCGCGCCCGCGACGCCCTGCGCGGCCGCGAGGTCTCCTGGGAGGACGGCTCAGGCGTCGCCGACGGGATCGACGACCGGGGACACCTCGCCGTCGCCGTTGCCGGCGGCGGCCACGTCCTGCTCGGCGCCGGCGACGTCCACCTTCGCCTTTGACTCTTTCTTCGGCTTTTTCCGTTTACGACGACGTTTGCCGCCTTTGGGGAAGTTGCGCAGCAGCTCGCGCGCCGTCGCCGAGGGTTTGCGGGCCATCCGCATCCGCGCGCCGCGCAGCACCTCCTCGCCTTCCGGCGTGTGCGAGACGGAGGCGGCGAGCAGCGCCACCGCGAGGCGGCGGTCCTGTTTGCGCGCCGCGTGGACCAGCCGCCGCGCGTTGCGCCCGTGCGCCCGCCCCGACGAGTTGACCAGCAGCCCCAGCAGCCGCTTCGTCTCCGGCCAGCGCTGCACGGCGTACTCTTCGTGCAGGTCGCGGGTGTAGGAGGCGAGCCGCCAGACCCACGCCTGCGCCTGGTCGCGGCGGCCGATCCGTTTGTCGACGAGCGCCTGCAGCAGGGTTTTGGTCCCGGCCCGCTTGTCGTCGCGGCTCCACGTTCCGACGATGTCGATCGCGTCGTCGAAGGCCTCGGCGTCGCGCAGGTCGGCGATCTCGGCCAGCGCTTTGAGGCGCAACTGCGAGTTGCGGTTGCGCTGCACGCAGGTGAGTAGGAAGCGCCGGCGCAGCTCCTTGGTCTTGTCGTTCTGCAGCATCGAGCGCGCCCGGCGCCAGTTCTGCGGGTTGACCCGCGCCCCCGCCAGCGCCGCCCAGGCGTGCTGCTCGGCGTGGTCGAGGTTCTCGACCGCGATCCGCCAGAGATCGCGTTCGAGCACCTGCGTGCGCTTTTCGGACTCCTCGGAAACGGGGACGATGCGGCGCTCGACCCGCACCCGTCGGCCGCGCCCGCGGCGCACCGGGCCGACGACGATCGCGCCGCCGCGGTAGACGTCGCGGTCGAGCAGGCTGTGCAGGGTGACGATCGTCTCGTCGTGGGTCGTCGCGGGGTGGACGAAGTCGATCACCAGGCCCGCCTCCTTGCCCGGCGCCCGCCGGGTGACGCGGCCGACCCGCTGCTGGTAGATCCGCCGCGAGGCGGTCGGCGCGAGGTGCATGCAGATCGTCGCCCGCGGCGAGTTCCAGCCCTCGGCGAGCAGCATCGCGTTGCAGAGCACGTCGACCTCGCCGCGCTCGAAGGCGGCGAGGATCTCGGCAAGTTCGCGCTTCGGCGTCTCGCCGGAGACGGCGCGGGCGACGATCCCCGTGTCCTTGAACGCTTTGGCGACGTTCTTGGCGTGCTGCACGCCGGCGGTGTAGAGGACGCCGGGGGTCTTCGAGAAGCGCGTCTTGTAGAGGTCGGCGATGGCGACGTTGAAGGGCTCCTGGTCGAGCAGCGCGGCCAGCTCCTCCTGGTCGAAGTCCTGGTCGACCTCGCCTTTGCGCAGCGGCACCTTGGCGATCGTGCGCACCCCCGGCCCAGGCGGGATGCGCATGCAGCGCAGCGGCGCGATCACGCCGCGGCGCGCCGCCTGGGCGAGGTCGAAGCGCGAGGTCTGGGTGGGGAAGAGGTCGGCGACGTGGCGGGCGATCAGCGCCCCGGTCGCGGTCATGCCGATGAAGACGGGGCCGGTCCAGGCGCGGATGCAGGCGCTGGTTTTCTCGCCCAGCGCGGTGTGCGCCTCGTCGCAGATCACGATCGAGTAGGCGTCGGAGACTTTCTTGTGGTTGCGCACGAACCACTGGTAGGTCTCGACCGTGACCGGGCCTTCGGCGTCGTCGCGGTCGCCCAACAGCGGCGGCCGCAGACGCTCCTTGTAGCCGCGGTCGGAGATCTCGCCGATGAACTGGTCGACCAGGTTGCGGCGGTGGGTGAGGATCAGCACGCCGCCGGTGCGCGTGGCGTCGATGAAGCCGACCGCGGCGACGGTCTTGCCCGCGCCGGTCGCGTGCTCGAACCAGAAGCGGCGGGCGGCGCCCGGATCCTCGGCGGCCTCGGCGACCGGCTCCTCCTCGTCGTCCTCGACCGGCTCTTCTTCCCAGTCCTGCGGCTCCTCGTCGGGGGCCAGCTCCTCCGGCTCCTCCTCGTCCTCCTCTCCGGCGCCGTCCTCCTCGGCGGGGGCGGGCGCGGCCTCAGCGGCTGCCGCGCCGGGACCGGCGCCGTTTTCGGCCGCCGTCTGCTGCTCGGACATCAGCTCGGTCAGGGTGCCGGAGAGGGCGTCGACCTGGTGCGGGTTGAGCTCGGCGCCGTCGCGCAGCTTCGGCGGCTCCTCGGCCAGCAGGCGCTCCAACCCGAGCAGCAACGAGAAGTCGCGTCGCCACTGGATCGACGGGTGCTCGGCCCCTTCGTCCAGCTCCGTCAGCGCCGCGTCGAGAGCGCGGCGGCGGGACGTGCCGGGGGCGAGCACCTCGGGGGCCTCGCCGTCGAGCAGGAAGGGCTCGCGGGCAAACTCGGCCGCCCGCTCGATGTCGGCGCTTGAGGGAACTGCCGCCTTCGCGGCAACTTCGCTGGTGTTGGCCATGACAGGCTTGTCCGTCCACTCCAGGCAGCGGCGCGATGCTGCCGCCGGGAGACTTGCGTGAGGGTGCCGAGGTTTAGCTTGAGCTCCATCCCCGGCGATCTCGAGCGGCTCGCATCAGGCGAGCCGGACCTCCGTATTGTAGGACACCCGGACCGTGATGAGTATTCCCAGAGTCCTCAGCCGTGGATTGAGACGCCTTGCGCCGGTCCTCCTCGTTCTTCCCCTGCTCGCTCTCGCAGCCGGCGGTTGCGGGACCTCGCAAGACGAGAGCGGGAGTCATCCCGACTATGCCAAGGCGCTCGCCGGCTCGCCGCCGCCGCTGGCGGCCCTGCACCGCCAGGCCAACGAGCTGCTGCCGGGCGGGGTCGACGCCTACGAGAAGCGGATCGCCGCACTGCGCGGCTACCCCGTGGTGGTCAACCTCTGGGCCTCCTGGTGCGGGCCCTGCCGCTTCGAGTTCCCCTGGTTCCAGCGGGCGGCGGCGCGCTACGGCAAGCGGGTCGCCTTCCTCGCCGTCGACAAACAGGACTCCGACGACGCCGCCGAGACCTTCCTGCGCGAAGAGCCGATCCCCTACCCCAGCTACGCCGACCCCGACGAGGAGATCGCCGAGAGCATCGACGGCGATGCGACGCGCGGCCTGCCGACGACCGCCTTCTACGACCCCAACGGCGAGCTGGCCTATCTGAAACTCGGCCCCTACGACGACGAGGCCGAGCTGCGGGCCGACGTCGAGCGCTACGCCCTGCGCGCCGCAGCCGAGGCCGAAGGCGGATAATCGGCCGATGGACCTCTTCGTTTTTGTTGCGCTGGTCGGGGTCGCGCTGCTGCTGGCCGAGCTGCTGCTGTCGACCGGCGGCGTGCTCGCCGCGCTCGGCGCGGCCGGTCTGGTCGCCGGCGGCGTGATCGCGCTCACCGCCGACTCCGACTCGAGCGCCGCCGACTGGGCGGGGCCGGCGCTGATCACGCTCGGCATCCTCTCGGCGGTCAGCTTCTACTTCATCGGCCGCAAGGTGCTCGAAGCGCACCGCGACCAACCCGTGCGCGCGGGCCACGAGGAGCTGATCGGCGCGCCGGCCGAGGTGCGCACCTCGCTCGACCCGGAGGGCCAGGTCTGGATCGAGGGAGCGCTCTGGCGCGCCCGCCTGCGGGGCGACGGAGCGGCGCTGCGCCCGGGGGATAGAGTCACGGTCGAGGCGATCGAGGGCCTGACCCTTCTGGTCCGGCCCGAGCCCTCACCTGCCGGCGCCGAGGAAGGAGCGAGTTGATGGACATCGTGGTCGGGGTTTTCCTGGTTCTGCTCTTCTTCGGCGCGATCGGGCTCGGCGCTTCGGTGCGGGTGCTGCGCGAGTACGAGCGCGGCGTCGTCTTCCGGCTCGGACGACTGATCGCCACCAAGGGGCCCGGCCTGATCCTGCTGATCCCGTTCATCGACCGCATGGAACGCGTCGACCTGCGCACGGTGACGCTCAACATCCCGCCGCAGGAGGTGATCACCCGCGACAACGTCCCGTCGAGCGTCAACGCGGTCGCCTACTTCCGCGTCGTCGACTCCAACCGGGCGATCGTGGAGGTCGAGAACTACCTGCTGGCGACGTCGCAGATCGCCCAGACGGCGCTGCGCTCGGTCCTCGGCAAGGCCGAACTCGACCAGCTGCTCTCCGAGCGCGAGCGGCTCAACGAAGAGCTGCAGACGATCATCGACGAGTCGACCGAGCCCTGGGGCGTAAAGGTGACCGCGGTCGAGATCAAGGACGTCGAGATCCCCGAGCAGATGCAGCGGGCGATGGCGCGCCAGGCCGAGGCCGAGCGCGAGCGCCGCGCCAAGATCATCAACTCAGAGGGCGAGTACCAGGCGGCGCAGAAGCTCACCGACGCGGCCGACATCATCAGCACCAACCCGGCCTCGCTGCAGCTGCGCTACCTGCAGACGCTGCTCGAGATCGGCAGCAACCAGAACACGACCATTGTCTTCCCGCTGCCGATGGACGTGCTCAAGCCGTTCCTCGAAGCGACCGGCGGCGACGAGCCGCAATCGCCGCCGAGTTGAGCGCGCCCGAGATCCGCATCGACCAGCTCACCGGGCTGCGCACGATCCTCGCGCCCGGGCGGGCGGACCGCCCGCATGGGTTCGCGCGCGCGGGGGACGACGAGAAGGGCGCCGAGGGGTGCCCGTTCTGCGAGGGCAACGAGGAGAAGACGCCACCCGAGGTCTACGCCGTGCGCCCGGGGGGCGGTGAGCCGGACACGCCGGGCTGGACGAGCCGCGTCGTGCCGAACCTTTACCCGGCACTGGGCGAGGGTGAGGACGAGCCGCGGTCCGACAGCAATCCCGAGCTGTTCGAGTCCCGCCCGGCGGTCGGCGCCCACGAGGTGCTGATCAACGCGCCCGAGCACGTCACCGCGATGGCCGAGCTGAGCGACGAGCGCTTCCTCGGCGCGGTCGAAACCTGGCGCGAGCGGATGCGCGCCCACGCAGACGCCACCTACGTGCAGCTCGTCGTCAACGAGGGCGCCGGGGCCGGGGCGTCCCTGCCCCACACCCACGCCCAGCTCTACGCGCTGCCCTTCGTCCCGGCGGCGGTCGCGCGCGAGCGCGAGCGCGCCGGCGCCTACAGCGAACGCACGACCGGCGGCGGCCTGCTCAGCGACGTGCTGGTCGAGGAGGTGCGCCGGCGCGAGCGGCTGGTCGCGATCGACGAGGAGGCGGCGCTGATCTGTCCCTGGGCCTCGCGCTCCCCCTACGAGCTGCGCGTCGTGCCGCGGCAACCGGCGGCCCGCTTCGAGGAGGACACGGGTGGGGCCGGGATGGTCCGCACCGCGATGCGCCTGCTCGCCGAGCGCTTCGACGGCCCGCCCGAGCTGAACCTCTGGGTGGCGACGGCTCCGCGCGGCACCGAGGAGTTCCACTGGCACGTCGACATCGCCCCGCGCCTGACCAACAAGGCGTCCTTCGAGTTCGCCACCGGCGTCGACATCAACATCTACCCGCCCGAGCGCGCCGCTGCCGATCTGCGCGAGCTCCTATGAAGCGGCCATAGGATCGACCGGATGACCCCGAACCCCCGCCCGATCCCGCGCTTTATCGCCGACTCGACCCAGGAGGGGATCCCGCACGGGCGCTTCGCTGCGCGGCTCGCGGAAGAGTTCCGCGCGGCCTGCGAGCGGATCGAGGACCTGCCCGAGGGGGTCTCGATCCCCGAGAAGGTCGAGTGGTTCCCGGAGCGCGCCTGGGGCGGCAGGATCTGGGTGCCGGCGACCGCCCGGACCCCGGCGGCCGAGGACGAGGCGGGAGACGCGGACGTCGGCGCCGGCCTCCTGGAGCTCTTCGGCCACGTCTCCTACGTGCAGCCCGAGGGCGGCGATCCGGCCGACTTCCGCGCGACCGTCGACTTCACCGACGTCCTCGCCGAGGACAACCCCGAGTGGACGATCGACCTCAACGACGACGTGATCGGCAAGTGGCGCGGCGAGAACGGCCGCGCCGGCGACGTCACCCTGGTCTGGGGCCGTCCCCTCGTCCCCGGCGCCGTCGCCGCCGGCGCCGAGCTGGACATGGAGACGGTCGACCAGGAAGTCGTCTCCGACGAACGCTTCACGCTGATCGCCCTCGATGCCCTAAAGGGCTACGGCGACGACGTCTTCCTCGAGGTCAAGCTCTGGAACCGCCGCGCCCAAGAGCTCGCCGCCGAGAGCCTCTACGACTGAGCGGCCGAGCGCTACGCGCGCCGGGCGTCCCCCGCCGTCATGCCAGGTACATTCCGATCGATGTCAGACGAGTGGTTGAGAAGCCTTCCCGGAGCCGAGATCGTGCTGCCAGGTCTCGCCGATGTCGAAGCCGGGCGTCAGACGGTCAACGCGAGCGCAGTGCAAACCGCGGCGCCACGCCTGCGACGCCTTGGACTCGCCGCCCCGGAAGCGGCCAGCGACGTTCCGGCGTCGCATCTCCTCTACAGGCAGCTGAGCAGTGAGCTCGGCAACGGTGCTCACTCTCGTTACAACGCGATTCTCACTCGCGTCTCCAGCTTCGCCCGGGCGGCAGAACGTGCGCGACGCGGCTGACGCCGACCGAATAAAACGTCTTGCCGGTGAGCTGGGGCGGGTGGTACCCAGCGGAACGCGTATGTATCTCACCGGCGGCGCAACCGCAGTGCTCGAAGGCTGGCGAGACTCGACCGTCGACATCGACGTCCGATTCGAGCCCGACTCGGATGCTGCGCTGAGTCGGATCCGCGACCTCAAGGAGGAGCTTGCGGTGAACGTCGAGCTCGCCTCTCCACTTGACTTCCTGCCTCCGCTGCCAGGCTGGCAGGAACGCTCGCGCTTCCGCCTTCGCGAAGGCAATCTGGAGGTGTTCGACTTCGACCCCTACTCGCAGGCACTTTCCAAGCTGGAGCGTGGCTTCGAGCTCGACCTGGAGGACGTGCGCAGCATGGTCGACAGTGGGCAGGTCGAGCCCAGCCGATTGCTGAGCCTGTACGAAGAGGTCGAGGACGAGTTGTACAGGTTCCCTGCGGTAGATCCCGCCACGCTGAGAGCCGCGGTCAGAGCACTCGGCGAGTAGATCCACCGAGGCACTCCATAAACAGGGCTCAGAGGATCTGGGCGTCGACGAAGCCGGCGACGAGCACCAGCCAACCGCCGATCTCGGCAGCGATCAGGGTCGTCATGAAGGCGTTCATCCGACTCGTCGGCGGGTGGAACTGGTTGGTCGTGTCGCGCTTCCAGCCGTGGTACGCGTAGCCGGCGATGGCGCCGAAGAAGTAGAAGGCCATCGCGCCGGCGGCGAGCAGGTTGGCGAGCACGCTCCACTCGCTCAGCTCGACGAAGGTCGCGACCAGCAGCAGCGCGAAGCTGTAGAGCAGTGCCGCGCGGTGCGCGGTGTCGACGTAGGGATGGGCGAGCCCATCGGTCGCCGTGATCATCTGCCTGTACTTCCACACGCCGAGCAGCAGCGCCCAGAGGAACATCGCCGCGCCGGCGAGCAGGACGGCCTTGGTGTCGTCGCCCAGCTCCATGGCCCGATGCTATTCACCGCTCAGGCGAGAGGGTCGGCCCTATCCGGGCCCGGCTTCAGGATGCGCCCGTGATCCGCGAGCTTCTCCCCCCGGATACCGGCCTGGCCTTCGAGGCGATGAAGGCGCTGCGGACCGAGCTCGCCGACGAGGCGGCGTTCGTCAGCCTGGTGGACGAGGTCCAGCGACCCGAGGGCTATCGCCTGGCTGCCGCCTTCGAGGAGGGCGAGGCGAGCGCAGCAGCCGTAGCGGGCTTTCGCACCGGCCACAACCTCGCCTGGGGTCATTACCTCTACGTCGACGACCTCTCGACCCGCCCGGAGTCCCGGCGCCACGGCCACGGCCGGGCGCTCCTCGCCTGGCTGACGAAGGAGGCGAAGCGCCTGCACTGCGACCAACTCCACCTCGACTCCGGCGTCGGCCTAGACCGAGCCGACGCCCACCGGCTCTATCTGAACGCCAGCCTGATCATCGCCGCCCACCACTTCGCCCGCGGCATCGAGTAGCGCGGGGTCGCTACGGTGTGATCAATGGCATCACCTGGACAGGCAACACGCGTTTCAAGGGACCCCGAGGCCGCCGCCGAGGCAGTCCGGATTCAACGACTGCGCGAAGACGCACAACGCCCCATGAGCGTGAACTTGGCCGAGACGATCGCGCTGAGTCACGCGCTGCTGAAGATGGCCGCCTCCGCCCAGCAGCAATGACGTCAGCGGCCTTCGACGAGATCTTAAGGAGGCTGGTAGCGGCAGGGGCAGAGTTCGTAGTGATCGGTGGGCTTGCTCTGGGAGCGAGAGGCGTCGTTCGTGCCACCAAGGACATCGACATCGTCGTCTCGCCCGATGTCGAGAATCTGAAGGTGGTTGCAGAGGTGGCGGTTGCGGCCGGTGGGCACGTTCAGCGAGGGGAAGCGCTGCTCGGAACTCCCCTCTCGATCGCAGCAGAGCTGGCAGGTGGGGAGCAGATGGCAATCGACACGGAGCTTGGACGCCTCGACATCGTGCAGGGCCTCGACGGCGTTCCGAGTTTCGCGGAGCTTCGCTCTCGCGCGAGCGACGCTGAAGTACTCGGAGTGAACGTCGCGGTCTGCTCCGTGGAGGATCTGCGAGCGATGAAGCGCGCTGCCGGGCGCGGTCAAGATCTCGTTGACCTGGAAAACCTCGACGCCGCAACTGGAGAGCCGGAGTCCAGGTGAGCAGAGAACTAGACGGAGACCACTTCCGTCGTCGCCAAGCCAAGGGGGCTCCAAAGGGCGACCTGAAGCCGTACCGGGGCAAGTGGATTGCCGTGCGCGACGGTGAGATAGTCGCGAGCGGGGACAGCCTGGCCGAAGTCCGAAATCGGGACGATGTTCAACCAACCGACTTGGTCATGCCCGTTCCCAGACCCGAAGGCGACTTTTTCATTCTCAGCATGATCTGCGAGACAATGCCACGACCGGCCCCGATAGCTCAGCTGGATAGAGCGACTCCCTCCTAAGCGAAGCGGAGGAATCGCGGTTCTTGCCGCCGTAAAGCCAATTGCTGCGCCTCGATGCTGAGGAGCTATTCGTCGGATTGGCCTCGATTGGCCGGGATTTGGGCAGCCACTGCCCAATGGATTGCAGAAGCCGTCCTACGCTCAGCTACACCGTGTCGACATGGCTTCACGCGACCTGATCGGGCAAGCCAGCAAAGCCCTCGGCGAAGCGGCAGGCGCGACTCAAAGGATTCTCTTCGGCTCTCACACCCGCGGTGAGGAGACGCCGAAAACGAGTCGCGGCGCAAGCGTTTATCGAGCGCCGAATCGGCCGACGCCGGCCTGGGACCGCAGCTGCCGGCAGAGTGCCCAGTAGGCATCCTCGCGGTCGGCAACGCGGAGCGGCTTGCGGCGGTCGTGCGGGCCCGTCTCCGGGTCGGGGACCAGCAGCTCGGCCTTACGTAGCCGCGCGAGCTCCTTGCTCATCATCCCTTTCGCGTCGTCGTCGAGCGAGAGCGCCTCAAGCAGGGCAGCTCCCCACACAGGCTCGTTCGCTTCGGCAATTGCCGCCCCCACCTCGGCTTGGCGGCCGCTCTTCAGCAGCCGCCGGGACAGGGACTGTAGGCGCGTCCTGTTTTTGCTGGCGTCCGCCACGGGCTCTATGGTTTCGAAATTCGAAACATAGGTTTCGGAAATCGAAACAATAGCCATGAAATTGACCTTGACCTGCACGAATTGGCTCATGGAGCGGGACCGACGGACGCTGGCGACATCCAGTCGGTGCTATAAATGTCGCGCCTATAGCAGGTTGTGCGGACAGAAAAGGCTTGACGCCGACCTTACCGGGGGCTCATCCGATGGCAGCTGACCCATATCCCGGCGGCTTCCTTCGCCGCCTCTTCGGCCGATTGCGCGGCGGTCCCCGCGACCCCGAAATAGCTCATGCCGACCAGGCGGTCGGTTGGGTCCCCTTCGACGAGCAGCGCCGCGACCCGCAGTTCCGGCGCGCCGACATCGTCTTCGGTCCGGATATGTTCGACCCCCGCACCGAAAACGGCGACCGGCCGCTGACGCGGGCGATGCGGGAACGTCGCTCCGATGTCGACCCCGACAACCTGGAGAAGACCGTAGGCGAGGTTTTCGGCGAGGACGCGACGGACGCCGAGATCCGTGAGGCCATGCTCAGCAACGCGCGCTCGATCGACGCCGCGCCCGTCGGGTCGGGCGAGAACCCTGCCTAGCCCAGCCGCGGGCGCAGCGCCCGGCGGTTGGCCAGGGCGGCGCGGAAACGCGCAATCAGGAGCAGGAAGCAGACGATGGCGCCCCAGACGATCGCGTACGCGGCGATCGAGGTGATCTGGCCAGCGTCGACGAGGCGGCTGACCGGCTCCGAGCCGGGCACGGGCACGGTCTCGGTAGGACTCTCGGCGATCCGCAGGGCCACGTAGAAGAGCGCCACTCCGAGCGAGCCGAAGGCGAGTCGGAGCCAGCGCTGCTGTCGGGCGACCAACCAGTGGACGCGCCGCCAGACGATCGACATCGCGATCGAGGGCACGAGGACGGCGAGCGTAATTACGCTCTGCGAGCTGGTCGGGTCAAGCGACTCCAGGTTGTTGACGATGCCCACCAGCACCGCGATCGCGACTACGGTGCAGACCAAGCCGGCCGTCAACCAGTCGTCGGTGACGACCAGCTTGCCGCGAACCGTTAGGTAGGTGTCGGAGGTCAAATCCTTCTCATAGAGGTGGAAGCGCGGGTCAATGTGCTTCGCCTTCACCACCCGCCCGTCGATCGCCCGCTTCGAGGTGATTCGGGTGAACCTCATCCCCGTCGGCGGATCCTCCTCGAAGTGGTACCGGCGCGCCCTCACGAAAGCGTTGCCGATGTCGACCCGGTAGGAGGCCAGGCCGAGCAGTAGGGTGACCGTGCGTCCCATCTCCCTCGCCCGCCCCCACAGTGACCGCGACTGCTCGTAAGTGTCGGTGCCGCGCAGCCCGGTGCAAGTCTCGTCGTAGCGGAGCTTGATCACCCGCCTCTCCCCGAGGCGGTCATGCAGCACGACCGTAAAGATCGACGCCATAGCGCAGACCTCGAGCAAGGCCGCGAAACCCGGGTCGCGCGCGAGCAGGGCCATCTCCCGTTCGCACACCTCCGTCGCCGACGGCAGCGGCCCGCTACGCAGAGACAGCCAGCTGTTCTTCACCTCGTTGCGGGCTTCGATCGCCTCGTGCTCGACGATGTTGGCGATCCCCTGGAGCGTTTCGAAGTGGATTTTGGATAGGGCGAGCCCGAGCACCCTGCTCGCGTACTCGTGCATGACAGCGACGGTGACCTCCTCGTCGACGCTGCTGGTCGAGAGCGCGAGCGAGTCACCGGAGTCGTCGACGAAGTCAATGTTGGTGTACTTGCCTGGCGCCTTCCACCAGAAGCCAAGCGGGACCCGGGCGCTCGACCCGGCCCCTCCGGGTCCCGCGCTCACCAGGCCCGGCGGCACCTCGAAGTCGAAGGAGTGGGTGCGGCGCAGCAGCGACTCGGAGCCGAACGCCACCGCGTCCTTGCGCCGGACCATCCAGCTCGTGTCGAGCAGGGCATCGAGCAGGGCCCCAGCCGACAGCTCGCCCGATCCTTGTTTACTCCCCACCGCCATTTGCATGGGCGCAGGATAGACTCCTGGATGATCCGTGACACAGCGTCGGCCATGTCTACCTCTTCCGGCCCCTACGTGAGCCGCCCGCGCATGGGATGGGCACTGACTGATCGATTTGTCCCGTTATGTGGGTCAATCGATCAATCGGCACCCAAGCAGTCACCCTAGCCCCTGCTCACGCACCGTGACACCAGTCATCTAGCGGCAAACCGCCCCTGATTCGGAGCATCTGTTCCGTCTCTACGATTGAGCGATCCGCCTCGATAACTCAGCTGGATAGAGCGACTCCTCCTAAGCGAAGTGGAAAAGTTAGCGCTTTCGGCTATGCGCCGTGGGAATGTGCCGCACTACACACAACGCCGAACTTCTCGATTACGCATGATTCGATCCGGTGTGGGCAGCAGCGCCGCCTCGCTGCCCGTTGGATCCCTACCTACAGGGCTATCGCCGCAATCTCTTGTCAATCTCGTCATCGTCCAATGGCTCATACCGGCGATCTACGAATTCACGAAAACGGGCAAGTAGGTCTTCGCGCTCAACATGCGCCTCGCGCGTGACCCGCATGATCGTTTTTAGCCCCTGCTCGAACTCCTTCCGTTCTTCCAGGCGCCACTTTGGCTCGGTAACGAGCTCCCCAGTCTCTGGGTCGATTACACCGCGCAGCTCCTGTACGTAGCTCAACATCGAAGTCTTGTAGTACCGGCCCCCCGACATCAGCAAGCCTGGTCTGGCCCAGCGTTTTGGAACAAGGATCAAAGGGATGTCTTCAGCAACCGGCAGTTCAACCTTCTTGAAAACCCAGCGTTTCTGAGAAGGGCTCCATATCTGGCGGCTGAATGTCTTGGCGTAATGACTCCCCTGCGTGAATTGCGGGTACTTGCGCATCATCGCCTGAGTGAACTTCGCCAGGGGCTCGAAGATGATACGGGTGGTTAAGTCCGAGGTAATGTCCTTATCGACCCCATAAACGAAGATCGGGATGTCCTCGACCCACTTCAGGACTCCTACGCTGATCAACGCTTTGGCGTTCGTTGAAAGGGCTTTCCAAATCGCCCCTCCCACGTCATCTGCGCCCCCATGCCCATTGACGCCTTCCTGAGACATGCCAAGCCGCGTTTCCCTTGGCTCGTGAAAGCGCGACAGGAGCCCGCGCCCCCGTTCGGTTTCTGCCCTCTTGGGAGAAATGACGCATTCGACAATCTCGTCGAAGAACGTGGTCAGGCATTTCGTCGCCTGTGCCGCAAACGGACTGGGCCCTCGCTCAAGTCGGACAGCATGTGGGTCCACATAGAGTCGATTGTCATCGACGACATCAACGTCGAGGAACTCAAGGGGGCCAGTAAGACCGTAGTGCTGGGATACCGAGGGCATAGACCTCTCACGGTAAATGTCCTATCGGCGGAAAAAGCTAAAACGTCTTTGTTTATTATCCCTTTCCAGGTCTAAGTTTCAAATCGCAGTGCGACAGCGGCCACCTCGGTGAGTGAGAGGTCAAGCGCAGACGCAACAGCCTTCACGGTGGCCCAGGTTGGATTCGAATGCCCACGTTCGATCGTTGAGAGGTGGCCCACGGTGATTCTGGCCGCGTGGGCTAGGGCTTCCTGGGTCATGCTGCGTTCCGTCCGGAGCTGGCGGATGGCTTTACCTAGGGCGGGCTGGGGTTGATCGGAGCGACGCATTTAGCGCAGGACCGTCTCAGACGCTGGCGTTTTAGACCATTGGTCGAAGCACTTGTGTTTGAGCATATGCTGCTGTAGTCTCGGCGGCAAATAGAAAGTGCCCCCGCGCTGGTGGAACAGCCGGGGGCGTGGCACAGGAAAGGAGTGCTTTCCCATGCATGACCAGCCTAGTGATGCGAGCCTCGAAGGGGGCTCGACCGCCGCCCGTCAGGACCTCAAGGACCAGGGCGTCGTTCTGGAGCACGTTTTGATGGTCCACCCGACCCATCTGACTGTTCCCGAGCTTGTTCGGGAGATAACGGCCGGGGCGGCGGACTTTGCCGAAGGCGACCGCTTCGAGCGGGCGATCCGCGACCTGACCGGCCTGGGGCTTCTGCACTGCCCTGGAGGGGTCGTCGTGCCCTCGCACGCCGCAATCCGCTGCAAGCAGATCCTGGGGGCCTGAGATGGCCTCCCAGGAGTGCGCCGCGTGCTTCGCGGCGAACCTCCGGCGCCGCCGCAGAGTGGCGGGGTTCTCCCAGGAGGAGCTTGGTCGCCGCTCGGGCTTGCACCGAACGGCGATCGGGCTGCTGGAGCGGGGAGCGCGGATGCCTCGGGTCGACACGCTGGTCAAGCTCGCAGCTGCCTTGGAAATCCAGCCTGACATGCTGATCGAAGGCATCTCTTGGACGCCCGGAGACGCCCAGCCCGGTGAATTCTCATTCGCCCTGGACCGCACCCGCTCGGTCGGCCTCAGCTGAAACTTCATAGGCCGCCGCTGCTCACGCCCCGACCCGCCCGACACATTATGAACCCGAACAGGGGTTCGCTTCTCGGTGCCAATCCCAGGGGGCGTTTGGGCCGCTCGTCGGATGTACAAACCAATGGCATCCACGCGCATCAAGCTCGACCCGCAGACCATCGAGGCGATTGCTCGCCGCGTGGTCGAGATCCTCGAACAACGCGGGCTGCAAAAGCGTGAGCTTGTCGATGCTGCGGAGCTTGCCCGGCGATTCGGGATCGAGCGGACCTGGGTCTACTCTCATGCGATCGAGCTTGGGGCGGTCAAGCTGGGCCGCGGGACAAAGCCTCGGCTGCGATTCGATCCGCAGATCGCCGCGCGGGTGCTGCGGAGGGTCGGTGAGGAATCGGCGGCTGACCCGCCCGCCCGCTCGGGTGAGCGGGCGGATCAGCCTTCGGCCAGCGGAGGGAGCGAAGTGCGGTTGCTCCGATCCGCGAGCAGAGGGAGAACGAGCCGCCTCCTGCGGCTTAGGTAGATATGCCTCGCAAGGCGACGGGACAGGTGATCGAGCCGAGCGACGGTCGAAGCTGGGCGATTCGATTTCGGGCTTACGGCAAGCGGCGTTACGTGTCGCTCGGCACGGCCGAGGAGGGCTGGAACCGCAAGCGGGCAGAGGCCGAGCTACGGCACGTTCTGGCGGACGTGGAGCGGGGCATCTGGCGACCTTACGAACCGGCACAGGCTCCACAGGTGGCCGAGGCACCGACCTTCCACGAGTTCGCCTCCGAATGGCTGGAGAACCGGGAGCCGGAGCTTCGACCGAAAACCGTGGAGAGCTACCGCTGGCAGCTAAGCGGCCACTTGCTTCCCCACTTTGCCGCGATGCACCTCGACCAGATCGGACCGGAGGACATCGACCGCTACAAGGCCGCCAAGCTGCGCGAGGGAGCGCTCGGGCCCAACCAGATCAACAAGTCACTCGGCCTGCTCGCGATGATCCTCGACGCTGCCGGCGACTACGGGCACGTCGATCCAGCACGGAACCCAGCCCGTGGCCGGAGGCGACGCGTAAGGCGCAGCGCACCCAGCCGCCCGACCGTCGAGCCGGAGCAGCTACCGTCGCTGCTCGAGGCGGCTGGGAAACTGCGGCCGATCCTGGCGACGATGGCCGGAGCCGGACTGCGGAACGGCGAGGCATGTGGGCTCGACTGGCCTGACTTCGATTCTGGCAGCGGCACGCTGACCGTCGCGGCCTCCAAGACCGACGCCGGAGTGCGGCAGGTCGACCTGCCGGACGCCCTTCGCCGAGAACTCGCGAGGCACAAGCTGCGCACCCGCCGCAGCAGCGAGGGACCGATGTTCCCGAACCGCAACGGGCAGCGGCAGAGCGTCAGCAACGTCGAGCGGCGCTTGAAGACCGCAATCCGCCGCGCCAATGTGCGGCTCGCCGATCTGGGCATCCGCCCGATTGACGAGGCGGTCACTCCGCACTCGCTGCGTCGCCTCTACGCCAGCCTGCGCTTCGCCTTGGGCGACGATCCCGTGTACGTGGCGGCCCAGCTTGGGCACACCGAGCCGGGCTTCTCGATGAAGGTCTACGCTAGTGCTGTGCGTCGCCGCGAGAGGCTGATCGGTGCGGCGCTTCGCGAGTTCGATGCCGCCCTCGATTGGGCAGCAATGGGCAGCGGAGGGCCGATCTACGCCGATGTCGAGCCGAACGGGAGCGACGGGCAATCGCCGGAAACGGCTCAGCAGAGCCTTTTCGCGGCATCCGGCCCCGATAGCTCAGCTGGATAGAGCGACTCCCTCCTAAGGAGTAGGCCACAGGTTCGAATCCTGTTCGGGGCGTCGCGGGCGTTCAGCGGAGCGATTTGGTGAGATCGGCGGCGTAGGCGAGACAAATCGCCCTCACCCGCTCTTCCGGCATCGCTATGCGGAGGGCGCGGGCTGCCATCTCGATCCCTGCACCGTTGCGTACGCCGAACAACGCCTCGAATGCGTCGATGGCCGTCGTCGTCGGACCTCCGGCGATCGGGTGGGCGGCGAGGACCCGCAGGGTCGCGGCAACGCGCTCGGGCGGGCAGGTCTGCATCAACCGCAGGACGTCGGATGCATCCTTGTCGTCGAGACGGTCCTCCCTGGCGCTCTCGACCCGGTCGTGGATCTTGTGGGTCTTGGCAACGAGCAGGGCGGCCGGCCCAGCCACCCTGACCGTGGCCGATCTCCCGTCAGCCGGATCGAGCGCCTCCACCTGCATCGTCCGATTGTCGACCAGTGCTGCCTCCAAACCGAGCGCCTTGCGGGCAGCCCGTTTCCCGTGCGGACCGAGGCGGGCGCCCCGGGTCCCACCCGGCGGCGCGGCCCCGTCGGGCACGATCAGGTCGACCGGATCTTCACCTCCGTACCGTTGACTATCGCGGGCGCCTCCCAAATGCCCGGCTCCTGGGCTCCTTCATAGCGCTTCAACTCGAAGCCGCCCGCTTCCATCAACGAGGCGAGGGTCGGGTCGTCCGCCAGGCGTTTGGGATCGAGCGCGAGGTCGCCATCGGTGGTGAAGTCGGCGATAGGGAGGCTTCCGGGCCCGACCTGCAGGTAGATCGCCTGAGCGCCGGCGACGATCACCGAATCGCGCTGGTCGCCCAGTGCCTCCAATGCGTCGAGCAGGACGCGCCGCGCCTGCACGTACTCCTCGTCGAAAGTGCCGCTGATCACACCCGAGCCCACCGTTGCGCCCAGCTGCCGAGCTCGCTGCCCCGCCACTGCGGTTCGCTTCTCGACATCCACTCCAGCACTGCTTCGCCTTCGGCCGGCATCCGGCCATTGCCCGTGAGGCAGTCGACCGCCACCTGCGACGGGGCGGCAAACCGCAGCCCGGCCTCGCCAGTGGTCCCTGCCCCCACCACCGGATCGAAGGGCACGAGGAAGCCGACGTTCGCCCCCTCGTCGGCGGGCAGCAGCCCGAGCTCCTCGGCAATGCGCTCGGGCTCCGAGCTGTAGGCGAGGAGCATCGCCGGAGCGGCGACCGGCGCCAGACGGGTAGCGGCGACCGAGCCGGTGATGACGATCTGGGAACGGACGCCGGGATCGGCGGCAATCCGGTCGAGCAGCCGGCTCCAGCTCGTCGACGCGATGAAGGTCGCCAGCCGGTTGGTCCTGAAGACGTCATAGGACGCCGCCCAACCACGAAGCAGTCCGACGACGTCGACCGCGGTTACCGGCCCGCGGGGCATCCGCTCGATCAGCGCCTCTCGGTCGAGCGCGTCGAGCAGTCGCGAAACATAGCCGGGAGCCAATCCGGTGGCCTCGCTGAGCTCCTTCAGGACATACGGCGGCTGCACGTCGATGAGCACGCGAAGCAGGCGTCCGGCCTTGGCTCCACGCAGCCGCACCTTGCCACGCTCTGGGGGGGCAGGGTTGCGACTCGACCCGACGGTCTCTATGTAGACGGCCGGACTGTCCAGCTTGATCAAAGCGTTGCCGGTCCGATCGATGTAGTTGATCCCCTGCTGAGCGAGCAGCTCCTGGGTCCGCGCGCTCAGCCACGGCGCGACGACCAGCACCGGCGCGTTGCCGGTCATCGAATGAAGGACCTGTGCCAGACGGGGCAGGAGGTTCTCCGCTTCTCTCGGCGTCAGCGAGCGACGCGCCTCGACCGCGATCGACGCAGTGAAGGCGCCGGCTTGGAGGAAAATGCGCCCGTCGGCGCGTTCCGGGCCCTCGGGGCTCTCGACCCTCAGCTCGAGATTCCAGCTCTCCGGCAAGCGCTCGGACAGCCAGTCAACAGTCCAGGCCAGGAGAGAAGCTTCCGATTTAGGGATATTTGCCTCCATCGCAAAAACGAGTTTAACACCTTTAATTCCCTAAGTCCTGGAGTTTGCGATCTTGGTAAATCGGGAAAAATCGGGAAATAGAGCGACATCCTTCCTAAGAAGTAGGCCCCAGGTTCGAATCCTGTTCGGGCGTTTATTCTCTTAACTCGCGAAGCGGCGAAGCTGGTCGGGGTGCCGCTCTTCGCCGAGGACGAGTCGCGGCGCGCGCTCGAGGCCGCGCGCCTCGAGGAGCGGTTGGCGGTCCTGCCGCAGGGATCTGGCTGCCGGGGGCCGAAGAGCCTGTTGTCGGGACCGTCGCCGGCTGCGTCTAGCGCGCCTCGACCTACCTCCTAAGTGAGGAGGAGGCCCGAGGGATCGTCGATCGGCAGGTCGAGACGATCGAGAGGGAGTGGGCGACGTCTGCGAGCCAGCTCGCCTCAGCGAGGTCGACAGCGCCGCTTTCGCGCTGGCGCCTTCCTCAATCTCTTCGCGACCGAGAAGTACTAATCAACCCTTGCAGAGGTGTGGCAAACCCGACCATCTGACGATATGAAAGCCCAGGCCCGTCTCGGGGGCCTGGGCTTCTCTTCGTGAGGTGCGGCCTAGTTGACTTTGGTGACTTTCAGGGAGACGACTCCCTTGTATTTGCCGGTGTTGTAAGAGCCGTCCGCCGGTTGGTTGGGACAGCTTTTCCCGTTGGCGATCTGATGGTCGACGCCGCTCAGGTTCGCTTTGGCTTCGACCGTGGCGCCGCTGCCCGAGCCGAGGTTGACGTATTCCATGCCGGAGCGGGTTTGGCCGGACACGGTGATCGTGCAGGCGAGCCCCGGCAGGGTGATGGTGCCCTGGCAGAGAAACAAGCTGCCCACGTACGGCGCGCCACCGGTAAGTCCGAGCGTGTACGAGCATCCGGCTGCATGGGTCACAGTGGCCGGTATGGCGCCTGCGATCACGCAACCGCTGTACTCCGGAGACACGACCAGTTCACTCGCGTCTGCGACCAGGCCGTTCGGAAAGAGCGGCTCGGTACTGAACGTCGCGGTATTGCATTTCACAATTCCCGCGGCCGTCGTCAGTTCGATCTTCTGGATTTTTTTGCCGCCGATTTCGCCGGCCACCTGTTCGCCGCCGATCGCCGCCGGGTAAAGGTCGGAGTGGAATTCGGCGTACTGTTCGCCGCCGCCGATCACCGAGAAGCCCGGGTAGGGGACGACGTGCACGCCCGTGGGGCTGCCGCCGTTTTCGCCTTTGAGGCTCCAGGTCGTGGTGTAGGTGCCATTGGAGTAGCTGCCTTTGGCGCCGCCTTCAAGCACTTCGTATTTGATCCCGGTCGCCTGGGCGTGGATCTTCACCGTGGCGCTCGCTCCGGAGCCTTCGTTTTCGAAGGTCGCCGCGAGGCCGGTCTGGGGAAGGATCCTCTGTTTGAGCCCGGACTGAGAGACTTCGATGCCGGTGCATCCGGCTCCGCCGATGTCAAAGGAGCCGTTGACGCCTTCCACCGGCGGGTGGAAGATCAGCCCGCAGCCGTTCATTTTCACAGCGGCACAGAAGCTGGACGAGGGCGCGAAGGTTTCGCTTGCTTTGCCGAGCGTCCCGGTCAGTTTCGGGCTGATGCAACCGGTTGAAAAGAGCAGGTTGAGTTTCCCGGTTTCACCGGTCGCTTCTCCCGTCAGCGCGGCCGGATAGTCGTCAGCGACGAAGAACCCGGGCGATGCAGATGCTGCGCCCGGAAATGCGATCAGGGCCAAAGCCGTGAACACGGCAAGGCCCAAAGCCTTGATGCTCTTCACATTGCCTCCCTTGCCCGACGACCTTCAGCCGCCGGGATCGACTCGTGATCAAATCGAGCCGAGCCTCTCAGGCAGAGTAAGCCGTCACCTCACCAATGGGGGAAGCAGCTTTCCACTGTTGCGCCATGCCCAGCGCGACTCCTCCAGCTCCTGCAGGCGCAGGGCGACTTCAATCTCGGCCGTCTCGGCGCTGAGCGATTTGCCGAGCCGCTCCTCGATCGTGCGCAGGCGGTTGGCGACCGTGCGCCGGCTGACGCCAAGCGCCGAGGCGGCCGAGGAGAGGTTGCGGGAAGCGTTGAAGTAGGCGCGCAGGGTTTCGCGCATGGTGGCGCCGTCGTCGCCTGTGCCTGAGAGCGGCTCGAGGTAGAGCTCGCGCAGGGAGGCGGAGAGAAGCTCGTCGCAGTGCGCCGATGCGAGCAGTGCTACTTCGCTGTAGCGGGTTGTGGTCTTGCCCTGGCGCAGAGCGATCGGCAGGGCGGCCCTGGCCTGGTGGTGGGTGAAGCGCCAGCCGCCGAGCCCCCTGCCGCACTCCCCAAGGGCGAGGGTGACCTCTGGGGACCAGCCCCGCTCGAGGGCTCGCCCCAGCTCCTCGTGCTCGAGCGGGCGGCGTCCTCCGAGCCAGACCCAGACCATCCCCTCGAGGCGCTGGATCAGGAGAAGACGCCGATCCAGTGCCCTGGCCAGGCTGCGGACCGCCTCTGCTGCCCCAGGACCTGCGGCGATCGCGCCGAGGTGGTGGGCGTCCAGCTCATAGCCGAGCTCGGCGACGTCGATCAGCTCGCCGGCGAGGAGGCGCTCGACCCTCTCTGCCCGCCTGCGCTCGGGAGACTCAGGGCGGCTCTCCGCCTCCTTGACGTGCTCTTCTCCCACCGCTGCCAGGAGACGATCGAAGAGGGCTGCCTGGGAGCGCAGGAGGCGCTTCAGCTCTTCTCCGCGCAACAGCTCGTCGTCCTGGGTTTCCTCGATCAGGACATCGCCCAGGAGCGTGTAGCCGGCGAAGTAGCGGCGCAGGACGGTGTCGAGGCTGATGCCGTTTCGGGCGGCGAAGCGGGCCTGGCTCAAGAGCAGATCTGGGAAGGCGGGCGGGTGCTCCTCGCCTGCTTCGATCCCGGCCAGGCCGTAGTCCAAGGCGCCGGCGACAGCGGCGCGGAGCCCCTCCGCGTAATCCGGGTCCGCGGCCTCGGTGGGGTCGGCAATCGCGTAGACGCGAGTGAGCAGCGACTCCTCGATCTCCCCGCGGCGGGCTCGTAGGCGCTCTGCGAGCTTTGCCCGTGCCTGCTCAGCGCGGCGGGCGGGCGTGCTTGCGGCCCTTCCCATCTCCGGTCCCCCCCGCGCGCTTGCGCTTGGCGGCGCGCTTGCCCTTCCTCGCCACGCAGCGCCCCCGGCGACGTACCTTGCCTTTGTTGCAGCGGGGGCGAGTAGGCGCTGCCTTGAAGTTGCCGCTCCCCTCAAATGCCATCAAGGCGGGCGTGGCGTCCTCGGGCACCCGCGGGGCGCCCTGGCAGGCTTCGCCTTCGCATGCTGCCGGAGGACTGGGGGGCGGCGAGAAACCGCCGTTCACCCTTGCGTCATAGACGTCGATCAGGCCGTAGTCCTGTGGAAGGAGGCCCTCGAGGGTGGTGAAAAAGGCGTCCTCGCCGTCGGGGCTCGCGTCGAGGAAGGTCGAGTCGACCGGGCTCTGCCCGGAGGAGATCAGGCTCAGGCAGCCTTCGGAAACCGGGAGGTAGGTGGGGCTTTCATCGCTGCAGTCACCCGATCCGGGCGCCTGCCACTCGTATACGTCCTGCTTGCCGTTGGTGTCGGCGAGGACAAGGGACTCGAAGCTGTTGAAGAAGACGCGATCTCCGTTGTCGGAGAGATAGCGGGGCTGGAAGAGGTCTGACTGGAAGCGAGGGACCGTGGCGGCTCCCCAGTACTCCGGCTGGCCGGTGATGCCTTCCGCGAGCCGCCGCCCCGCGGGCCGTGCACCCGAAGGATTGCAGGAGATGCACGCCAGGATTCCGCTCGCCTCGTAGCGGTAGACCTCAGCGTCGCAGAGGCCGCCCTGCTCGCCGCAGGGAACTGGGCTCCTGACGTCGGTGTTGTCATAGCCCGCCGTGCGCTCGGCCAGCTCGGGGCTGTTCGACATGAAGACCAGGGCGCTGCCGTCGGCGCTGACCCGCGCGGTGCGTTTGATCGGCGCGATCGATATTGGTTCCCCATAGGGGTTATTCCCGTCGACGGCTCCTTTCGGGGTGCTCGTCAGCGTCGCGACGAACCGCGTCGTCCCGCCCTCCGCAAAGTAAACGTTCGGCTCGCCGAAGACCGCGCCTTCGCTCTGCGCCTGCGCTGATGCCTCGGTCGAGGCGAAGTAGACGCGCGAGAGGTCCTCGCTTGCGCCGAGGATGCTCTCGATCACGCCTTCGGCGATCAGCTCCGATGCCGCCGGTTTCGCGTCTGCGTCGAAGCGGTAGAGGTTGCCGCTCAGCGGGCCGTTAACCACAGTGAAGAGCGCCTTGGTCCCCTGCGGGTTGCCCGCCTGGAAGCGGACCGGGTCGGGGGTGAGGGGCTCAGAGATCGCGATCGTGCAGGCCCTGGTCGGCTGTTTGCATTTGCCTTCGGGGTTGAACGTGCTCTGCTCCTGGTCGGCGTTGATCCGCAGGTAGAGCGGCCCCTCGCTGCCGGCGGTGCTGCGGCTCCAGAAGACCCGTTTGCCGTCCTCGGAGACAGCGCCCTGCAGGCTGCCGAAGCGGTTGATGTTCCAATAGGTCTGCGCGTTGAAGTCGCCCACGGTCCCCGCCGAGGAGTCCTGCGCGGCGGCTTTGCCGTCGGGCAGGACGCTGAGCAGGCGAAGCTGCCCTGAGCCGGTGGAGAGATAAAGCTGGTAGATCGGCCGCGGGAACGGATTCACCGTGGTCGCATCAGAGGCCTCGGGGGTGAGCGCTTCGTCGGCGCGGAAGACCGAGGTCGCGCCGTCAGCCGAGAAGCCCTGGACCTCGGGCAGGTATCCGAACTCCTCGATCTGCTCGATCGGCGAGCAGCTGAGCGCGGCGAAGGCACCGGCGTCGTTGTCGCGTCGGTAGAGCTGGTTGTAGCCGCTCGGGGCGCAGGAATCGGGCGGCGCCTCACCGGCTCTGCTGAGCCAGGAGAGCCAGGCGTGTGAGAGGTCGGGCGAGAAGGCCTTGAAGGGGTTCTCGAGGAACTCCGCCCCTTTGCCCTTGGGCGAGAGCGATTCGCTCTGCCAGCCTTCCGCGGGAGTTCCTCTCTCGTTTCGGGTCGCCAGGTACTGGTTGGTATAGGGGGCTGACTCGGGGTCGGCAAAGGCGCGGTAGGAGGAGAAGGTGAAGCTCTCTCCGTCCACGGAGCTCTGGTCGAGGAAGGTCGGATAGCCAGGGGTGTTGAGCAACGTGAGTACGTCGCCGTTGTTTTTGTCGAGCGGGGAAACCAGCTCGTAGGCGCGGCAGTCGGGCAGCGAGGCGGAGGGGCCGGTGCGGAGGGCCTGGTTAGGGCACGCGGTATCGGCTGTCACGGGCGGGGCGAAAGTGGTGAAACTTCGCTCCCCGGAGATCACCTCGGGGTGGAAGGGGTTGTCGGCAATCACCCGGTAGTGGTAGGTGGTACCCGGCTTGAGCGAGAGAAGCTGGGTCGAGCGGGCAATCGCCTCCTCGCCTGAGCCGAGGCTGAGCGTGGGGCCGTCTTTGGAGTTCTGGAAGCCGTTTGCCTGGTAATCGGGGCCCTCTTCGATGTACTGGAAACGGGCGGTTGCGCCAACGCCGAGGGGGTTTGCCTCGACGTGAAGGCGGGCTGAGTCGGTGCCGACCTCGGTCGAGAAGATGCTGCCGAAGAGAATCGGCGGCAGGGTGGTGAATTCTGCTTTCTCGCCTTTGACTTCACCGTCGGCGTTCTCGGCTATCGGGCGGAAGTAGTAGGTGGTTTCGGGCTCGAGGCAGGTTTCTTCGCTGGGAACCGCGCAGACATTGGTCGCCTCGACCGTGTGGTTTTTGAAGTCCGCTGGCGTGTCGGGGCTGTTCGGCGTCACCTCGGCGACCGGCTCGAATTCGTCCCCGTTTGCTTCAAAGCTCTCTTTGTCGATGTATTCGAAGCGGGCGTGGGAGGCTTTGCCCTGGGGGTTGAAGGCGACCCTGAGCGTCGCCTTGACGCTGCCCACCGGGGAGGCCTCCGCCGTGCCGGGGACGAGCAGGGGGCCGGGTGGGGGTTGGGTGACGCGGAGGAGCTTGCCGTTGTTGATGGCGAGGAGGTCGCCCGAGGCGTCCTGGTGGAAGGCGAGGCTGTCGACGCGGCCCTCCGCTTCAAGCAGAGAGAAGAAGACCTTGATCTGGGTGCCGGTCAGATCGTACTTACGGAGGACGTTGCGGATGAGGTCTTCCTTAGTGCCCACAAACAGGTTGTTGGAGGGCTCGAGGGCGATGGCGAAGGTGTTGCTGCCCGCGATCCTGCCCCCCTCCGCCCAGCTCGTGACCAGGGTGCCGGTTGGGTCGTATTTGCGCACGCCTGGTTCGAAAGCCGTGGAGCCAGAGACTGCAATGTAGAAGTCGCCAGCAGGGTCGACGGCGAGGCTCTGAACCCGCCCGACCGTCTCCGGCAGCAGCATCTGCGGGCCGAGCAGGGTCCCGTCGGGGTTGAATCTCTGGATCCTGGTGTTGAAGCCTTCCGACTCGGCGCTGCCGAGCTTTCTGCTGTCGGCGACGTAGAGGACACCGCCGGGTCCGACCGCAAGCGGCAGCCCTCTGCCCAGAGTCGAGAAGAAGAAGCCTTCCCGCGCCGGGAACGTTTTCACGCCTGGTTCGCTTTCCACCTCGCTCTCCTCCCCCGCCCCGCAATTGGCGGGAAGGGTGCAGAGGTTGGCTTTGGTCACCTGGTCGACTTCACCTCCCACCATCCATTCGAAGCCGCCGTCGGCGTCGAACTTCTGCACACGGTGGTTTTCGGTTTCGCTGACGTAGACGGAATGGGAGGCGGAGTCGACCGCGACCTGCTCGGGGCGGAGGATCTGGCCCGCGCCTGAGCCGCCGATGCCTTTGAAGCAGGCCACGCTCGGCGGAGTCGCAGCCGGGCCGCAGGTCTGCGGGGCGGCGGTGCTCCCATCGCGCACCCCCCAGCCGAAGGCGAAGAGGAACTCGCCCGAGGCTTCGAAGACGTCGATGCGGTTGTTGTTCGCGTCGCCGAGGTAGACGCGGCCGTTTGAAGTGTCGACACCGAGCCCGCGGGGGTCTTCGTATTGCCCGGCGCCGGAGCCCTGGGAGCCGATGACGAAGTCGGCTGAGGCTGCTGGGACTAAGGCGAGAAGCGCAAGCAGGGCGAGCGCCGGGATGAGGGCCGCGCGGCGTGTGCGGGTACTCGCCCCCCTCATCCAGCCTGCCGCCCGCCCTCGCGCTTCGCCTTGCCACCCTTCCCACAGCCCGCCTGGACCACAGGCCGCGCCTTGAAGCGCTTGCCGTTCTGCCCGCCGAAGCGAGCATCTGCGCGGTGCCTGCTGGCGCAGAGGTCGGTCGAGTTGACGATCAGCCCCTTCTTCGCCCCCTGCATCCGCACCACGACTTTGGTCAGGGGCGCATCGGGGACGTCCTCGAAGGTCGCCCTGATCCCGCCTCCCTTGGAGTCGATCCTGGCGACCGCTTCGACGTCGATCAAGCCGTGCAGGTCGGCGACGAAGTCAGGCAGGTTGTGGTTGGAGGAGCGCAGGATCACCGGGCCGCTCAGCGGCTGCTCCAAGAGCGGGCTGTAAGCGGTGGCCTGGCCGTAGGTTGCGCCTGCGGGGCAGCTCTTGGCGGCGAACTGCACCCTGGTGCAGATCGTCCTGACGTGGGCCTGGTCGAGGAAGGCCGAGCGGGGGAAGCGCAGGACCAGGCCTTTGAGGTTGGCGTCGCCCGCCCTTGGCCTGTAGGTGCCGGTCAGGGCCGGGTGGGCGCCTCGCTTGGTGCCGCCCTTCAGCTTCAGGGAGAGCCTTGGCTTGAAGCCGAGGCTGGCGCAGTTGGCCGCCTGGAAGCGCGATGCCAGGGAGAGCGGGGAGTCGTCGTGGGAGCCGAAGACGTCTGCTCCACCGCCCCAGAGGGTCGCTCCGACGGCGAAGGGCTCACACGAGGTCGGGTTGAGGGTGAAGTCGGGCTTGTCGACATAGACCCTGACGTCGCGGACCTTCAGCGGGATGCCGGCGAGGATGTGGGGGATCGGGTCTGATGAGGAGCCGTCGGCGGTGACTTCCGCCGTTCTGTGGTCGATCCGCAGGGCCTGGCGGGTGACCACCGCTCCGACGTCGAAGGGGCCCGCGACAGCGGGGACGATCGCGACCACGCTCAGCGGGGCGCCTTTGTAGGGGCCTGCTAGGTAGATGCGGCCGGGGACGTAGGTCAGGACGGCGCCTACCCCCGCTCCGGCCATCACGCGGCCGATCTGTGAAGAGGCCGGGCAAGACGGTGAGGCCAGCTCCAGGGCTCCCTCGCCCTCTCCGGTCCTCGTCCTGGCCTGGGCTATTGAGGCCTCTGAGCACTGCGAGGTGCCCGCCAGCTTGGCGACCATCCCTGGAGGGAGCTTGGCGCTGAACTTGGTCAGGTCCTGATCGCCGTCTCTTCTGGTCAGGCGCATGTAGAAGGGGGAGTGGGAGCCGGCGTTGTTGTTGTTGGTCCCTGCTTGGAAGCCCGGGGCGAAGGGCGGGGTGCCTCCGGAGGGGCAGGGGGAGGCTCCGGGGCCGGTGATCACCTCGAAGCTCGAGCTGGTGGTCACAGGGGGACCTCCGGCCCAGGGGGTGAGCACGGCCTTGGCCTCGTGGGTGCCGCAGGCGGGTGGCGACACGAGAGGCGATCTGGCTCCTTCGCGGAAGTGCAGCCTGAAGGAGGAGAAGGGAAGCTCGGGGATCTCATCGGCGGTGGTGATCAGCTGCCCGGTCACGGGATCGGGCTGCACCTTGATCGGCTGCTTGACGAGGATGCCGAGCTCGGGGCTCTTGATCACGACGTAGAGGGCAAGCAGGGTGCCGAAGGGGTTGCGGTAGGGCTCGGCGAGGAAGAGGGAGCCCTTGAGCGTCTGGTCCAAGAGCGGCGTCTCCACCTCGACCGTGCCCAGCTTGGATGCGTCTGGGCAGCCCTCTCCGGGCAGGGCTTTGACGGTTTCCTCCTGCAGGTCCGCGTTGGTGCAGACCTCGAGGCCCTCGGCAGAGGAGGGGTTGGCGGTCATCCCCACCGGCAGGGTGACGACGGTCTTGCGGATCTCAGATGCGGCGATCCCCTCGGGGGAGGTCAATCCTTCGTCGTGGACCTCGAGCGAGAAGTCGAGGCCCGAGGGGCTCTCGGCAGCCCTGGTCGTCGGCTTGGCCTCGATCGAGGGGCTGAAGCCTAGTTTGGTGCAGCCGGTCATCCCGATCGGGTTGGGCGGCAGGGCGTCGTCGTGGGTGAGGACGCTGCCTTTGGCGCTGTCCCCCTGCCAGGAGAAGACCTCGTAGCTAGTGGCGAGCGGTCCCTGGCAGGAGCGGGGCAGGGTGAGGAGGGGGATGTCGGGGGCGTTGGTCGGGCAGTTGCCGTAGGAGGGCGGCTTGGGGTAGGGGCCTTCCGGGATCACCGGGGTCCCCCCTCCAATGTTCGAGACGCACTGGCCGCGGAAGGGGTCGTGAGCGGGGTCTGCGGGGTTGCCCCAGAGGGTCAGGACCGAGGCCAGGACACCGGCCGTCTGTGGGGTGTTGGTGACCCGGGCGATGCCGTTGTATGGGGGACTGTCGCTCAGGTCGATCTCGATCGTGACCGGGGTGTTGGCGGCGACGAAGCCGAGTTTGAAGAGGACGCCCGGGGGCGGGTCGAGGTTGAAGACGGGTGCGTAGCTGGTGAGCAGTTCCAACTCGGTCGCCGCGTGGCCGACCGCTGAGCTGTCGGGACAGAACGAGTTGCGCACACCCGGAATCGAAGTGAGGAAGTCGACGGTCTGACAGCGCGGCACCGCGGTCGGGTCGGCGACGATGCCGGCGATCTGGGCGAAGGCGCCGCTCTTGAATTCGCCGTCGGGAGTAGTGGGGGCGAGCCGGTTGAAGAAGACCCTGGTCTTCATCTGAAAGGGGTGGGAGCCGGCCTGGGTGACGGGCGAGTCGTCTTGGTTGGTGAAGGTGACGTCGAACTCCTCGAGGCCGAAGGCGGCCTGGGCGGAGGGAGCAAGGAGGAGCGCGGCAAGGGCCGCGGTGGTGAGTACGTGCATCAGGCGCTTCATCGCTGAAACCTCCGCTCGTGGTTTGGTCCTCGTGCCCGCTGGCGCTTTGCGCGTTTGCCCTTCCTCGCCACGCAGCGCCCCCGGCGGCGCACTTTGCCTTTGGCGCAGCGGCGGATGGTTGGAGTGGCCTTGACGTTGCCGTCCCCCTCGAACGCCGCCGAGGCGGGGGTCGCGTCCTCGGGCGCCCTGGGGGCGCCCTGGCAGGCTTCGCCTTCGCAGGCAGCCGGTGGGCTCGGGGGCGGCGGGAAGCCGCCCTCCACGCGTGCGTCATAGACGTCGATCAGGCCGTAGTCCTGGGGGACGAGGTCCTCGAGGGTGGTGAAGAAGGCGTCCTCTCCCTCGGTGCTTGCGTCGAGGAAGGTCGAGTCGACGGGACTCTGGCCGGAGGAGATCAGGCGCAGGCATCCTTCTGAGGAATCGAGGTAGGCGGCGCTTTTGGTGGTGCAGTCGCCGCTCCCGGGTGCCTCCCACTGGTAGACGTCCTGCTTGCCGTTGGTGTCGCCGAGGACAAGGGCCTCGAAGCTGTTGAAGAAGACGCGCTCGCCGCTGTCGGAGAGGTAGCGCGGCTGGTGCAGCTGGGACTGGTAGCGGGGGACCGAGGCGGCGCCCCAGTACTCCATCTCACCGTCGATCCCGTTTTCCAGCTCCTGCCCCGCCGGCCGGGCCCCGCTCGGGTTGCATGAGACGCAGCGGAGCTTTCCGGCGCCGCCTTCTGCCTCTGCGTCATAGCGGTAGACCTCGGCGTCGCAGATGCCGCCCTCCTCGCCGCAGGGGACGGGGCTGGCGGCGTCGGTGTTGTCATAGCCCGCCACCCGCTCTGCCAGCTCGGGGCTGTTCGACATGAAGGCGAGCGCCTCGCCGCCGGGGCTGACCCGGGCGGTGCGGAAGATCGGCCCGGTTGAGATCGGCGTGCCGTAGGGGTTGTTCACGTCGGCGGCGCCCCCCGGAGAGCTCGTCAGCGTCGCGACGAAGCGCGTCTCCCCGTTCTCGGTGAGGTAGACATTGGGCTTGCCCGCCTCGGCCCCTTCGCTTAAGGCCTGCGCCGAGGCTTTGGTCGAGGCGTAGTAGACGCGCGAGAGGTCCTCGCTGGCGCCGAGGATGCTCTCCACCACCCCTTCGGCGATCAGCTCTGAGGAGGGGGGCTGCGCTTTTGCGTCGAAGCGGTAGAGGTTGCCCGCCAGCGGGCCCTCCCCCACGATCGTGAAGAGCGCCCCGGTGCCCTGCGGGTCGCCGAGCTGAAAGCGGGCGGGAGCGGAGCTTACGGTTTCTGAGACGGCGATCGTGCAGGCCCGGGTCGGCTGTTTGCATTTGCCTTCGGGGTTGAACGTGCTCTGCTCCTGGTCGGCGTTGATCCGCAGATAGAGCGGGCCCACGTTGCCGGCAGTGCTGCGGCTCCAGAAGACCCGCTTGCCGTCTTCTGAAACCGCGTTCAGGAGGCTGCCGAAGCGGTTGAGGTTGGAGTAGGCGGCGGCGTTGGTGTCGCCAGGGGTGCCCGCCGAGGAGTCTTTGTCGGCGGCCGTGCCGTCGGGCAGGACGCTCAGCAGGCGCAGCTGGCCAGTCTCGCTCGCAAGATAGAGCTGGTAGATCGGCCGTGGGAAGGGGTTGACGGTGGTCGCAGCGGAGGCATCGGGGGTGAGCGCCTCGTCGGCGCGGAAGACCGAGAGGCTGCCGTCAGCCGAGAAGCTCTGCACTTCGGGCAGGTATTGGAGGGGGTCTGCGACGTGCTCGATCGGCGCGCAGCTGAGCGCGCTGAAGTCATCGCTCGAGTTGTCGCGGCGATAGAGGTTGCGGAAGCCGATCGGGGCGCAGGGGTCGGGCGGGGATTCGCCCGCCGCGGTGAACCAGGAAAGCCAGCTGACCGAGAGGTCGTCGGTGAAGGCCTTGAAGGGGTTCTCGAGGAACTCGGCGCCCTTGCCCTGGGGGGAGAGCGACTCGCTTTGCCAGCCCTCTTCGGGGTTGCCCAGCTCGTTGCGGGTCGCCAGGTACTGGTTGACGTAGGGGGCCGACTCTGGGTCGGCAAAGGAACGGTAGGAGGAGTAGGTGAACGCCTGCCCGTCGCTTGAGCTCTGGTCGAGGAAGGTCGGGAGGTTGAACTGGTTCAGCAAGGTGAGGACGTCGCCGTTGTTTTTGTCGAGCGGGGAGACCAGCTCGTAGGCGCGGCAGTCAGGCAGCGCTGCCCCGGCGCCGGTGCGGAAGGCCTGGTTGGGGCATTCGGTATCGCCTGCCGACGGTGGGGCGAAGGTGGTGAAGCTGTGCTCGCCGGAGACGACCTGGGGGTGGAAGGGGTTGTCGGCGATCACCCGGTAGTGGTAGGTGGTGGCGGGCTCGAGGCCGAGCAGCTGGGTCGAGCGGGGGATCGTCTCCTCGCCCGCTCCGAGGTCGATCGTGGGGCCGTCTTTGGCGTTCAGGAAGCCGTTCGCCTGATAGTCGGGGCCTTCCTCGATGAACTGGAAGCGGGCGGTTGCGCCCACGCCCAGGGGGTTTGCTTCGACGTGCAGGCGGGCCGAGTCGGTGCCGATCTCAGTCGAGAAGATCTGGCCCAAGAGGACTGGGGGCAGGGTGGTGAATTCCTCTTTCTCGCCGGTGACGGCGCCGTCGGCGTTCTCGGCGATCGGGCGGAAGTAGTAGGTCGTTTCGGGCTCGAGGCAGGTCTCTTCGCTGGCGACGACGCAGACGTTGGTCCCCTCGACCGTGTGGATGTCGAAGTCGCCTGGCGTGTCGGGGCTGTTGGGCGTAACCTCGGAGATCGGCTCGAATTTGTTTTCGTTTGCCTCATAGCTCTCTTTGTCGATGTATTCGAAGCGGGCGTGGGAGGCTTTGCCCTGAGCGTTGAAGGCGACCCTCAGCGTCGCCTTGACGCTGCCCACCGGGGAGGCTTCCGCCGTGCCAGGTACGAGAAGGGGGCCCGGTGGGGGCTGGGTGATGCGGATGAGGTCGCTGCCGTCGGTGGCAAGCAGGTCGCCTGAGGCGTCCTGGTAGAAGGCGAGGCCGTCGACGAAAGATTTCAGCGGCGGGAAGAAGAGCTTGGTCTGGGCCCCAGCTGAGTTGTACTCGTGGAGCACATAGCGGCTTTTTTCTTCGACACCGAGGAAGAGGTCGTTGCTGGGCTCGAGGGCGACGGCGGTGATGTTGCCGGGAATCCTGCCCCCCTCCGCCCAACTCGTGACCAGAGTGCCGGCTGGGTCGTACTTGCGCACGCCGCTTTCCAGGTCTGAGCGATCGGTTGCAACGTAGAAGTGGCCGGCCGGGTCGACGGCGAGGCTCTGAACCCGCCCGACCGTCTCCGGCAGCAGCATCTGCGGGCCGAGCTGGGTTCCGTCGGGTTTGAGCTTCTGGATCCTGGTGTTGAAGCCTTCCGACTCGGCGGCTCCGAGCCTTCTGCTGTCGGCGACGTAGAGGGTGCCGCCGGGGCCGACCGCGAGCGGTAGGCCTCCCAGCGTCGAGAAGAAGAACCCTTCCTGCGCCGCCGCGGCGCTCGTCTCTTTCCCCGCCCCGCAATTGGCGGGAACGGTGCAGCGGTTGGCTTTGGTCACCTGATCCACTTCGCCTCCAACCATCCACTCGAAGCCGCCATCGGCGTCGAACTTCTGCACGCGGTTGTTGAAGGTTTCGCTGACGTAGACCGCGTGGAAGGTGGAGTCGACCGCGACCTGCTCGGGGCGGAGGATCTGGCCTGCGCCGGATCCGGGAATGCCTTTGAAGCAGGCGAGGCTCGGCGGGGTGGCGGCGGGGCCGCAGGTCTGGGGGGCGGCGGTGCTCCCGTCGCGGACCCCCCAGCCGAAGGCGAAGAGGAACTCGCCCGAGGCTTTGAAGACGTCGATGCGGTTGTTGGCGGCGTCGGCGAGGTAGACGCGGCCGTTTGAGCTGTCGACTCCCAGCCCCCGCGGGTTCTCGTACTGCCCGGCGCCGGAGCCCTCAGAGCCGATGACGAAGTCGGCGGAAGCTGCGGGAGCGAAGGCGAAGAGCGCGAGAACCGTAAGTGCTGCGAGGAGCGGCGTGCGATGTCTCATCTGTGTGTTCTCCGTAGCTCCCAGATACTTCTGTGGGTGGATGTGTGCGTCACGTTCGAGTGTGGTGTGGTGTGGTCACCGACCCCGGGTGGCCAGGCCACCCGGGGTCGGCTTCAGATCTCCGTCCCTACCCAGCGGTCGGCCTGGTGGCAGCCCAAGAGCCGCCGCCTTTTGCTTCGTTGGCGGGGACCGTGAGTTCGAAGTTCAGAGGAACCCCGCTCGAGAGGTCGGTTTCCCCGAACGCGGCGACTGGCGGCGATGCGTTGGTGAGTGACTGTTCGGAGACCCCTTCCGCTTCGTACAGGCAGAGATGGCCGGGCAGCGCTGCCGGTTCAGACGGGAAGGAGCCAGGGCACTCCGGAGGTGCGTTGACCGTGCCCTGGTCCGCCCAGGTGACGTAGTGGAGGGTCAGGCCGCCGGGAATCCGCAGCGGGTAGGAGATGCTGATCCTCGCCTTGGCGACGTTGATCGCGCTGAAGTGCCAGACCCCGGTCAAGGTCGCGCCTTCGGGAAGCACGCACTGGCCGCCGGGGCAGGTTGGCCCGGGCGCTCCCGTAGCGCCGGTGGCGCCCGTGGCGCCAGCCGGTCCCGTCCCGCCTACTTCGCCGTCGCAGACGACGTTCACGCCGCTGGCCGAGGTGAGTTCGACGCCGCCCTCTTCGCATACTTCTTCGTTTGAGGCTTCTTCGCCTGGTTCGAGGGGGTTGGTGGTGACGCCTTTGCCCGCGGCGCCCGGGGATCCGTTCGATCCGTTGGCGCCGGCGTCGCCCTTGTCACCCTTGGCTCCTGCCGACCCTGCGGGTCCCGCTGGGCCTGCTGGACCGGCCGGGCCTTTCGGGCCTTTCGGTCCCCTGGGGCCTTTTTTGGCTTTGGCCGAGGCGGTTGCCTTGCCGTCGTCTGAGCTGGAGGCGGCGTAGGCGCCTCCCAGCATTGCGAAGACCAGGGCGATCACCGAGATCACGCCCGGGATGCCGAAGCGGTTGCGTAGTGGCGAGAGCATTCGAATCTCTTCTCCTTGTCCCGTGAGCCCCTCTGCCGGCCGCTTCCCTTGGCGGCTCCCGTGGTGCTCGGTTATGTGGTCCCTGTAACTGCGTCCCTGCCCGCTCTGTGAACGGACCGTGGCGAGACTGTAAACAAAGACCTTTTTAATGTCAAGGAGAACGTTTCTGAAAGAAAGAGAACTGTCTCCCCTCACGGGGCTTTCCGCATGAGCAAGCGAGGATGGCCGGGTACACCGCCGGTACCCAGCCTTTGGCCCAGGTCAAGCTCAGACGTGTCTGGCACGCCGAAAAGCGTGCGCGAGGATCAGCCCCCGTCGGGGCGATCCGGGTACAGCTCGTCGATCGTGACGAGGGCTCGGTAGGGCGGCGCGGCGCGCCTCCCGGCATCGTCCAGGTCGTCCTCGATCGCGGCTTCGATCGCCTCACCGCCGCCGGCCAGGCGGTCGACGACGGCGACCACGGCGACCGGATGGAGGCCCTGCTCGCGGATCCGCTCGATCGCCTTAACGGTCGAGCCGCCGCTGGTGACGGTGTCCTCGACCACGAGCACCCTGTCACCCGCCTCTACAGGGCCCTCGACCCAGCGCTGCAGGCCATGCTGCTTGCGCTCGCCGCGGACGAAGAAGCCGACCAAGTCCTCGCCGGCTGGAACCGCGAGGGCGGCGCAGGAGAGTGGGATCGCGGCGGTCGCCGGTCCGCCGACAGCGGTCGCTCCGGCCTCCACCGCCGCCGCAGCGATCAGCTCTCCGGCGGCACGAAAACCAGTCGGCCGCAGCAGCGCCCGCCGTGCATCGACGTAGTACTGCGCCGTCGCCCCACTCGACAACGTCACCTCGCCGACGATCAGCGAGTGCTCACGCAGCTCGGCGAGCAGCGTTCGCTTGGCGGCGTCGAGGTCGCTCATTGCAGGAATCCTATGGCGACGGGTGTGTTGCCGGGGGAGAGTTCTCCAGCCTGGCGACTTAGATAGCCATGTCGTCGATCGACGCTCTCGATCTTCCTATCCAATTCTTTGCCTTGGGGACGGCGCTGGGTATGTTTGCCGCCTTGCGCCGTCACCGGAAAACCGGCGAGGTAGATCACTGGCCCGTCTACGTGGCGACCTATGCCCTTTGGTTCTTTGGGTTTGGTTTGATTGCTTCGGGGGCTAAGGCGCTACTCTGACAAAACCATGCGACCTCATAGCGACAAGAAGATCTACAGCCTGAGGCACTTTCTCTTCTACCTTGGACTGGAGATGGCGGGCGGCGGGCTAACGGGTGTCGTGGCTGCGGCGCTTCATTGGAGCAACGGCCTGACCTTCGGGATCGGGCTGGTTGCCGCGACGATAATTGCCACCTTGGCTTTTCGCGAAGACATGTTTGAACAGCCTCAATCGAGCCCCTCGCGGAAGCCCCGGCGCCAGCTTGGGTAGCGCGGCTGCCAGTTGAGCTCGCGCTTTGCCTTGGCATTGGAGGCGCCGCGCAGGCTGACGGCCTGCTCGGCGACCGACTTGCCGGCTACGAGCCTCGCCAGCCAGAAGGGGACCTGGCGGGGCGGCTTGGCGCCGAGCGCCTCGGCGTAAACCGGTAGCCATTCGTGCAACGGCGCCGGCTCGTCGTCGACGATGTTGTAGACGCCGGGGGCGCCGTGGTCGAGGGTGGCGAGCGCCGCACCCGCCGCGTCCTCGACGTGCAAGAAGGAGAAGGTGCCGGTGCCCCCGCCGACGACCGGGAAGCGGCGGCGCTGGACTTCGCGGCCGAGGTGGCCGTCGCGGGCGAAGTAGGTGCCGGGGCCGTAGAACTGGCCGTAGCGCAGGACCAAGCCCTCGAAGTCGGTGGACTCGACCACCTCGCGCTCGTGCTCGAGCATCACCTGCACGGCCGGGCCGAAGTGTCCCGGCGCGTCGTCGAAGGGCCGCGCCCCCTCGTTCTTGACCCAATCGCCCTCCGGCGCGTAGAGGAAGGAGATGCTCTGGGTGAGGAAGCGATGCGCGCCGGCGGCGCGGGCAGCGTCGGCGAGGTTGTGGCCACCCTCGCGCCGCACCCGGTTCGTCTCCTCGTAGAAGGACGCCTTGCGCGGGTCGTAGCGCTGGGGGAGACTCGTCAGCTGGTTGACGACGACGTCGGGCGCGGCTCCCTTCACGGCCGCCTCGACCGCTGCCGCATCGAAGGCGTCGCAGACGACCGCCTGCGCGCCTGCTGCGCGGATCTCCTCGGCGCGCTCCTCCCGCCGCGTCGTCCCGGTCACCTCGTGGCCGGCGGCGACGAGCCGGCGCACCAGCGGCCTGCCGATCGCACCGCTCGCGCCGGCGACGAAGACCTTCAGCGCCCGCTCACTCATCGGGCACAGCCTACGGCTCAGAAGACGAAGATGTCTTCGCCGAACTCGATGCGGTTGTAGATCTCGGGCTGGTCGGCGATGAAGGTGCGGATGCAGCCGTGGCTGGCGGGGTAGTCGGGCACCGATTCGTAGCCGTGCACGGCGTAGCCGCCGTAGAAGTAGAAGGAGTAGTACATGCCGTGCGAGTTGTAGCCGGGTTCGGTGCGGATGAACTCGAAGTGACCGGTGACGGTGGGGGTCGAGGACTTGCCGGAGGAGACCGGGTAGATCGCGTACGGCTTGTCGCCCTTGGCGAAGACGAGGACCTGCTTGGAGAGCGGCGCCTCGACGTGGCGCCCGGCGCCGGGGTGGCGCACGCGGTAGCCGCCCTTGCCGGCGAAGGCGCGCTTGACGAGGCCCTTGCCGGCGCGCATGCTGCGCGTCATGTCGTTGACTTTGCGGTAGGCGAGCACGCCCCGGGCGGTCTTGCCGCCGAAGCAGCGGCCGTCGTTGGCGATGTAGCCCATCTTGCGCATCGCCTTCTTGAAGCCGATCACGGCGGGGCCACAGTCGCCTTCGTGCAAAGAGGGGAAGCTGACCTTCCAGCTCTTGCGCACAGTGCTGTCGGCGCCCAATGCCGCGGTCGCGACGTGCTTGGCACTGACCGCGTACTTGCCCGCCTCCTCGATGCGGATCTTCGCCCGAAAGACGCCGACGCCGCCCTTGCCCTTGCTCAACCCCACCTTCTGGTGCTGGACGCGGCGGCCGTCGACGTAGAAGCTGACGTCGACCTTCTGCCCGGCGACGTAGGGCTCGACGGTGCCGATCGCCGGCACGGTGCTGTAGATCCGCGCCCTGCCGTCGTTCAGGTGACCGATGTGCGTGATCTTCACGGTCGCCTCCGGCGGCCCCTTTGGCTGCGCCGCACCAGCCGTGGCCGGAAGCATCAACAGGGCCACGAGCGAAAGGACGAAGACAAGGCGGCGATTCATCGGCCCGCGCATTCTTACGGATGCCCCGGCGCGAGGCTACTGCGCGAGCAGGGCTACTGAGTTGTTGAGGGCGTGGAGGACGATGCCGGGGACTATCGAGCCGGTCCGCTCGTAGAGCAGGCAGAGGATCACGCCGAAGGCGATCAGCGGGGGGACGGCGCCGGCGCCGGTGACGAAGTGCATCGCGCCGAAGATCGCGCCGGCGATCAGCGCGGCGGCGATCGCCGGCAGGCGGGTGCGCAGGCCGCCGAAGAGCATGCCGCGGAAGCAGACCTCCTCGCTGATCGGCGCCGCAACGGCGATCAACAGCACCTGCAGCGGCCAGGTGCCGAACGATTCGGCGATGTCGTCCTGTTCGGGTGAGCCGAAGATGCCGACGTAGATCGCGGCAAAGGCGAGGTAGGCGATGGCCGCGACGACCATCCAACCGATCGCTTCGCCGCCGAAGCGCCGCACGCCGAGCCGCCGTAGCGCCTCGCGCAGCGAGCTCTCCCCCCAGCGGCTCGCGACCAGCAGCGGCACGACGAGGAAGCCGAGCGCCGCGCCCAGCTGGACGACCACGTTGGCGCCGGTGCTGAGGTCCCCGCCTTCCGGCGGGTTGTCGATCAGGATCGCCGGGATACCGAGCAGGATTCCCGCGCCGAGCGCGATCAGCAGCCCGCCGATCGCCATCTGCGGGCCCCACGTCGCAGCAGGTAGTTTTGCCTCCATGTCGCCGGCAGTCTCACAGGTTTCGCGGTCCACGCGGACCCGGCTGCGCTTCCTTCGCCGCCTCGCGATCCTGGTCGTCTTCCTCGTCATTGCCGCGATCGCGATCGCGCAGTTCACCGAGCTGAAACGCCTCGCCACCGGCATCCTCGCCTCGACGGCGGTGCTGGCGGCGATCATCGGCTTCGCCGCCCAGCACACGATCGGCAACATGGTCGCCGGGGTGCAGCTGGCGGTCTCCCAGCCGTTCAAGATCGGCGACCGCGTCTCCTACGAGGAGGTCGAGGGCCGCGTCGTCGACATCACCCTCTCCTATACCTATGTCGACCCCGGCGACGGCACCGCCGTCGTCATCCCCAACCAGCTGCTGGTCGAAGGCGTCATCCACAACCTCTCCACCGAGGACACCCAGGCCTGAGCGCCGCGGCGGGCGAAGTACGCTCAAGCGATGACGCAGCGCAACCGTCGAAGCCGGCGGCACCGCGGCGGCGCGGGCAGCAAGGTGCTCTTCGTCGCGATCGGAGTGGTCGCCCTGCTGGCGGTGGCGGTTGTCGGCGTCGCCTCCTGGGTGCTCGACGTCGCCGCCGACGCGCCCTCGCTCGCCGCCTGCGAGCGTGTGGACAAGCGCGGCAACACCGTGATCTACGCGAATGACGGCAGCAAGCTGGGTCTGGTCCGCTCCGAAGAGGCGCGCGCGCCGGTCCCGCTCGAGCGCATCCCGAAGAGCCTCCAGCGCGCCACCGTCGCGATCGAGGACGAGCGCTTCTACGAGCACGGCGGCGTCGACCCCGAGGCGATCGCCCGCGCCGCGCTGAAAAACCTCGAGGCGGGCCGCACGGTCGAGGGCGGCTCGACGATCACCCAGCAGCTCGTCCGCAACCTCTGCCTGCGCAACCCCGCCCGCGACATCGAGCGCAAGATCGTCGAGGCGAAGCTGGCGATCGAGTACGCCGAGCGCCACTCCCGGCGCCAGATCCTCGACCAATACCTGAATACGGCGACCTACGGGACGATCGACGGCGCGACCGCGGTCGGCGTCGGGGCCGGCGCGAAGATCTGGTTCTCGCGGCCGGTCTGGAAGCTGAGCCTGGCGCAGGCGGCGCTGCTGGCCGGCCTGCCGCAGGCGCCCTCCGAATACAACCCCGTGCTGCACCCGCGCGCGGCGCTCGCCCGCCGCAACGCCGTGCTCGCGAAGATGGCGAGCCTCGGCTACGTCACGCCGGTCCGGGCGCGCGCGGCTCGCGCGCGCGCCCTCGGGCTCGACCTCGACGAGGGCTACTTCGCCAAGCGCGAGCCGTACTTCTTCGACTACGTCGAAGGCGAGCTGATCGAGGTCTACGGCGCCCGCCGCGTGCGCGAGGGCGGTCTCGAGGTCCACACGACGATCGACCCGCGCCTGCAGGAGGCCGGCCTGGAGGCGATGCGCTCCGCCCTGCCCTACTCCGAAGACCCCGCCGCGGCGCTGGTTTCGATCGACCCGCGCAGCGGCGAGATCGAGGCGATGGCCTCCAGCTCCTCCTATGACGACAGCCAGTTCAACCTCGCCGCGCAGGGGCATCGCCAGCCCGGCTCGACCTTCAAGACCTTCGTCCTGACGACGGCGATCAAGCAGGGCATCGACCCCTACTCGACCTACTACACCTCCAAGCCGCTCGACCTCGACCTGCCCGAGTGGGGCCACTGGGAGGTGGCGACCGCCGACGAGGGCTACCTCGGCACGGTCAACCTGCAGCAGGCGACGGTCGCCTCCGACAACACCGTCTTCGCCCAGCTCGACCTCGACGTCGGCCCGCGCCAGGTCAAGTGGACGGCAAAGTCGATGGGGATCGAAAGCCCGCTCGACGGCATCCCGGCGGAGGGAATCGGCGGCCTGCGGATCGGCGTCTCGCCGCTGGAGATGGCCGACGCCTACGCGACCGTCGCCGCCGACGGCATCCACCGTAAGCCGGTCGCGATCGAGCGGGTCGTCTTCCCAGGCGGGCGGGTCGAGCAGCCGCAGCGGCCCGCGCCCCGCCGGGTGCTCTCCGCGCCGATCGCCTACGAGGTCTGGCGCCTGCTGCACGACAACATCACCGAAGGCACCGGCACCGCCGCCTACACCGGCTGCCCCGGCCAGGGCGGCAAGACGGGCACGACCGACAACTTCACCGACGCCTGGTTCGCCGGCATCCAGCCCAACCTGGCGACCGTCGTCTGGGTCGGCTACCCGGAATCGAACGCGATCGAAATGACCAGCGTGCACGGCACGACCGTCTACGGAGGGACCTTCCCGGCGGAGATCTGGCACTCGCTCTATACGGGGGCGGAAGTGCCTTGCGAGGAATACGAGCCGCCCGATGGGAAAGTGAGCTGGGCCCCCTTCTACGGCTCGTTCACCAGCGGGCCGCCCGACAGCGATGACCTCGATGACGACTTCGAAGCCGAAGAGGGAGAGGAAAGCGAAGCGGAGCGGCTGGGCAAGGAAGCGACCGGCGGCTACGACCCGGACGCCTACGCACCCGGGGCCGGCCAGGAACCGACCCCGGTGCCGCCGCCCCCGCCGGCGTATGGAACCGGTGGCGGAGGGGGAGTTGACGGAGGAGCCGCGGCGGGATGAGATTGACGGCGCGGCCGCCCCGCGGTGTCTGACAGGCGGGGCCGGTGGGTCTGGGCCACGATTGTCGTCCTGGTCGCCAGCTTCGCCGTCGCCCCGGTCCTCCTCTCGCACGACGTCTACAGCTACGTCGACTACGCCCGCCTCGGCGTCGTCCACGGCCTCGATCCCTACGTCTATCCGCCCGCGGCCGCGCCCTTCGACCCCGCCTACGCCCGCGTCACCTGGATCGACGCGACCAGCGCCTACGGGCCGCTCTTCACCCTGGCCACCTACCCGCTCGCCTGGCTGCCGGTGTGGTGGGCGGTCGCCGCGCTTAAGGCGACGGCCGCCCTCTCGGTCCTCGGCATCGCGCTCCTCGTCGCCAGGGCCGCGCCGGCGCGCGGCGTCTCCCCCCTCGGCGCGGCGGCCTTCGTCGCCCTCAATCCCCTGGTCCTGATCCACGTCGTCGGCGGCGCCCACAACGACGGCCTGGCGATGCTCGCGGCGACCCTCGGCATCGCCGCGACTCTCACCGCCCGCGAGGCGACGGCGGGCGCTGCCTTCGTAGCGGCTTTCGCGATCAAGGCCCCGGCGGCCATAGCGGCCCCCTTCGCCCTGGTCAGCGCGACACGCTTGCCGGATTCACCCCACTGGAGTGGGGTCAAATCGGGAATCGCCGCGCGCTTCCTGCTCGGGGCTGCCGTCGCCGCTCTGGCGATCGGAGTCGCCGCTTATGCCGCCTTCGGCTGGAACTGGCTCGACGCCCTCCGCCTCGCCGGCGAGAACCAGGACCGCGCCACTCACATGAGCATCCCGATAACCCTCGCCCGCCTGACCGGCCTCGACCCGACCGCGGTCCGCATCACCGCCCTCGCCCTCTTCGCGATCGCCTTCCTCTATCTCCTTATAAGGACGTGGCGGGGATCGGACTGGCTCCGCAACGCCGCCTGGGCCTCCTTCGCCCTCCTCCTGGCAACGGCCTGGCTCCTCCCCTGGTACCTGATCTGGGCCCTGCCTCTCGCCGCTCTTTCAAGAGACCGCCCCCTCCAGCTCCTAACGATCGCCCTGACCGCCTACCAGCTCCCCGCCCGGATGCCCCTGTAGCTCGGCCTCAGCCGCTTCCTCCTCAGGCGAAGCATGGATGACGCCGGTCGGGATCGACCAACCCTCGCGCTTGCCCAGCGCGGTGACCAGCCCGACGTAGATCAGCTCGACCGCGGTCAGCACGAAGCGCACCGCGATCGCGATCAGCGAGCCGACCGCGAAGCTCTTGCCCGGCAGCGCCCCCTTCACCGCCCAGGCGAAGGCGGCGTCGCGGATCCCCAACCCGGCCGGCGCGACCAGGGTGACCAGCGCCGCAACGTAGCCGACTGCCTGCGCCGAGCCGACCGTGAGGATCTCGTCGGTGGGGACCGTCGCGACCGAGCGGGCGACGCAGTAGACGCCGACCGAAACCACGCTCCAGTTGAGCAGGTAGAAGAGGAGCAGACCGATCACGCCGCGCAGCGGGATCACGCCGGGCAGGGGGTCGCGGCCGAATGCCCGCAGTGCGCGGTCGGCGAGAGGCCGAAAGACCGGCGGGCTGAGCAGCGCGACGAGCGCCGGGATCACCAGCACCACCGCCCAGCGCAGCGGCTGGTCCTGCAGGTCGGGGTGGCTGATCAGGAAGAAGGCGGCGAAGGCGATCCCCGACGTCGCCGAGATCGCCTGTTCGTAGGCGATGCTCGCCATCGTGATCCGCCGCGGCACGCCGGCCCGCTCGGAGAGCAGCAGGCGCCCCAGTACATAGAGCACGCTGCCGGGCACGTAGCGGGCGAGCAGCGGCTGGCCCCAAGCGACCTGCGCCCGTCCGAACCCGATCCGGTAGCCGAGCGCGCGCAGGATCAGATCCCAGCCGAGCGCGCTGAGCGCGTAGAAGAGCGGCAGGACGAGGAATGCCGGAATCAGCCAGACGAGGTGGAAGTGGACCCCCTCGCCCTTGATCTCCGACCACTGGTTGACGACGGTGAGGACGAGGAAGCCGAAGACGACGACCGCTATGCCGAGCTGAATCGCGAGCCGGACGCGCTTGCTGCGCGGGGGGCGGGAGCCGAAGCTGGCGGCGGTCTCACCGATCCGGTGTAGGAGTGGTTGGTCCTCTGCCACGCTTGTCGCACCTTAGTCAGGTCATGGGCTGTTACCCGGTACCCGCAGCGGGCAGAATGGCCGCATGGGCGAGTTCGATCTCCTCGCGCGCGTGCGGGAACGGCTTCCTCAGCCGGGCCCCCGCGTGCGGCTCGGCAGCGGCGACGACGCCGCCGTCTCAGTGCCCGGCGGGGCTACCGCAACCTCGGTCGACGCACTCGTCGACGGCGTCCACTTCCGCCGCCAGTGGAGCAGCCCGGCGCAGATCGGCGCCAAGGCCCTGGCCGTCGCCCTCTCGGACCTGGCGGCGATGGGGGCGGCGCCGGGCGAGGCCTACGTCGTGCTCGGCGTCCCCGCCGACCTCGACGAGGACGGCTGCCTCGAGCTGCTCGACGGCCTCGCCCGCGTGGCCGTCGAGACCGGCACGACGCTGGCCGGGGGAGACGTGACGCGGGCACCGGTCCTGACCCTGGCGGTGACCGTCGTCGGCCACGCAGAGCGCGCCGAGGACCTGGTGAGGCGATCCGGTGCCCGTCCGGGCGACGTACTGGTCGTGACCGGCGAGCTGGGCGGCGCTGCGGCCGGTTTCCAGCTGCTGGAACAGGGGAAAGACGGACCGCCTGCCTTGATCGCACGCCAACTCGAGCCGAAGCCGCGCCTTGCGGAGGGGAGGATGCTGGCGAAAGCGGGCGCCACGGCGATGATCGACCTCAGCGACGGCCTCGGCGGCGACGCGGGGCACCTCGCCGAGGCAAGCGGCGTCGGATTGAAAATCGACGCCGACTCCCTTCCACTTGCCGACGGAGTCACCGACATGGTCCTTGCCGTCTCGGGAGGCGAAGACTACGAGTTGCTCGCGGCGATTCCTCGGGATCGGGTCCCCGACGGCCCGGTGACGCCGATCGGCGAGGTCGTCGCCGGCGAGGGGGTCGAGATCAGGCTGCCTGGCGGGGAACTTCTGGAGCCGACTGGATTCGATCAGCTGGATTGAGCGTCGCGCCGGTCAGCAGCACCCGCACACCGCGGCGGCGCAGCATCGCGCACGCGATCGCTTCCGGCCGGGGCCGGTAGGCGCCGCTCTCGACGAGGCTTTTCAGGTCGCGCTGCTCCATCACGAGCTTCATATCGGCCGCCCACCCGTCAACCTTAGTTCTTGGTACTAGCACATACGTCCACAACGCCTGACCGGTCGGTTGGCCGGACAGCCGGACTACTCTTTGTCCATGCCCAACGGGGGGTCTACGCGGATTCTGCTGGTCGACGACGAGCAGTCGGTCCAGACGCTGCTCAGCTACCCGCTGCGCAAGGACGGCTACCACGTCACCTCAGCGCTCGACGGCCGCGAGGCGCTGGAGCGCTTCAAAGAGGCGCGCTTCGACCTCGTCGTCCTCGATCTGATGCTGCCCAAGCTCGACGGCGTCGAAGTCTGCCGCCGGCTGCGCCGCCACAGCCAGGTGCCGATCATCATGCTGACCGCGAAGGGCAGCGAGACCGACAAGGTCGCCGGCCTCGAGGTCGGCGCCGACGACTACATCACCAAGCCCTTCTCGATGCGCGAGTTCCGCAGCCGCGTCAAGGCGGCGCTGCGGCGCTCGCGGATGGCGGTCGAGCCGCCCGACGACGAGCCGATCGAGAGCGGCGAGCTGCGCATCGACCCCGGGCGCCGCGTCGTCACCCTGCGCGGCGAGGAGGTCGCCGCCACCTACGTCGAGTTCGAGATCCTCGCCGCCCTCGCCCGCACGCCCGGACGGGTGCTCAGCCGCGAGACGCTGCTGGAGCACGTCTGGGGAGACTCCGATTACCGCGACCCCCGCACGGTCGACGTCCACATCCGCCATCTGCGCGAGAAGCTCGAGGTCGACCCCAAGCAGCCCGAGTACCTCTTCACCGTGCGCGGCGTCGGCTACCGCTTTCGGGAATGAACCGGCTCCGCCTCACCCCGCTCGGCAGCATGATCACGACCGTGTCGCTGTCGATCGGGGTGGGGACCTCGATCATCGTCTACCTCTGGGTGGTGGTGGTCGAAGGGCACGACGGCGCGGCCGGCCCGATCCTCACCGGCGGCCTGATCGCCATCCTGCTCGCCCTCGCCATCGGCTACTACTTCGCCCGCCTGGTCGCCCTGCGGGTGAGCCGGATCGAGGACGCCGCACGCAAGGTCGCCGACGGCGACTTCGCCACCCGCATCCCGGTCGACTCCTCCGGCCAGCTCGGCCAGCTCGCGCGCACCTTCAACGAGATGCAGCGCCGCCTGGCCGAGCTCGACAGCGCCCGCAAGCAGTTCATCGCCAACGCCTCGCACGAGCTGCGCACGCCGATCTTCAGCCTCGGCGGCTTCGTCGAGCTGCTCGACGAGGAGGACCCGAACCCGGAGGAGCGGGCCGAGTTCATACGGACGATGCGCCGGCAGATCGAGCGGCTGACCAAGCTCACCGGCGACCTGCTCAACCTCTCCCAGCTGGACGCCGGCGGGATCGTCATGGAGATCCGCAGCGTCGACCTCGGCTCGCTGGCGCGCGACGTGGTGCGCGAGTTCGGCGCCCGGGCCGAACTGCGCGGCTCGCGGCTCGAGCTGCGCACGCCGCAGCACCCGGTGATCGCCGGCGCCGACCCGGAGAGGGTGCGACAGATCATCCGTATCCTGCTCGACAACGCCCTCACCCACACCCCGGAGGGCACCAGCGTCACCGTGACCATCTACTCCGTCGACCAGCGCGCCGAGCTGACCGTCTCCGACGACGGCACCGGCATTCCGCAGCGGGTTCAGAAACGCATCTTCGAGCGCTTCTACACGGCCGACTCCGCGGGCGGCTCGGGGCTCGGCCTGGCGATCGCGCGCGAGCTGGCCCAGCGCCTGGACGGCCGCATCGCGATCTCCTCCAGCCGTCGCTTCACCGCCTTCACGCTCGACCTGCCGCTCGCCCCACCCGGGGCCTCGCCGCCGCCCCTCGTCGCCGACGAGGCGAAGGCGACCGCGTGAGGGCGCTCCTCCCGGCGCTGCTCATCCTGGCCCTGCTCGCCGGCTGCGGCGGCGAGGACGAGGGCGCTTCGGGAGCGGCCGCCCCTGAGACGACCAAGACGACGACCCAGGTCGTCGTGCAGGCGGCGAGCGAGGGCTTCGATGCGGCCGCCGTCTACCGCGAGGCCTCCCCCGGCGTGGTCACGATCCGCTCGATCTTCAACCAGGGTGCGGCCGAAGGCTCCGGCTTCGTGCTCGACACCGAGGGCCGGATCGTCACCAACGCCCATGTCGTCACCAACGGCGAGGGGGAGGACCGCAAGGAGGCGAAGGCCGTCTACGTCGAGTTCCCCGACCGCAACGTCGTGCCCGCGCAGATCGTCGGCTTCGATCCCTTCGCCGACGTCGCCCTGCTCGAGGTCGCGCCCGACGGCTTCGAGCTGCACCCGCTCGAGCTGGGCGACGACGAGGCGCTGGTGGTCGGCCAGCCGGTGGCGGCGATCGGCAGCCCCTTCGGCGAGCAGCAGTCGCTCTCGATCGGGATCGTCTCCGCCACCGACCGCTCGGTCGGCTCGCTGACCCAGTTCCAGATCGAGGGCGCGATCCAGACCGACGCCTCGATCAACCCCGGCAACTCGGGCGGGCCGCTGCTCGACGCGGGTGCCCGCGTGGTCGGCATCAACCAACAGATCGAGACCAACTCCGGCGCCAACGACGGCGTCGGCTTCGCGGTGCCGATCTCGACGGTGAAGCGCTCGATCGAGCAGCTGCAGCGCAGCGGCGAGGCCGAGTACGCATACATCGGCGTCTCTGTGCAGGCGATCTACCCGCAGCTCGCCGAGAAGCTGGACCTCCCCGTCGACCGCGGCGGCCTGATCGCCGAAGTCGTCCCGGACGGCCCGGCTGACGAGGCCGGCCTGGAGGGCGGCGACGGCAAACTGCGCTTCCAAGGGGTCCCCTACGAAACCGGCGGCGACACGATCCTCGCCGTCGAGGGCCGCGAGGTCGTCCAGCCCGACGACCTCGCCCGCTACATGTCCCTCTTCCAGCCGGGCGACAAGGTGACGCTCGACGTGATCCGCGAGGACGGCGAGCGCGCGAGGGTCGAGGTTGCTTTGGGAAAGCGCCCGGTCGCCGAATAGGGCGCGGCGTCCAACCGCCGTCCCCGGTAGAAATCGCCGATGCTTCAGGAAGTCGCCCTCGGGCAGAAGTCCCTCTCCGACTACACCCACATCGCGGGTAAGGAGCTGAGCGAGCGGATCCGCGAGCTGGCGAAGCCGCTGGAGGGACAGCGGGTGCTGCACGTCAGCGCGACCGCGTTCGGCGGCGGCGTCTCGGAGATCCTGTACACGATCGTGCCGCTGATGCGCGACGTCGGCATCGACGCGCACTGGCACGTCATCTTCGGCAAGGAAGAGTTCTTCAACGCGACCAAGCTGCTGCACAACTCGCTGCAGGGGGCGGAGGAGACGCTGAGCGCCGAGCAGTGGGCGATCTTCGACGAGATCAACGCGGTCAACGCCGACGGGCTGAAAGGCGAGTGGGACACGATCGTCGTCCACGACCCGCAGCCGATCGGCCTGCGTCGCGGCGCGTCGGAGAAGAGCCGCAACTGGATCTGGCGCTGCCACATCGACCTCTCCGAGCCGAACCCGGCGCCGATCGCCCGCCTGCAGCCGCTGATCGAGGAGTACGACGCGACCGTCTGGCACCTGCCCGACTACGTGCCCAACGGGATCAACGGCCACAACGGCATCCGCATCATCCCGCCGGCGATCGACCCGCTCTCGCCGAAGAACATGGCCTTCTCGCCCGACGACGCCGCCTTCGTCTGCCACCAGTTCGGCATAGACGTCGACCGCCCGCTGATCACCCAGGTGTCTCGCTTCGACCCGTGGAAGGACCCGATCGGCGTGATCGACGCCTACCGCGCGGTGACCGCGGAGATGCCCGAGGTGCAGCTGGCGCTGGTCGGCTCGATGGCGACCGACGACCCGGAGGGCTGGGAGTTCTTCCAGCAGACGGTCGAATACGCCGACGGCGACGAGGACATCAAGATCCTCAACAACCTCAACAACGTCGGCGCGATCGAGGTCAACGCCTTCCAGTCGCAATCGGACGTCTGCCTGCAGAAGTCGATCCGCGAGGGCTTCGGCCTGACCGTCACCGAGGCGCTCTGGAAGGGGCGCCCGACGGTCGCCGGCAACGTCGGCGGCATCCCGCTGCAGATCACCGACGGCGAGAGCGGCTTCCTGGTCGACTCCCCGCAGGAGTGTGCGCAGCGCTGCATCGAGATCCTCGCCGACCCGGAGCTGGGCATGCGCCTCGGCAAGGCGGGCAAGGAACACGCCCGGCGCGAGTTCCTCTCGCCGCGATTGCTGCGCGACTGGCTGCAGTTGTTCGGCGAATTGGACGAGTAGCCCGGGGCGGTCGGGGTAGGCTGAGGGGCCGATGCCCGACTCCGATCCGCTGATCATCGTCTCCAACCGCGGGCCGGCGCAGTTCGAGCGCGACGAGTCGGACGAGCGCACCGTGCAGCGCGGCGGCGGCGGGTTGGTGACGGCGCTCTCGGGCCTCGTCTCCCACCGCGAGGCGCTCTGGATCGCCTCGGCGATGACCGACGAGGACGTCGCCGTCTCCGAGGAGCGCGGCGGGCCGGTCGAGCTCTCGATCGACGGGATCGAGTACCGGGTGCTGCTGGTCGGCAGCGATCCCGACGCCTACGACGGCTTCTACAACGTGATCGCCAACCCGATCCTGTGGTTCATCCAGCACTACCTCTGGGACCTCTCCAACGCGCCGGACATCCGCCAGACGGAGCTCGACGCCTGGGACTACGGCTACCAGGCGGTCAACCGAGACATCGCCCGCGCCGTGCTGGGCCAGATTGAGGATCGCGAGCGGCCGCTGGTGATGCTGCACGACTACCACCTCTACACCGCGCCGGCGATGATCCGCGACGCGCGGCCGGACGCCTTCCTGCACCACTTCGTCCACATCCCCTGGTCGCAGCCCGACAGCTGGCGCATCCTGCCCGGGCGGATCCGCGAGGCGATCTTCCGCGGCATGCTCGCCAACGACATCATCGGCTTCCACACGCACGCCTACTGCATCAACTTCATCCGCTGCTGCGACGAACTGCTCGAGGTAGAGGTCGACTACGACAGCTGCGTGGTGCGGCACGCCGGCGGCGAGACGCGGGCGCGCGCCTACCCGCTCTCGATCGACGCGGAGCGGCTGCGGCGGGCGGCCGAGTCGACCGAGGTGCGCCAGTACGAGCGCGACCTGCTGGAGCGGCGGCGCGAGCACCTGATCATCCGCGTCGACCGCGCGGACCTCTCGAAGAACGTGCTGCGCGGCTTCACCGCCTTCGACACCTTCCTCACCCAGCACCCGGAGTTCCTCGAGAAGGTGACCTTCATCGCCCACCTGCAGCCCTCGCGCCAGGACGTGCCCGAGTACGCCGAGTACCTGGAGAAAATCGAGGCGCTGGTGGCGGTCGTCAACCACCGCCACGGCACCACCGACTGGATGCCGATCGACCTGAAGATCTACGAGAACTTCCACGAGGCGGTCGCCCGCTACAAGCACTTCGACCTCTTGATGGTCAACTCGATCTTCGACGGGATGAACCTGGTCGCCAAGGAGGCGCCGGCGGTCAACACCCGCGACGGCGTCCTGATGCTTTCCGAGAACACCGGCTCGCACGAGGAGCTGGCCGATTGCGTCCTCTCGGTCAACCCCTTCGACGTCCAGGAGCAGGCCGACGCGATCTATCGGGCGCTGACGATGGAGCCGGAAGAGCGGCGGCTGCGCGCGGCGCACCTGAAGGAGATCATCTACTCGCGCAATCCGGGGGATTGGGTGGACGAGCAGTTGAAGGACATCGACGCGTTGCGTGAGGCGGTGGCGTGAGATGCCCTGTGTCAACCCCCCGCCGTTTGCAGCCCGCTCAAGTTCCCGTGCAAGGACGGGTCGTAGGGCACTTCGTCCTGCCAGCAGCGCCACAAGACCCTGATCCAGGCGCGTCCAAGGGTGCGGGTCGCGTGTGGGTGGTCCTGGCCTCTGGCCCGGGCTCGCCCGTAGACGTCTTCTGCCCAGGGATGCCAGTGGCGGGTGGAGTCGGCCAAGACCGTGACGGCTTTTCTCAGGCGCTTGTCGCAGGCACGCCTGAAGGTCGCGACGCGCATCTTCCCCGACTCGAGCGCCACCGGGCTCATCCCCGCGTCGGCCGCGAGCGCCGCCTCGGTCGGATAGCGGCTCCGGCAATCACCGATCTCGGCGATCAGGGTCGCCGGGCAGGTAGCCGTCCTGGAGCTGCGAAACAGCGGCGCGAAGACGGCGGCGTCGGGGTGAGCCCTCAAGGCAGCTCTGATCTTCGCGTCGAGCTCGCCTGTCTCGGCGAGGAGAGACTCGAGACCGGCCACCAGCCCGAGAATCACGGCCCGGCGGGCCTCGCACTCGGCGAGCCCCGCTGTTCCCGCCGGCGCCGCCTGCATCCGCTCCACCAGTACGGCGGGGCTGGTGTGGCCCGAGTAGCCGTGGCGCTCGAGAAAGCCCGCCATCCGCTTGGTCCCCAGCCCTCGGACATCGGCCGGGGTCGGGTAACGGGCGATGAAGGACAGGGAGATCGCGTTGTCGACCCGGCCGAAGATCAGCGCTCCGGGCCAAAACGCTTCAAGCTGGGCGCGCAGCTGGTTGGCGAGCGCGACTCGTGCCTCGACGAGGTCCTCGCGCGCCCGTGTGAGAACCCGCAAGGCCTTTGTCTCGTCGCCGTCGGGGGTGAGCGCGCGAAAGCGGTGGGCGTCGGTGCGGGCGAGCTCGGCGAGGACGAAAGCGTCGAAGCGGTCGGACTTGCCGTGGGCGACCGCGTAGCGTGGACGGGCGGCTTTCATCTGGTTGGGGTGGATCGCCAAAACCTCCACGCCGGCGTCCAGCAGTCGCTCGACCAAGATGCCGTCGGGTCGCTCGATCGCCACCCGGTCTACTTCATGCTTGGCGAGCGCGCGAACCAGCTCGCCAAGTCCCCGCTCGTCATGGGTCACCGAGAAGCGTGTCACCACTTGCCCCTCCTCGCTGACACAGATCTCGTGTGCCTCGCTCGCCCAGTCGATTCCCGCCGTCCTCGTTCCTGCCATGCTTCCTCCTCGGTCGAATCCATTCGGCTGAATGCCGGCCGCGAGGTGCCTCTGCGCTTCCTCATTGGGTGGCGGTCATCCTCGCCACGCCCTGTTGGCGCTTCGGGCGCCTCGCACCGCCGGGAGGCGCTGATCTCACGCGGGCCGTCTAAGCGGCTAGGGAACATGGCGCTCTCCCGGCGGGGGTCGGCTCTCTGTGCTTCCCGGGATTCTGCGGCGGCCTCGCTTCGCTCGGCCTCTCCATCTAAATCTCAGGAACGGGGAGAGGATCTCCAATGAGGGGGAGAACGCGTCGCTCTCATTACTTAGAGCTGTATGGGATTGCGCGTTCGCTGGCAGCTTGTCGCGAAAGGAGCTGGCGTTGCCCTCGCTGCGCTCCTTGCGCTGCAGCTTGTTCCGGAGCTGCTGGAGCCACCGCCACCAGCGCCGCTGCCGGCTGATGTAGGACTGCCGCGGGTTGAGGCGCGTCTCGGGCGGGAGGCGGGGAGTGGGGGTACCCGGGAGGGGCGGCGTCCCGTTTTTCGCCCCGACCGCCACCTCGGACGGCCGAAAACTCCAAGGCGAAAAACCCAGCCCCGGACGGGTACCCCCACTCCCCGACAGGACCCGCCCGCTGTGGCCACGGTCCCTACGGTCCTTCCACCACCGGAACCTCCGCCTCCGGCACCTGAACCCGCACCCGCTCCGCCGGCCCCACCCGACGACGGCTCGATGGAGTTTGCGCCTCGCTAGCTATAGTCCGACGCCGTTTTGGCCGCACCACGCGAATACGAGCTGGTTCTGATGCTGGATCCGGGGCAGGACGCCCCGGCGCGCGACGCTGTGGCCGGCGAGGCGAAGAAGCAGATCGAGGCCAAGGGGACGCTGAAGCACGAGAACGTCTGGGGCCTGCGCAAGCTGGCCTACGAGATCCAGCAGCGCAACGAGGCCGACTATCGCTGGTTCCGCTTCGAGGCGCCCACCGAGCTGCTCGACGAGCTCAACCACAACCTCAAGATCGCCGACGGGGTGCTGCGCTTCCGCATCTTCAAAGTCGACGCCGAGACGCCGGTGATGGCTCCGCCGGCCACCGCCGCTCCCGGCCCTTCCGCTTCGCGCGAGCGCCCGTCAGGAGCTCCGCCGGCGGCTGCCGACGAGGGTGAGGCCGCCCCCGAGTCGCCTGCCGCGGCCGCCGAGCCGGACGCGGAGGCCGCCGTCGAGGCGCCGACCGCAGCCGCTCCCGTCGCTGTCGCCGAGCCTCCCGCCGAGGGCGAGGGCGACGCGGAGGCACCCGAGCCTGAGGCCGAGACGGCCGCTGAGGCGCCCGAGCCGGCAGCGGAGCCGGCCGAGCCCGAGGCCGCCGAGGCGCCCGCCGAGGACGAGTCCGGCGACTCCCCCGCCTAGACGGCTTCTCGCCTTATTTCGCCTTATTTCCGGCTTCCGGGGGGAGAGTCGCGCCGCCTGCGCTCTTAGACTGAAGTCTCGACAAACGATCTTGAGGAGTGAGAGCCGTGGCGGCTTCGAACATCAACGTGGTGGTCATCACCGGGAACCTGACCCAGGACCCCGAGCTGCGCCATCTGGGCAGCGGGACGGCGGTCTGCGAGCTGCGCGTGGCGGTCAACAGCCGCCGCAAGGACGGCGCCACCGGCGAGTGGGTCGACAAGCCCAACTACTTCAACGTCACCGTCTGGGGCGCGCAGGGCGAGAACTGCGCCAACTACCTCTCCAAGGGTCGCCCCGTGGCGATCGAAGGCCGGCTCGACTGGCGCGAGTGGGAGGCCAAAGACGGCAGCGGCAAACGGCAGGCCGTGCAGATCGTCGCCAACTCCGTGCAGTTCCTCGGCTCGCGTGACGGGGGGGGAGGCGGCGGCAACGGCAACGGCTTCTCGCCGCAGAGCGACACCCCGGCCGACACCTCCGACTACGACCCCGCTCCGGCAGGCGCCGGAGGTGGCGGCGGAGACGACGACATCCCCTTCTAACCTCGGGCTGTAGCATCTCGGGCCGCTAATGGCTCGAGACCGAGACAACGGAGCTTCCCCGCGGCGCGGCCGGCGCGGCGCGGAGCGCATGCGGCCGCGCAAATACACGCGGATCAACTCCGAGGCGGTCGACTACAAGGACCTCAACCTGCTGCGCCGCTTCCTCTCCGACAAGGGGAAGACGCGCGGGCGACGGGTCACCGGCCTCTCGCGCAAGCACCAGCGGCAGCTCTCGGTGGCGGTGAAACGGGCACGCGAGATCGCCTTGCTGCCCTACGTCGGAGAGCGCTGATGACGCAGGCCATCCTGCTCGAGGACGTCGACAGCCTCGGCCGGCGCGGCGAACCTGTCGACGTCGCCCCGGGCTACCTGCGCAACTACCTGATCCCGCGCAAGCTCGCCGCCCCGGCGACCGCGGGCGCGCTCGAGCAGGCGCAGCAGCGCCAGGCGTCGGCCGAAAAGGCCGAGCAGGCGCGGGCGGAGCGCGAAGAGCAGGCGGCCTCGCTGCTCTCCAAGACCGTGCTCACCATCCAGCAGCGCGCGGACGACGGCGGCAAACTGTTCGGCTCGGTCGGCGCCAAGGAGATCGTCGACGCGATCCGAGAGGCACGCGACCTGCGCATCGACAAACGCAAAGTGCGCCTTGAGCAGCCGATCCGCGAGGTCGGCACCCACATGGTCGAGATCGAGTTGGCCGACGGAACCGTCGCCACGGTCAAGACGATCGTCGCCGAGGAGAGCTGAAGCCCGGAAAGCGCGGCGTTAGGCTGCGGCCGTGGCTTCGCGCCGTCTCCAAACCCGCCTGACCCGCCGCGCCAAGGCGCGCACGCGGCTCGGCTGGGCCCGCTCGGAGCGGGCGACGGTCGGCCTCGCAGCGGTCGCCCTGGGAGGGGTCGGAGCGGTGCTGGCCGGCCAGTACGGCCGCCTGCTGCAGCGTCGCGCGCACGAGCAGCACGACGGCGAGCCGCTGCTCGTCGAAGCGGCGCCCGTGGCGGCGCTCGACACGGTCGGCGTCGCCGTCAGCGGCTACGAAGCGACGCCGCGCAGCGAGACCGTGCTGTTCAACCTGCTGGCGGGCTTCCTCGGCGCCTTCACGCTGGTGCGGATCTCGACCTGGGGGATCCGCGACCGCTGGTGGCCGTTCGAAAACGTCAGCGTCGGCGGTCGCCACATCCACCACTTCGTGCCCGGAATCCTGCTCTCCTTCGCCTCCGGCACGGCGGCGCTGCTGACCGACAACGACGCTCTGGAGGACCGCCTGGCGATCCCGATGGGCGCCGGCATGGGGCTGACCTTCGACGAGGCGGCGCTGCTGCTCGACCTGCGCGACGTCTACTGGACCCGCGAGGGCCTGCTCAGCATCCAGCTCAGCCTCGGCGCGACAGCGATCCTCAGCATCGCCATCCTCACCCAGCGCATGCTGCGCCGCGGAGAGCGCCGCCAGGAGGAGGCCGGCGAGATCCCAGCAGCCTAAATAGCGGCTTCCTTTGCCCGCGCCGCCTGGCCGTGTGGTTATTTAGCTGGATGGCTGCCGCAACCCACGTCCCGCCGCAGAACATCGAGGCCGAGGAATCGGTGCTGGGCTCGATGCTGGTCGCGGAGACGGCGCTGACCAGGGTGATCGACGAGGTCAAGCTCAACGGCGAGGACTTCTACCTGGAGAAGCACGCGGCGATCTTCCGCTGCGTCCACGACCTCTACGCGGCCTCGAAGCCGGTCGACGAGCTCAGCGTCAGCGAGGCGCTGGTCCAGCGCAACGAGATCGACGCGGCGGGCGGCAAGCACTACGTCTCCGAGCTGGCGGCCAAGGTGCCCGCCGCCGGCAACGCCAAGCATTACGCCGAGATCGTCCAGCAGAACTCGCTGCTGCGGCGCCTGCTCGGCGCGGGCCAGGAGATCCAGGGCTGGGTGCACGAGCGCGACGGCGAACCGCGCGAGCTCTCCGAGCGGGCCGAGAAGCTGCTCTTCGACGTCGCCCACAAAGAGCAGGCGAGCGACTTCCGGATCCTCTCGGAGATCCTGCACGAGGAGGTCGACCGGCTGGAGAAGCTCTCCACCGGAGAGCTGGAGCTGACCGGGACCCCTTCGGGCTTCCGCGACATCGATGCGATCACCGGCGGCTTCCAGCCCGGCAACCTGATCATCGTCGCCGCCCGACCGGCGATGGGCAAGTGCTTAGGAAGATTTGAGCAAATTTACGATCCCAACTCTGGAGCAAGGCGGGCGGTGTGGGAACTGCACGAGAGCTTCAGGCGCGGAGAGGAGGTTTGGGTCGCGTCAATAGCTTCCGATCTGAAGCTCAGACCGGCGAAAGTGGCTGCGGTTGCGGCCAACGGGCGAAGGCCCACCTATCGGTTGACAACCCGTCTCGGCCGTCAGGTTTCAGCAACCGCAAACCATCCGGTGCTGACGAGCACTGGATGGACTGAGTTGGGGGACGTGAAGCCCGGAAACCGAATCGCGGTGCCCCGGCGGCTCCCAAGGACTTCTCCGGCGTCTGAGCTGCCCGATCAAGAGATCGTCCTACTCGGGGCCTTGATCGCCGACGGCGCGCTCGGCCAGGGCACGCCGCGCTTTTGCTTCGGAGCAGACTCGAAGATCCTTCCAGTCGTCGAGGAAGCGGTCCATGCCTATGGCTTGCGGATGCATAAAACCAAGCATGGCGATGGATCGATCAGCGGCGGCCACGGCTCGGGACCAAATCCCGTGACCGCGATGCTCCACCGCCATGGCCTGATGGGCTTGCGCTCGGCAGAGAAGTTCGTCCCGGACGCAATCTTCGGGCTCGACGACAAGCAGATCGCGCGTTTCCTCGGCGTAATGTACGCATGCGACGGGCATGTCTATTGCAGCGATCAACTGGCGCAGGTCGGCTATTCGACGATCAGTGAGCGGCTTGCGCACGACGTGCAGCATCTGCTGTTGCGGCTGGGCATCGTCGCGACGATCCGAACCCTGAAGCGGCCGGTGTACGACGGCACGGGCAAAGCTGCCAGAGAGGTCCGGATCACCTCTCAGGCAGGACTGCGGAGATTCTGCGAGCTGATTCCGGTTCCAGGCAAGGAAGACCGGCAGGCGCACGTGTTGGAGCGCCTCGACGCTGCGCCCTCCATGACCAATACCGACACGATCCCGCCCGAGATCTGGGAGGACGTACTCCTTGCCAAGGGTGAGCGACGCTGGGCCGACGTGAGTGAGCAGACCGGTCGTCCACGAAATCACAACTGGCACGTCGGCAAGCGCAGCCCTTCCCGAAGCCTCCTCGTCGAGCTGGCGGAGGCGACGAGGTCACCGGCTCTGGAGGAGCTGGCCGACTCGGACATCTGGTGGGACGAAGTCGCCTCGGTCGAGTACGTCGGCGAAGAAGAGACGTACGATCTCGACGTGCCTGGTCTGCGGAACTTCGTCGCTAACGACATCATCGTCCACAACAGCGCAATCGTGGCGAACATCGCGGAAAACGTGGCCCTGAAGAACAAAGTGCCGGTTGCCTTTTTCTCATTGGAGATGTCCGAGGTCGAGCTCGCGCAGCGCTTCATTGCCTGTCGAGCACGGATCTCGGGCGACAAGCTGCGCAAGGGCCAGGTCACGCAGAAAGACTGGCCAAAGGTGGTGCGCGCCTGCAACGAGCTGGAGGAGGCGCCGTTGTGGTTCGATGACTCGTCCGACCTCGGCGTACTGGACTTGCGCGCCAAGGCGCGGCGACTCCACGCACAGACTCAGGACCAGGGCGGCCTCGGTCTGATCATCGTCGATTACATCCAGCTGATGCGGGCGGACGATCCCCGCGCCGGGCGTGTGGAGCAGGTTGGTCAGATGAGCCGCGGACTGAAGATCCTCGCTCGGGAGCTAGAGGTGCCAGTGCTGGCGATTTCCCAGCTCTCCCGCGCCCCCGAGCAGCGCCATCCCCCCAAGCCGATGCTCTCGGATCTGAGAGAAAGTGGAAATCTCGAGCAGGATAGTGACGTGGTCGCCTTCCTCTTCCGCGAGGACTACTACCGCGATCCCGAAGACGAGCCCGACGGGCTGGCGGACGTGATCATCGCCAAGCATAGGAACGGGCCGATCGGCTCGCCGAAGCTGGTCTTCCTCGACCGCTTCCCCAAATTCGCCGACTACAGCGGCCACGAACAGCCGGTCGAGCAGCCGGCGGGCGAAGGACCGCCGCTCGAGGACGCCGCCGCCTCGGCGGGGCCTGAGTTCTGATGGCCGCCCGCCCTCGCAGCGAGCCGTTCGCCGAGCGGGCCTGTCCCGTCGGCGCCTGCGACGGCTCCGGCTGGATCCTCGGCCCCGAGGACGTCGCCCGGCCCTGCGAGTGCCGCGAGCAGCGGCTCAAGCACGGCCGCGTGCGCGGCGTCGCCTCGGCGATCCCGCCGCGCTATCGCGGCGTCTCCTTCGACCGCCCGCCGGTCAGCGACATGACGCGCGACATGACGACCCGCCATGTCGTCAACGCGGTCCACGGCTTCGTCGAGGGGCTCGACGGGAAGCTCGGGGCCGGCAAGGGGATGTGGCTGATGGGCAACACCGGCACCGGCAAGACGACGCTCGGCATGCTGGTCGCCAAGGAAGCGCTCGCCGCGGGCCGGACGGTCGCCGTCTACTTCGCCCCGAAGCTGCTGACGCAGATCCGCCAGACCTACCAGGCGACCGAGTCCGAGGACGCCTACGACGCGTTCTTCCGCCGGCTGACGTCGGTCGACCTCCTCTACATCGACGACCTCGGCTCCGAGCGCCACACCGACTGGGTGGTCGAGCAGCTCTACGCCCTGGTCAACGAGCGCTACGAGAACCAGCGCTCGGTGCTGGTCACCAGCAACGCCGCGCAAGACGTCGAGGAAGGGCGGCGGCAGCTGGAGGAGCAGATCGGCTCGCGCACGGTTTCGCGCCTGATCGAGATCTGCGACGACCCGCTGCCGCTGTTCGGGCCCGACCGGCGCGAGCAGGCGCGCGCGGTCGGCGCGTAGAACCGCTCGACCAGTCACAATCCCCCGCCGTATGCCAGGAGTAGTCATAGTCGGCGCCCAGTGGGGCGACGAGGGCAAGGGCAAGGTCGTCGACCTGCTCGCCGAGAACGCTGCCGCGATCGTGCGCTTCCAGGGCGGCAACAACGCCGGCCACACGATCGTTCGCGACGGCGAGGAGTTCAAGTTCCACCTGATCCCCTCCGGCATCCTCTACCCGGACAAGCTCTGCATGATCGGCAACGGCGTCGTGCTCGACCCGCGCATCCTGCTCGGCGAGATCGAGGGCCTGCGGCGCCGCGGCATCGACGTCGGCAACCTGCGCATCTCCGCCAACGCCCACCTGATCATGCCCTACCACGTGCTGCTCGACACGGCGGGTGAGATCAAGCTCGGCAAGCTCTCCGTCGGCACGACGCGGCGCGGCATCGGCCCCTGCTACGCCGACAAGGCGCTGCGGCTCGGCATCCGCGTGCAGGACCTGCTCGACGAGAAGATCCTGCGCAAGAAGATCATGGCGGCGCTCGCCTTCAAGCAACAGGCGCTGCGCGAACTCTCGGTGCAGCGGCGCAAGCTGCGCAAGGAGGCGGGCGAGGGCGCGCGCGAGGGGGCCGACCAGAGCGTCGCCGAGGCGCCCGATCCGCGGCTCGACCTGCACGCGATGAGCGAGGAGTACAGCGGCTACGGCCACCAGCTGGAGCCGCACATCGCCGACACCGCCCGGCTTTGCTGGGACGCGCTGGACGACGGCCGCACCGTCATCTTCGAGGGCGCCCAGGCGACGCTGCTCGACCTCGACCACGGTACCTATCCCTTCGTCACCTCGTCCAACCCGATCGCCGGCGCGGCGACCGTCGGCGCGGGCGTCGGGCCGACGGACATCAGCGAGGTCTGGGGGGTAGCGAAGGCCTACGCGACCCGGGTCGGCGCCGGTCCCTTCCCGACCGAGCTCGACGACGAGGTCGGCCGGCACATGCTCGAGCGCGGCCACGAGTACGGCACGACGACCGGGCGGCAGCGGCGCTGCGGCTGGCTCGACCTGGTCGCCCTGCGCTACGCCGTCCGCCTCAACCGGATGAGCGCGCTGACGATCACCAAGCTCGACGTGCTGAGCGGGATCGACCCGCTGCGCGTCGCGGTGCGCTACCGCTCGCGCGAGGGCGCGATCTTCGACAGCTTCCCGTACCACCAGTCGATCCTCCACTCGGCCGAGCCGGAGTACGAGGAGCTGCCCGGCTTCGAGGCCGACCTGACCGAGTGCCGCGACGAGGGGGACCTGCCGCCGCAGGCACGCGCCTACCTCGACTACATCGCCGACTCCGTCGGGGTGCCGATCCGCCTCGTCGGCGTCGGCCCGGGGCGCGACGAGGTGGTCTGGATTGGCGGAAACCCCGGCGTGCTCTAAAGTCAAGATGTGGCATCCGGTAGACGCACCGCTAAGCTGAACGAGCGGCTGCCCCGGGGCCGTCACGGGTTGCCGCGGGAGGCGGTGACGGAGTCCCAGCAGCGACGCATAGTGCAGGCGATGATCGAGGTGGTCGCCGAGCGCGGCTACCCGGAGACGCGCGTCGTCGACGTGATCGGCGTCGCCGGAGTGTCGAGAAAGACGTTTTACGAGTTGTTCGCGAGCAAGGAGGATTGCTTCCTCGCCGCCTACGACGTCCTGCTCGGCAACCTGCTCGGCGACACCGCGCGGGGCTTCGAGTCGAAGCCGGGCGCGCCGTGGGCCGACCGGGTGGCCGCCGGCCTGGCGGAGCTGCTCAAACACCTCGCCGAGCACCCCGACGAGGGGCGCTTCGCGATCGTCGAGGTGCTCGCCGCGGGGCCGAAGGCGCTGGCCCGGCGCGACGCCGCGCTGCGCCAGTTCACCGGCTTCCTCGATGCCGGCCGCGCGGAGACCTCGGTCGAGCTGCCCGGGATCACCTCGCTCTCGCTTGCCGGGGGCATCAACGAGCTGCTCTACAGCGAGATCCTCCATGGCGCCTCGTCGCGCCTGCCCAGCCGCCTTCCCGACCTGATGTTCTGGATCACGTTGCCCTTCCTCGGTCCCGAGGGCGCCGCCGAGCAGCGCGAGCGAGTGCGGCTTTCGATGCTGGAGGCCTGAGCCGCTACGTTAAGCCGCTCTTTTACCGCCAGGCCGGGGTTTAAGAAATGGCCGGGACTGGTAGTTTGCCTCCGGAGGTACCCGATTTTTGGTTTCAAGCGGCCGCCGCTCGAACGGGCAGGGCCCCAAAAGGAGAGAGATAAGACATGCGTAGAAAGTTGATGCTGACGCTCGCTCTGGCAGCCGCGCTGTCCGTCGGCGTAGTGGCCGTCGCGAACGCGGTCCAGATCACGCTGCGGGCAGGGAACGTCGTCACCACCTTCGGCGGCGACGCCTCGCCGAAAGCGCTGCCGAAGAACAAATACGCCCCCGTCAAAACCCACATCTTCGGCAAAATCGCCACCGCCAACGGCAACCATCCGCCGGCGCTGCGCGAAGTCGAAGTCGACTTCGACAAGGACGTGAAAATCAACGTCAAGGGGCTGGCGGCCTGTAAAGCGGGGCAGCTCACGGCGCGCAACACGGCCGCCGCGATGAAAGTCTGCGGCAAATCGAAAATCGGCTCGGGTATATCGCATGTCGAGATCGCCTTCCCCGAACAGAAACCGATCAAGGTGACCAGTCCGCTGACCGTGTTCAGCGGCGGCGAAAAAGGCGGCAAGGTGAAGCTGCTGATCCACATCTTCATCACCGTGCCGGTGCCGGCGGCCGTCGTCACCGACGTGACGATCTCGAAGAAGGGCAGTGGGCTCCACACCGTCGCGAAAATCCCGGTTGTCGCCGGCGGCAGCGGCTCGGCGCTCGACTTCGATTTCACGGTCGGCAAAACCTTCTCCTACAAAGGCAAGAAGGTCGGCTATGGCGAAGCCAAATGCCCGGACGGGGTCTTCAAAGTCAACGTGAAGAAGGTCCTCTTCAAAAACGAAGCGCAGACGCCGGGAGAAGGCGCGTCGACCCAGCTGAAAGGGTCGCTCGCTGTTCCCTGCACGCCCAAAGGTTAGGGCGAAGCACCAAGCCCTCCGGGGCTAACGACAAAAGGGCGGCCGAAAGGCCGCCCTTTTTCGTGCCTTAACGATGGGGCGATTCCACATTGGTACGTTGGGGGTTACTCAGCAAATGACGCGCTCGGGGTTGCGTCAATCCGCCCCGGGGCAAGGGGGAGACAATGGGGAGAAAGTGGATGTTGGCGCTCGCCGTCACGGCAGCGCTGTCGCTCGGTGTCGGCGTGATCGCAAGCGCGGTGGCCTTCACCGCCAAGGTCGGGAACCTGATCGTTACCTTCGAGGCCGACGGTGTGCCGAGGAAGTTACCGCGCAACGATTACACCCCGGCGGCGACGACCATCTCCGGCAAGATCAAAGCCGACGACGGCACTCACCCGTCAGCCCTACGAGAAGTCATCGTGGCGATCGACAAGGACGTGAAGCTCAACGTCAAAGGCTTGCCGGTCTGCAAGGCAGGCGAGCTGGTGGCCCGCGATACCAAAGGCGCTTTGAAAGTCTGCGGCGACACCGAACTGGGAAGCGGTATTGCTCATGCCGAGATCGCCTTCCCCGAACAGCCGCCGATCGTGGTCGCCAGCCCGTTGAAGATTTTCAACGGCGGCGAAAAAGGCGGCAAGATCAAGCTGCTGATCCACAGCTTCATCACGGTGCCCGTGCCTGCGGCGATCGTCACCGACGTGACGGTTACGAGGAAAGGCAGCGGGATCCACTCCGTCGGAAGAATTCCCGTGATCGCCGGCGGCAGCGGCTCGGCAATCGATTTCAGATTCAAAATCGGGAAAACCTACTCCTACAAAGGCAAGAAGGTCGGCTACGGAGAAGGCAAATGCCCGGACGGCGTCTTCAAGGTCAACGTTTCGAAGATGCTTTTCAAGAACGAAACCCAGGTACCCGGGGTGCCGGCTACGACCCAGGTGAAGGGCAGCGTCGTCGTTCCCTGCACGCCGAAGGGTTAGCAGCGAACGAGTGTCTCATCTGAGACGTACCTCGGAAAGGGCGGCCGCCGGCCGCCCTTTCTATTTGCCCTGTTCGAAGGTGTGCTGGTAGATCGTCGCCGCCCCGCTGCCGTAGATCGGCGTGAAGGGAGCCTGGGGGCTGCAGCCGGGGGCCGGGATCGTCGCAGTGCCGGTCTGTTCGGCGAAGGCGTATTTCTTCAGCCGTTCGAAGAAGTCGGTGGCTTTCTTGACGTCCCCTTGGGTCCGTTGGTTGAACGCCGGATCGTTGGGCGTGTTGGGGTCGAGCGTGGCAGTGATTCCCGAGCTGCACTGGCGGGTCTCGTAGTTGAGCAAACCTTTGGCCAGCCTGCTCGAGGAGCCCGGCCGGATATAGGCGCTGTTGCGGTTGTTCGTCAGCCGGTTCGGGTAGACCGCCAGCGATTCCGGGCCGAACGGTCCCAGTGCGCGCAGGTAATGGATCTGCTTGCCCTCGGTCGACAGCCGCACCGCGTTGGTCGCCGAGGCGACGTTCCCCAACGTCGCCGCCAGCTCGCGTTTGTAGAGGTCGAGGCCGGTGAGGATCGGGTTGAGGTTGCGCAGGAAGGGGTCGACAGCGCGCAACAGGACGGGGAAGTCGGAGCGGAGGAACTTGCGCAGCGCGCCGAAGCCGCTCGGCGCCCGGTCGATCACCGGTTCCACCCCTTCGAAGAACCCCTTCGCCTGAGGGGCGAAGCGCGAGAGGGCGATCAGCGTCGGCGAGAGCTGTTCCGCCGCCGGCACGAGTTGGCGGAGGAGCGGATCGGTCTCGATCGCGAACTCTTTGAGCCGGTCGAAGGTCAGCCTCGACTCGTCCTGGAACGTCGGGAAGGCGCGGAAGAGCGCTTCGATGTCGCGGTTGCGCGCCGCGGTGGTGCTGAAGACGGCGTCTGAGTTGCGGATCAGCTCGGCGAGCTGTCCTTCACGACCGCGCAGGGCCTGCAGGCTGACCGCGCCGTTGCTGAACAGCTGCCGGACCGCGAGCCGCTGCGTGTCGAGCAGCCGGAAGAGCCGATCGAACTCGTTGAAGAAGGGGTCGAGCGAGGCGAGCGCGTAGGAGAACGACTGGCCCTGGCCGCCGATCGCGACGGCGCCTTCCTGCATCCATTCCTGGAAAGCGGCGCGGGTGCGCTCGTCGAAGGTGCGGAAGATCTCATCGAGCTGGACCGATTCGGCCACGTTGGCTTTCGCCAGCGTCGCCCCGTCGGGCAGGTTCGGCCCGTCAGCGTCGCCGGGGGTCAGCTCGACGTAGGTCTCGCCGAGCAGCGTCTTGGTGCGCAGGATCGCCCGCGTCCCTTCCGGGATCGGCCCGTACTTGTCTTCGATGTCGATCGTCGCCAAGGCGCGCGTGCCGTCGGGTGAAACCTCGATCGTCTGCACTTTGCCGACCGAGACGCCGGAGATCCGCACGTCGGACTGCTGGGCGAGCTGGGTGGCCTCGTTGAAGGGGACCTTGATCTGGTACGGCTTCGCTTTGAACGGCGTCGGCCCGCCGAAGGTGATCCAGAGGAAGAGCAGGATGCCGAAGCACGACAGGGCGAAGCCTGCGATGACCAAGAGCTGTCCGGTGCTGGGGGCTTGCTTGCTCATTTCGGCCCGCAGCTGATTCCGGGGTTGTCAGGGTCTTCGGGGATCGGCGGCAGTTCTTCCGGCGCCGGAAGGCGCGTGCCCTGGAGGACGGTCCTCAGGTATGGCTTCAGCGAGGTCAGGTTGTAGGCGAGGAAGGAGCCGTTGCAAGAGGTGAACACGGTTCCCCGCAGCAGGGGTCCGCCGGCATCGGTCAGGTTGAAGTTCGCGTTGAGGTCGTGGTTGAGCCAAGGGAGGTAGAAGAGGAAGCTCTCCTTCCTGCCCTTCGGATTGAAGGCGAGCACGTTGAGGAAGCGGTTGATCTCACCGAGGGAGTCACCGAAGGCGCTGACCGAGGTGTCGAGATCTGCCGCACCTTCGTTGAGATGAGTAAGGACCGGCCGGATCTGGCGGGTGAAGGGCCGGATCTGGTCGCGGATCGGCACCGTGGTCTGCCTGAACAAACGCTCGCTGGCTTCGAAGGCCGGCACCGAGGCCTGCGCCTGCGGGATCAGCCCGAGCAGCGCGGGTCGAGAAGCGGTCGAGAAGCGGTCGGAGGCAGCGAAGGCGGAACGCAGAGCCACAAGGGTCGAGGGGAACTCGACCAGCGTCTCCTGCAGCGCGTCCTGCTGGTTGGCGAAGTTGCCGAGCGCCTCCTTGGAGGAGCTGACGAAGCGTTCGAGGGCAGCGTCGTGGCGGCCCAGCTCGGTCGTCAGCTCGCCGAAGTTGTGGATCACCCTGGCCAGCTCGCGCCGGCGCTGCGCAACGGCCCGGTTGAGGTCGGCGATGTAGTGGGCGAAGGGCTGGAGGCGTCGGAAGGCACCGGAGAGCTGGCGGCCGCGGCCGCCGATCCCCTGCCCGCCGCCGGCGACGAGCAGCTGCAGGTACTGCTGCGTGTCGCGGTCGAGCGTCGCCAGGAACGCTTCGAACTGGATGCTCGGTTCGGTTCGAGAGAGCGGGAAGCGGTGGCCGTCCTCGACGTGCTCGGTGCCCGTCCCGGGATCGATCTCGATCGTCATGTCGTTGAGGTTCGTTTTCGGCCGCAGCAACAGGTTCGCGTCGGGGTGGATCAACTCGACGTACTTCGGCTCGATGTCCATGCCGACGACGGCGTGGCCGTCTTCGAGGTCTACCGAGGAGATCTTGCCGACCTGGATGCCGGCGATCACCACTGCCTGACCCTGGCCCGGCGTGACCGCCTGGGCGTTGCTGAAGTCCGCCGAGATGCTGACGAAGTCTTCGCCTACCAGCGGCGCCCACGACGGCAGTGAGGCTTTCTGCTGGGTGAAGATCCACAGCGTCATCACGATCGCGATCACGCTGAGCACGACGATTGCGATCGTGTCTTTACCGCGGCCGCGAGACTGGCGCGACAGCGACGTGCGGAAGTGGCGCCAGCGGCTCACGTTGGGGTCTCTCTCACTCATGGGCTCACCGTCGTGAAGCTGGGTGCGCCGACCTGGCCGAGCGGACCGTTGAGGTCGGGCAGCGGCTGGGTCGAACAGCGGACGTTCGGCTTCTTCGGCGGCCGGCCCCCGAGCTGGGGCTGCACGCCGGCGGGAGCGGTGACGGTGTTGGCCCAGAGATCTTCGTCAACCGTGAACTGGCTGTCGGGGTTCTTCTGCCTGACCAGGGTGCCGCCGCCGCCGGCCTGAGCACGGAGGTAGTAGCCGTTGCCGTCGAAGTTCTGGGCGATGCCGGAGAAGTTGGTGAGGTAATAGAAGAACTCGCGGTAGTTGGGCCCGGTGGCGAAGCGGTCTTCGATCGTCTGGTTGCCGGTCGGTACGAAAACTCGGCTCGTGCAGAGGCTGATCCGGTTGATCTCCGGGATCGTGTTCGCTTTGCCGGCCTGCGCCGACCCGGCCAGGCCGGGCGTTGCTTCGCGCAGGAGCCTCGCCACGCCGCCGGCCTCCTTTCCCGAGAGCAGCGGGCGCGCCTGGCGCAGCCACGGCCTGCCGGCTGCGATCAGCGCCGGCAGCTCGGCGACGGCGGGTCGGAACTCGATCGCCCAGGCGCGCAGCGGCGGCAACGTCTTGTTGAGGCTGACCAGCGAGCGGCGGCCGATCTGCAGGGTCGGCCCTAGCTCCCGCACCGTCGCCGAGAGGTTCGACGACTGCGCCGCGAGGGCGCCGGTGAAGGTGTCGAAGTTCACGATCAAGCCCTGCAGGTCGGCCTCGCGCCTGGCAAGGGCGCCGAAGGTGCGGCCGACGCCCGCAACCAGCCGCGACAGGTCGCCCGTTTCGGTGCCGAGGAAGGCATTGGTGACCTGGGCGGAGTAGCGACCGGCCGGGCCGCCGTAGAGGAGGGCGCCGTTGAGGCCTTCGGCGCCGCTCTTGCCTCTCACCTCGGGCAGCTGGGTCTCGTCTTCGGTGGGGGTGGGCTGGGCGTTCAACGCCGTGCCGAAGCTGCCCAGCAGGCGGCTGAGGTCCGCCCGAACGGGCGACTGCAGCGCGGTCAGGATCTCGTCGAGCTGGACGCCGGTGGAGGTGCGGCTGACCGGGATCGTCGCGTCGCTCTCCAGCTCCGGCGCGCTCGGGCTGCCCGGGTCCAGCTCGACGAAGAAGTTGCCCTCGAGGAAGATCCGCGGGCGGATTGCCGCGAAGGCGTCGTCGTGGATCGGCCGGCCACTGCCCGCAACCGTGAAGGTGACCTCGGTGGCGTCGCCGTTGCGGCCGACCTCGATCACTTTGCCGACGTCGACGCCGGCGATCCGCACCGGCGAGTTGGTCGAGATGTTGACCCCGTTGGCGAAGGTGGCGTTGAGCGTGTAGCCGTACCCGGTGAAGGGGATGTGTTTGGTGAAGGCCAGGTAGGGGCCGACGGTGAAGACGAAGACGAAGATCAACGCGATCGTCGCGTTGCTCGGCCGCCACTTGAAGCGCCGGTCCGTGGCTCCAACCCTGGTGTCTCGCTCAGGCAGGCGTCCCATCAGCCTTCCTCGTTCGTGGTCGTCGTGCCCCAGAGTTCCGGTGCGCGGCCGATCACCGTTCTGTCTCTGACGTAACGCTCGTTGCCGGCTTCGCAGACTCCGTCCTGGCCGGTTCGCGGATAGGGGTTGAAGTGGAGGAAGTTCTTGGCTTCGGGTCCGGCGGCCGGCGCCGACGCCGGACGGCCCTCGGAGTTCGCCCCGGAGGCCGGCTCGAATGAGAGCGCGCCGAGCCAGTTGCCGTTGCCGTTCGATTCGCTGAACGCGTCGGCGAGGTTGCTGAAGACGAGGCTGAAGTAGTTGCAGGTGGTCTGCGCGGGTCGGAGATACTTGATCGCGGGGGCGAGCACCTGATTGGTGTCCGTCAGCAGTTCGAGGCCGTTGAAGACGCCGGGCTCGGACTGGAAGTCGAGCAGCGCTTCCGCAGTCGGATCGAGCTGCGCGAAGAGGGCCGGCGAGCGGTTGAGCGCCGGGATGCCGGCTTCGAGGGCGGCGGCGATCGTCGGGGAGGTCTCACCCAGGGCCCGGGCACCCGGCTCGAGCGCGACGAAGAACCGCCCGAAGTCGCGGAGGAAGGGTCGCAATGGCGGCAGGTCGGCCGTCACCGCGTCGAGGGTCGGCGGGCCTTTGACGATCGTTTCCTGGATGAACGGGCGCGAGACGCGGGCGAAGGCGGCGAAGGTGCGGTCGAGGGCGACGAACATGCTCGCCTGTGCCTCGGCGACCGGGACGACAGTGGCGGAGAGATCCTCGAGCGCTTCGAAGAAGCCGCCGAAGTTGGTGCTCGGGTCGACCAGCAGGCGCAGCACCGGCTGGCCGTTTTCGGCGAGGCTGCGCAGGGCGCCGAAGGCGGCGTTGATCTGCGGGCCGCGCCCCGCGAAGCCGTTGCCGAATCCGGCGTTGGTGCGCTGGATCGCCACCCGCGTCTTCTCGTCGAACATCGAGAAGAACTGGTCGATGTCGACCGGTTCGGGTCGCGCCGCGGCGAGCGGGATCGTCTCGCCCGCTTTCAGCTCCTGCGTCGAGTCGCCGGGGACGAGTTGCAGGTACTTGAGGCCGAGCGGCGATTTGGGGCGGATCATCATCGTCGTGTCGGCCGGGATCGGTTCGGCGCTCTTGTCGAGCTTGAGGTCGAGCTCGGCGGCGACCTCGCCGTTGGCGAGCTGGATCGGCATGACCGATCTGACCACGCCCACGCGCGAGCCGCCGATCCTCACCTCGTTGCCTTTGACCAGCGCGTTGGCGTTCGGCACCCGTGCCTTGAGGTCGTAGGTCGAGACGAAGGGCAGGCCGTTGTTGGCGTTGTAGGCGAGGAAGACGGCGACGATCACGACTAACACGGTCACCGCGCCGACGATCACCGGGCTGCTCGCGACTCCCTGTATGCCGCTGCGGTTCCTCATGGGCCGAGGAGGTAGTCGAGGAGGGCACGTTGCGGAGCGGCCGGACGGGCCGTGGCGCCGAGCTCTTCGCCTTCGCCCAGGCCGGGGGACCGGGGGGAGGGAGCCGGAATAGCCGGACCCGGGCTCAGCGAGCGCGGTCCGAGCGGACGAATCCCGGCAGAGGTGCCGCCGGTTTCACCGTCCTGCGTTTTCTGCAGCTGCTTGTACAGCTCGAGCGCGTCGGAGGCGGAGGCGGTCGAGCGAGCATTCGGGCCGTTGAAGTTCGCGACGCAGCCGCTCCTTCCTTCGGCGACGACCCAGTAGTCGATGCAATCGCTCAGGGCGACGATGTTGCGTCCGAAGTGGCCGTACTGATCGAATTCGTTGACCGTGGCGGCGGAGTTGTAGATCAGGTCGGCGAGGCTGTCGAAGCCGCCGCTTTCGGTGGCGCTGCCGAGGAAGGCGGCCAGTTCGGTGGTCGGCGTGGCGCCGCTGCGCGCCAGGTTGCGGATCTTCCGCACCACGGGGTCGGCGGCGCGGATCTTCGGTCCCGCTTCTTCGCCCGTGGCGCCGAGCGACTTCAGCGAGACGGTCTGGGCGGCGGAGAACGGCGTCAGGGCGCGAGTGGCGCGAGTGAGCGACGGCGCCGCTTTGGCGAGCGCTTCCTGGACCGGCGTACCCGCTTCCGCGAAGAACTCGAGGCTGGCCACCGTCTGGCGCAGCTCGCGCAGAAAACGCGGCAGCTTGCGCAGCGAGGCTTCCAGCGCGGCGCCCTCCTCGGCGCTCGCCTCCGCCGTGGCGCCGGCGTTGGTGAAGAAGCCGGCGACGCTGCGACGCTCGCGGGCCAGCGGCTCGAGGATGCGGTCGGAGTCGGCGGTGAGCTGGGCCAGCTGGTCGCGCTGTTGCCGGAGGATCAGGAAGAGGCGGTCGGCGTCGCGCAGGACCGGGTTGGCCCGCTTGACGACCTCCTCGATGTCCTCGCCGCGGCCGGCGAGGCCGGCGCCGAGTTCGTTGAGGATCAGGCGGAAGCGCTGCGCGTAGGTCAGCTGGTTGATGTTGTTGAGCAGGTCCGGGTCGACGCTGGTGCTGTTGTTCTCGACCGGCAGCAGGTACTGGCCCTCGCCCGGCTCCCCCTCCTCGATCTGCTCCAACGGCGGCGCGGGCTTCGAGCCGGGAGCGCGCGGCAGCGTCGGCCGGCAGTCGACGAACTTCTCGCCGATCAGCGACTGTGGCCGGATCAGGCAGCTCGCGTCGCTGCGGAAGTCCTGGAAGCCGGGATCTTCGATCTTCATCGCGATCACCGCCTTGCCGGGCAGCGGCTGCGCCTTGCCGTCCTCGTAGCTGGCGATCTCGTCCGGCATCGTCACGCCGACCGACTCGATTTCGCCGACGGTCGCGCCGGCGACCCTGACTTCCTCGCCCTTGACCATGAAGCCGCCGTTGTCGAAGATCGCCCGCACGACGTAGCTTTCGTCGTCCTCGCCGCCGGCGAGCAGCGCGACGAGCGCGATCACCGCGACGACCACCCCGAGTGCGAGCAGCGCTTTCCTCATGGCCCTGGTGGCGCGTCGGCCGGGTCGCATTCGGAGGTCGGGTTCACGCCGGAGCCGGCGAAGGGCGGCTCGGTGAACGGGCTGGAGCCGTCGGCGGCAGCCTGGGCGGCGGCGCCGGGACAAGGCCGGCGCGTCCCGGCCGAATCGCCAAACGCTTCGTACTGTTGGCTCGGTGGGATCGGTTCCAGCTCACCGGTGCCGGCGTTGCGTTTGAACATGTTGAGGGCGAACTGAACGCGGGCATAGTGGCCGTTGCTGTCGTAGTAACCGGTGATCTGGCCGAGCTTGCCGAGGCCGTTGAAGATCTCTGGCGTGTAGGCGCGGGCGAAGCGGAGCGTCGGCAGGAAGTCCTCGATCGCCTGTTCGGAGTTGGGGAATGCCTTGGCCGCGCGCGTCTGCACGCCGGGCAGGAAGCCGAGCGCTTCGGCAGTGTCGTTGGCGAAGCCCTTGCGGCGCACGCTGAGGCGGAGATCCCGGAAGACCGGCACCGCTTTGCCCAGCACCGGCCCCAGTTCGGCCAGGAACGGCGCCAGGTCCTTGGTCGCCGGCTTGGCCGTCTCGACCAGCGGGTCGAGGTCGTCGAGCGCGGCGCGCAGGTTGACGAAGGTGGTGTTGCTCTGCCGCATGAACGACGGCAGCAGCCGCAGCGCCTGGTCGAACTCCTCGTTTTGGCGGGCGATCGCGGCGAACGCGGTGCTCGCGTTGGAAACCGCGCTGGAGAGCTGCTCGCCGCGCTGCGCGACCGCGGTCGAGAGCTTGGCCGAGCTGACCACGAAGCGTTCGAGCAGGTTCTGGTCGGCGTTCAGTTCGCCGACGAACTTGGTCGCCCGGTTGAGCGACGGGCCGAAGTACTTGAAGGTCTCGTTGGCCTGCTTGCCCCGTTCGGAGAACTGTTCGGCGTTGCCGCGGATGAACTGGCCGAGGGCGCGGCGCACCGGGTTGGGGAAGGTGTTGAGCAGCTGGTCGAGGTCGACCTCGGTCGTGGTCGAGCCGAGGTCGAGCGTGGCGCCGTCGTCGAGCGCCGGTTTGCTGTTCGGCCCGGGGCTGACCGCGATGTAGTGGTTGGCGACGCCGGAGAGCGAGGTCGCGCGGATCGTCGCCGTCGAGCCCTCGTGCAGCTCCTGTTCGATGCTGATCTCGATCTCGGCCAGGTTGTCGTCGGTGAGGCCGATGCTCTCGACCGACCCCACTCCCTGGCCGCCGATCAGGACCTGGTTGTCGGGCACGAGCTGCGCCGCGTTCTGGAAGACGAGCCGATACTTGTGGCTGCCGTTGCCGCCGAGCAGGACCACGGCGAGGGCGATGACGACGATTGCCAGGCCGGCCAGGGCCGCCGCGCGGGCGGGGGTGATCCCCCGGGCTTGCGCCGGGCTTTTCTCCTCGCCTAATGGTTTGGCAGCCACGGGTCGTCGCTTGCTGTTCCCCCGCCTCCGTACCGGAGAAACCAGCCGACGAATCGTATCCGAGCGGTCAGCCGCCACGCATGCGGCCTCGCCTGCCTTAACTCCAAGTCAACGCGCCTGCATACCGCGCTCAAACGTTGAAGCGCGGCAACACCCGGTCGAGGCGCCGGGGCAGCCACCAGACCCGGTCGCCGAAGAGCAGCATCAGCGCCGGCAGGAGGACGATCCGGACCACCGTCGCGTCGAGCAGCACGGCCACCGTGAGGCCGACCCCGAGCTGGCTGACGGTGGCGATCGAGGCGCCGGCGAAGGCGACGAAGATGGCCATCATGATCGCCGCCGCGCCGGTGATCACCCGCGCCGTGCGGGCGAGGCCGAACTCGATCGCCGCGGTGTGGTCGCTGTCGCGGTCGTAGCGCTCGCGCATCCGCACCAAGAGGAAGACCGCGTAGTCGATCGAGAGGCCGAAGACGACGCCGAAGATCGCCGTCGCCCCGACCGCGTCGACGTAGGTGCGGCCGCCCAGCGGCCACTCGTCGGGCAGCTCGAAGAGCAGGGTGAGGACGCCGAAGGCGACGGCGACGGTGGCCAGGTTGAGGCCGACTGCGATCGCCGCCAGCGGCAGCGCCCGCAGGACGAGGACGAGGACGAGGAAGGTGGCGATCGTGATTGCGGCGATCACGAGCGGCATCCGCCCGCGGGTGACGGCGCTGTACTCGTTGAGCTGAGCGGCGCCCCCGGCGACGCCGGTCTCCAGGTCGGCTTCGCGGCCCAGCGCCTCGGCCTCGCGGTCGAGCCGCTTGTCGAGCGCGATCGAGCCGGGCGTGTTGAAGGTGTAACGCGAGATCACCAGGATCGCCGCCGCCTGGCCGCCGCCGTCGAGGTCGATCGCTTCGGCGGCGCGCTCGCGGACCCCCGCCTGGGCGCCGTCGAGGGCAGAGAGGACGAAGAAGCCGGACGAGAACAGCCCGGGCGCTTCCCGCTGCAGGCGTCGCGCGCGGCGGTTGAGCGAGCTCGAGCCGGCGACGACCTGGACGGTCGCTCGGCGCAGCCCCGACTGCAGCGGGTAGGAAGCCGCGTAGCCCTCCGCCAGCCGCTGCTCGAGCGTGCCCGCCCCGTCGCGCAGCTGGGCGAGGCCGCCGGCCAAGGCGGTCGCCCCGGCGGCGAGCCGGCCGACCCCGTCCTGGAGGCCGCTCGCCGCGCGGGCCAGCCGGGCCGAGCCGTGGGCCAGCCTTTTGCCGCCCCCCTCCAGTTTGCGCAGGGCGTCGGAGAGCCGCGTGACGCCGTTGCGCAGCCGTTGGATCAGCGCCAGGCTGGAGGCCAGCCAGTCGACCACCTGATCGGCTTCTTCGGCGTCGGCGAGCAGGCGGCCCTCCAGCGCCGCCAGTTCAGTCGGCAGGCCGGCGTAGCCGGGCGCGTAGGGAGCGCCGCTGGTCGGGTCGGTGCCGCTGACCGCGGCGAGCGCCCGCGTCACCGCGGCGAGCGCGCCGACATAGTTGGGGTCGGCTTTGCCGGTCGTCATCCCCTCCAGCTCGGCCAGCGCGGTCCTCAGCTGAGCTTCGGCGTCCTCCGCCGGCGAGCGCAGGCGCGGCAGGGTCTGCTTCGCCTCCTCTTCGAGCGAGCGGCGCACCTCGCGCGCTCGCCGCAGGGCGTTGCGGCGCAGACTCGGGCCGAGGCTCTGCAGGGCGAACTTGGCGTTGAGGCCGGCCAGCGCGACGCGGTGCTGGGCGCCGGCGAGCTTGCGGGTCCCCTCGGCGAAGATCTGCAACGCGCTCACGGCCCGCTCACTGCCGGAGCCGGCCAACGCCAGGCCGCCGGCGAGCGCCGTGGCCCCGGTCTCGGCAGTGTCCGACCCTTGCGCGAGCAGGCCCGCGCCGTAGCTGGCTTTGGCGACGCCGTCGCGCAGCTGCGCGACACCGCTCGCGGCGCGGCCGAGGTTTCGTCCCAGCCGCGAGAGCTGGGCCAGCGGCCCGGTTTCGCCGCCCGTGGCGAGCAGCGCGCCGGCCTGGCGCAGCGGGGCCACCGCGCGAGAGATCTGCGCCGGCCCGATCACCGCCTGCACGCCGGGCTGCTTGGCGATGCGGTGCTGCCAACGGCTCAGCGTCGCCAGCCGCTGCGGCTCGGTCACGGTGCCGCTCTCGGCGGCGGCGACGATCACGAAGGGCGCGTCGTAGCCCGGTCCGACCGAGCGGCGGATCAGTTCGAAGTCCTGCCGGATCGGGTCGTCGGAGGCGAGCTGGGCCTGGCTCGGCGGCCCGGTCTTGAGGCCTAGGGCGGGAGCGGCGAGGAGGAGGACGAGCAGCCCGATCGCGATCGTTGCGGCGGCCGGGCGGCGCAGCGCAGCGCCGACCAGGACCATCAGGCGCGAGCGGCCCTCGCCCGGAGCGGGCCCGATCCGCCAGCGGTCGACGTTGGGCCCAAGCAGGGTGAGGACCGCCGGCCCGGCGACGACGGCGACGAGGACGCTGAGGCCGACGACGAGGGCCAGCGTCGCCGCCAACGAGCCCAGCAGCGAGCCGGGGACGACGAAGAAGGCGACGACCATCGAGAGCATCAGCGTGCTGCCGGCGAAGACAGTCGTGCGACCGGCAGTGTGGCGGGTGGCGCGGGCCGCCTCCGCCGGCGTCGCCCCTTCCGCCAGCTCTTCGCGGAAGCGCGAGACCATCAGGAGGGCGTAGTCGACGCCGAGCGCCAGCCCCATCATCGTGCAGACGACGAGCGCGAAGGCATCGACGCTGAACCGGTCGGCGGCGAGCGCGAGCAGCCCGCGCGAGCTGATCACGGTCACCGCGCCGAAGGCGAGCGGGATCGCCGCCGCGATCGGCGAGCGGAAGACGAGCAGGAGGACGAGCAGGAGGATCGGCGCGGCGATCAGCTCGCCGCGCTCGGTGGCCTCGATCGAGTCCTCCTGGATCGCCGCCGAGAGCGTTGCGAAGCCGGTCTGCGTCGCTTGAACGGGGGGGTGAATCTCCGTCTCGAGCAGCCGGTTCAGCTCCGGCACCGTCTCGTCGACCGCCTCGTCGATGCCGACGTGGAAGTCGGCGATGACTATTGCCCGATCGGGCCTGGGCCGCAGGCGCTGCACCGAGCCGCGGTCCCAGGGCGAGAGGGTGGTCACGGCCGGATCGCTGCGCAGGGCGCGGATCAGCTCCGGCCCCTGGCGGTCGAGCGCTGCGGCCGGGCCGCGCAGGAGGATCACGAACGGGGCGCTTTCGCCGAAGTGCTCGCGCAGGATCTGGTTGGAGCGGGCGGAGGAGGTGCCGGGGATCTCGAGCGTGGTCGGGCTGAGCTTCTCCTCGACGTCGAGGCCGAGCCCGCCGAGGACGACGAGGACCGCGAGGGACGCCGCCAGCACGCGCCGCGGCCGGCGCAGCAGGGCAGAGCCGCGGCCTCCGGCCGCCTCGCGCGCGGCGTCGCCGCGCTCCCGCCCCCTGCTCCTCCTCAACCGCACCGTGCTAGTTTGGCGGTCGGGGCACACGGAGGGGGCTGAGGATGCGGAAGACTCTGTTAAGGACGTTCGTAGCGGTCGGGGCGATCGCATTGCTGGGCGCCGGTGCGGCGCAGGCGATCACGCTGCGGATCGGAAACATCGTGATCAGCGGCGACGGCGGCTTCACGCCGACGACGCTGCCGAAGCGCGAGAACGCGCCGATCAAGCTCTACGGCCACGCCAGGTTCAGCACGACCGACGGGACGCGGCCCTCGCCCCTGCGCCGCTTGGTGCTCGAATTCGACAAGCACGGCGCGGTCGAGACCCGCGGCCTGCCGAAATGCACGCAGCAGAAGCTTGTGGCGACGACGACCGCGGGCGCGCGGCGGAACTGCCGCGGCTCGATCGTCGGCACGGGCTTCGGCACGGCGCTGGTCGAGCTGCCCGAACAGCGCGGGATCGAGGCTTCCTCGGCGCTGACCCTGTTCAACGGGCCGCTCGTGCACGGCAATCCCTCGGTGCTCGGCCACGCCCACCTCGACTACCCGGCGCCGACCACCTACATCGTCCTGATCGAGATCGAGAAGATCAACAACGGCCGCTACGGATTCCGCACCGTCGCCGAGTTCCCCAAGATCGCCAACGACTACGGCTCGCCGCTCTACGGCAGGCTCAAGATCGGCAAGGAATGGAAGTACAAAGGCAAGACCTTGAGCTACGCCAACGCGCACTGCGCCGACGGTCGCCTGCAGGCGGAGGCAGAGTTCACCTTCAAAGACGGCAGCTTCGTCAGCGGCACGATCTTCAAGCCCTGCAAGGTCGCCAAGTAGCTCTAGCCGCCGAGCCGGCGGCGCTACCCTGATTGGTAACGGGGTATTCAGGAGGGGATGATGGCGAAGCGACTACTGGCGATGGGCATGCTGCTCGCGGTCTGCGCCGCATTGCTCGGCGGCGTCGCCGGCGCGGCGACCGTGCGGGTGGGAACGCTCGTCCTGCATGCCGACGGGGGGTTCGCACCGCGGCTGCTGCCGAAGCGCAGCTTCGCGCCGATCCGCTTCCAGGGCTACGGCGACGTCAACACCACCGACGGCTCGCTGCCGCCGGCGCTGAACCACGTCAAGGTCGACTTCGACCGCGACGGGCGGCTGACCACGACCGGCCTGCCGACCTGCGCGCCGGCCGACGTCGAGGCGGCGTCGCCGGGGGAGGCGCGGCGGCGCTGCCGGGACGCGATCGTCGGTGTCGGAAGCATCGGCGCGGCCGTGCCGATGCCCGACGTCGGGCGGATCCAGATGAACTCGCCGCTGACGATCTTCAACGGCCCGCGGCAAGGCGGCAACCCGACCGTCGTCCTCCACGCCCAGGCGCCGGCGCCGATCTCCGAGACCTACGTCGTCCTGATCCCGATCGAACGCCGAAGCGGCGCCTATCGCTACCGCGCGGAGTTCGACGTCCCCTCGATCGCCGCCGGCACCGGCGCGCTGACCCACATCGACGCCAAGATCGGCCGCCGCTGGCGCTCCGGGGGGGGCGAGCGCAGCTACGTCTCCGCCCGTTGCTCGGACTACATCCTGCAGACCAAGGGCTACTTCTCCTTCGCCGACGGCAACGTCATCTACGGCAGCGTCTTCAAAGCCTGCCGCCCCAAGCCCTGAGCCCCCGGCCGCGCACGCCGGCTTCCTATACTTGCCGGTCTCGGGCCGTTAGCTCAGTTGGTAGAGCAGGAGACTCTTAATCTCAAGGTCGTAGGTTCGATCCCTACACGGCCCATTCCGGGACGCGCTAGCCGCCGGGCGGAGCTTCGCCGCCGCCCAGACTGAGCGGGTTCTGCAGGCTTTCTTTGCCCGATTGGCGTTCCTGTTTGGCGGCCGCCTGAAGCGATTTCTGGAACTGCTTGGCGCGTTTGCGGTATTCGCCCAGCTGTTTTTCGATCGCTTCGGCTTCGCTTTTCGAGCCGGCTTCGGCCGCGACTTCCTTGGTCAGCTTGTCGCCTTCGGCGAAGTTGCCGTCGAAGTATTCGTAGATCGCAAGGGTGCTCCGCGTGCCGACGCTGGGCTGGGCTTCGGCGGCGATCCGCTGCGCCTCAGCGGCGAGGTTGACGTTGCGCGTGATTTCGCTCAGGCTGTTGGACCCGGTTTCGGCGACGCGGAAGAAGGTCCCGGCGACGAGCAGCGCCGCCGAGGGGTTCGGCTCGTCGCCCGCCTTCTTCAGGTAGCGGTTCCACGATTCCGCGGCCGCTTCGAAGTCGCTCCGCGCCTCCGGCGGGATCACCGCGGTTTCGCCTTCGGCGACCGGTTCGATCTTGGAGTTGCCGGTGTTGATCTCCGCTCGCGTCAGCGTCAGCAGCAGCTGCTCGTCGTCGGGGCTTTTGGCGAGCCGCCCTTCGATCCGCTCGACCTGGTCTTCGAAGACCTCGCTGGCGCTGCTGCCGCCACTCGAGGTGCCGACGAGTTCGCCCAGGTTGAAGGGCCCGATGACGAGGAAGAGGCTGCCCCCCATCAGCAGTGCGAGGAGCGCGTAGACCACCTGGATCACGTGTTTGCGCCTGCCCCTCGTGTCGAACAGCATGCGCCGCTCGCCCTTCTGTGCCATCTCCCTATCTCTCCTGCATAGACGGTTTGGCCATGCTTCCCGCGGTCCCCGGCCTGCCGAAGGCCCGCGCAAGCAAGATACTCAACTCGTACAAAGCAAGCAGGGGGACCATCTCGATCAGCATCGTCACCGGGTCGACCCCCGGCAGCGCGGCGGCGAGCACGGCGATCCCCAGGTAGGCGTAGCGGCGGTTGGCGCGCAGCTGGTCGACGCTGACGATGCCCAGCCGGGTGACGGCGAGGATCGCCAGCGGCAGCTGGAAGACGACGCCGCCGGCGAGCATCGTCATCGAGAAGAAGCCGTAGTAGTCGCGGGCGCGCACCTGGACGTTGAACTGGGTGTCGTTGAAGCCGAGCAGGAACTCCACAGCCGCGGGCATGACGACGAAGTAGGCGAAGGCGATGCCGGCGAGGAAGAGCAACGGCGCGGCGAGCAGGACCGGCAGGACGACGCGGCGCTCGCGGTCGCTGAAGGCGGGCAGGACGTAGGCATAGAGCTGGTAGAGCAGGATCGGCAGCGAGAGGATCAGCGCCCCGTAGGTCGCCACGGTGACCGTCGTCGTGAAGGGCTCGGTGACGCCGAAGGTGATCAGCTTCTCGCGCCCGTCGGGCAGCGGGCCGGAGGCGATCTCGAGCAGCAGGTGGTTCTGCCAGAAGCAGAGCGCGAGAGCGACGCCGAGGACGAGCAGGCAGACGACGATTCGGTTGCGCAGCTCGTCGAGGTGCTCGACGAGGGTGAGGCGGTCCTCGTGGGATACGGCCCTGACGCGGCGAGCCATTCGAGGCGGCCCTCAGGGACGTTTGTGCGCGACGGGCTCGGCCTTCTCGTCGGCGACCGCCGGCCCCGGATCGCCGGTCGGGATCTCGGGCCGGCGGGGCTCCTCGTCGTCGCTGTCATCGTCGCCGCCGCCGCTGACCGAGCCGCGGAACTCGCGGATGCCGCGGCCGAGCGAGCGACCCAGCTCCGGCAGGCGTTTCGGCCCGAAGACGACAAGGGCGATGATCAGCACGATCGCGAGCTCGAGGGGTCCGATGTTCGGCATCGACCCATGGTAACGGGCGCGGATCGCGCCCGGATCGCATGAATTGCCCGGGCGGAACTACCCGGTTCTGGGTTTTTCTGCCCTAATCGCCGAAAAGTGCGGATTAAAAGATCGTCTCGCGTGTTCGATAGTCACCAGGATGAACCGCGCGGGCCGCACAGAGACGAAGGTCGAGGGGCTCCACGTCTGCCCCGAGTGCCGTTCGAGCCTGGTTCAGCCAACCCGTTGGGAGCAGACCGCGAAGCGCGGCTACTGGCGCCTCTGGCGGCGCTGCCCGGAGTGCGAGTGGCGCTGCGACGGCATCCACGGCGAGCATGAGATCGACGCCTTCGACGAGGAGCTCGACGGGGGCGCGGAGGCCCTTGCCGCCGAGCTGCACGAGCTCGAGCAGGAGGGCATGCGCGCAGTGGTCGAGGTCTTCGCCACCGCCCTCGCCGCCGACCTGATCACCGCGGACGATTTCGCCTAGCTGTAGCGCTGGACGACGCCGTCGGCGACGAGGTCGAAGAGCTTGCGCCGCTCGGGGTCCAGCCGGGCGGCGGCCAGTCGTCGCTTCCCTTCGGCCACCATCTCCAGCGCTTGCGAGCGCACCTGCCGCAATGCCCCGGTCGCCTCGATCCGATCGCAGAGCGCTTCGGCGGCGGGCGGGTCGAGGGCGCGCAGGTCGACCGCGGCGATCGCCGCATCGCGCTCGGCGGCGAGGATCAGCGGCAGCGTGACGGTGCCGTCGAGCAGGTCGGTGCCGCGCGCCTTGCCGGTCCGCTCGGGTGGGCCGGAGACGTCGAGGACGTCGTCGAGCAGCTGGAAGGCGAGCCCGATCGCCGCGCCGAAGGCCCCCAGCGGCTCCTCGTCGCGGCCGAGCAGGCAGGCGCACTCGAACAGGGCGGCGGTCTTCAGCCGGCAGCGCTCGAGGTAGCGATCCGCGGCGATCGAGGTGTCGTAGGCGTCGCGGCGTTGGGCCAGCTCGCCGCGCGCAAGGGCGACCGAGGCGGTCGAGAGCAGCTCGATCGCGCGGCCCTCGCTCGCCGCGGCGAGCAGCGCGAAGGCACGCGAGAAGAGCAGGTCGCCGGCGGCGACGGCGCGATCGCGGCCGGATGTGGCAGCGACCGTGGGACGGCCGCGGCGCAGCGGCGCAGCGTCGAGCACGTCGTCGTGGACCAGCGTCGCCATGTGGATCAGCTCGATCGCCGCAGCGGCGCGGACCGCCCCCTCCCCCGCCTCCTCGCCGGCACAGAGCAGGACGAGCATCGGCCGCAGTCGCTTGCCGCCGGCCTCGAGCGTCGCCCCCGCGTCCGCCGCGAGCGGCTCGCCGTGGCCGCGCCCCTGCTCGCGCAGCAGCTGCTCGACCTCGCCGAGGCGGGCCGGCAGCCAGCGGCTGGAGGCGTCGAGCACCGCCGTCACCGGCGGCGGCACTGCAGAGTGGCGGGTCACTCGGCAGCGTGGATCGCGATGATGCCGCCGGCCAGGATCGCCCAGCGAATGCGTTCGAAGCCGGCTGCGTCCATTTTTTCGGCCAAACCCATCGGACTGGGAAAATTGCGAACCGACTCAGGCAAATAGCTGTACGCCTCGGGATCCCCGGCTAGTCGGCCAAGCAGGGGCACGATTCGGTCGAACCAAAGAGAAAAGAAAGAAGAGAGAGGCGGACGCGTGGGCTTGGTGATCTCAAGGATCACCAAGCGGCCATTCGGTCGCAAAACTCGCCGCATCTCGGACAAGCCTCGGTCCAGATCCGAGAGGTTGCGCACGCCAAAGCCGACGGTCACCGCATCGAAACGTCCATCGTCATAGGGCAGGTTCAGCGCATCCGCCCACTCGAAGCGCGCATTGGCGACATGGTGGCGAGACGCCTTTTCGCGCGCGAAATCAAGCATGGGCTCAGAGAAATCGCAGCCCACCACGCGTCCGTCGGGACCGACGCGGCTCGCCAGCTCGATGGCCAGGTCCCCGGTCCCGCAACAGATGTCGAGCGCCGTGGCGCCGGGTCCCAGCTCGGCCCGATCGGCTGCTCTTTTCCGCCAGCTGTGGTGCAGACCGGCGGTCATCACTGAGTTCAGGAGGTCGTAGTGCCCCGCAATCCGATCGAACATTCCCTGGACCTGCTGAGAGAAGTCGGATGATTGCCGCGAAGGCTGAGGTCGGGTGTCAGGATTCATGTGCGTGGCTGGCGCGCGCCGGACCAAGCGGGGCAAGGACGCAGGTCGGCGGAATAGCAGCGCTATTCAGTCGACCGAGGACGCTGCACCGCGCAGTGTCCGCCGCCGCCAGACGCGTGCAGGAATCCTGACACACGCCTCAGTCAAGCGAAGAGAGGAAATCGGCGAGCTCGTTGAGCTTTTTCGGCGGAAGGTCGCGATAGGAGGGCATGATGCCAGGCCCGATCTCCACCGAGCGCACGATCGCCGCGCGCGGCACGCGCTCGGCGATGTGGGTCAGCTCCGGACCGGGCCCGTGGTTGCCGTTCTCGCCCAGCTTGTGGCAGGCGAGGCAGCCGGCGCCGGCGACGACCTCCTTGCCGGCCTCGTAGCGCGGCGCGACTTCCATCTCGATCTCGGTCGGTGAGCCGCCGGTGGCGCCGAGGAAGGTGAGGTAGGCCATCGCGACGATCGTCAGCACACCCGCCGTGGTCGCGATCGGCCGCCGCGCCGGGTTGCGCTCCGGGCCGCGGTCGTAGAACGGCAGCAACAGGAGCAGGATCATGCAGATCGTCGGGACGCCGATCGTCGCTATCGGGACCAGCTGCCACGGTTTGATCACCCGCAGCACCTCGAAGAGGAAGAAGAAGTACCACTCGGGCCGCGGCACGTAGGTGGTCGTGGTCGGATCCGCCTTCGGCCCCTGCTCGGCGCCGAGGATGATCGACATCGCGATGATCACGCCGACGACCAGCAACGCCATCGTCGAGTCCTTCAGCACCGCGTAGGGGAAGAAGGGCTTGCCCTTCTTCTTCAGCAGCTCGTACTCCTCGAGGTAGGCCTGCTTGTCGGAGGGCTTCACCGCGCCGCCCCCCCGCCGTTGCCCTCGGCGCCGGCCTCGAGGGCCGCCGGCGGCACCGCGCCCTTGGGCTTCTCGGCGCGCACCCACGGCGGCGCCGTCGTGCCCAGCTTGACCACCAGGTAGAGGTGGGCGCCGATCAGGGCGATCAGCGCGCCGGGGATGAGCAGCATGTGGATCGCGTAGAAGCGCGAGAGGGTCGTCGCCCCCAGCTCCGGCCCGGCGCGCAGGAAGTCGCTCAGGTAGGGGCCGATCACGGGCCCGGTGCCGTTGATGTTGATGCCGACCACCGAGGCCCAGAAGGAGCGCTGGTCGAAGGGCAGCAGGTAGCCGGTGAAGGCCATCGTCATCGTCAGGATCAGGAGCACGACCCCGATCACCCAGTTGAGCTCGCGCGGGTACTTGTAGGCGCCGAAGAAGAAGGTGCGCCCCATGTGCAGGAAGATCAGGATCACCATCACGCTCGAGCCCCACTTGTGCATGCCGTGCACGAAGGCGCCGAGGAAGACCTCGTTGTTGATGTGCGAGATCGAGGCGTAGGCCTCGGTGGTGGAGGGCGTGTAGAACATCGCCAGGAAGACGCCGGTGACCGCCTGCACGATGAAGGCGAAGAGCGTCGCCGAGCCGAGCGTGTAGAACCAGTTGGTCCCCTTCGGCACCTTGCGGTAGAGCATCCCGGTGAGGAAGCCGGTGGCGGCGGTGCGCTGGTCGACCCAGGCGAGCACGTCGACGGGCGCCTCCTTGGCCCGGTCGGCGAGGCGGGCGGCGTCGGAGGGCTTCTCCGGCGGCGAGGTCTTCAGGTCGGCCGGGGCCGAGCCCTTGGCGCCGTTGCCCTGACCCGGCTTGGCCGGTTTGCGCAGCGGTGCGGGGATCAACGAGTCGAGCTTCATCTACTCATCACCCACTCGGTGGGGGGAAGGTCGACGGGCGGGGTGGGTACAGATATTCCCAGATGCCGCCGGTGAACTCGCCCGGATCGCGTGCCCGCACCGGCTCCAGCTGCGAGGTGACGCTGTAGCGCGGGCCGAGCTCGACCTGGCCGTTGCGGATGCGAGCCTGGAAGTGGTCGAGCGGGCGCACCGGCGGGCCGCCGAGCACTTTGCCGACGAAGTCGTAGACGCCGCCGTGGCAGGGGCAGATGAAGTTGCCTGCCGCCTCGACGAAGCGCACCGGGCAGCCGAGGTGGACGCAGCGGTTGGAGATGGCGACGAACTCGTTCGGGTCCTCGCCCAGCTGCTTGGAGCCCTTGCGCACGTAGGCGGTCGTCTTGCCGGCGTCGCCGATTCCCTCGGTTTCGGTGAAGACGACCTGGCGGTAGGTATCGGCGACGAAGTCGTCGACCGGGCCGACGGCCTCCCAGCGCTCCTTGCCGCGGTGGAAGATCGGCGCCACTGCGAAGCCGACCGCGGGCAGCACGATCGCCGCGCCGGCGATCCCGCCGAGGCCCTGGGCGGCGACCGTGAAGGCGCGCCTGCGGGTCATCGACTCGCCCTCGAAGTAGCCGGGAGGGTCGGGCTTCGGCCGCTCTGCCGAGCTCGGGGCCTCAGCCCCGTTTTTCTTGTCTATCTGGTCACTCAATGAAGGTCGTGAGAAGAAGGGCCGCGAAGTTTATTGGAGAGCGGGGCCGGCTGGTATAAGCGCCCTGCGTGATTTCTCGCCGACGGGAGGAGAGGCGGTTGCCGCTCTCGTTGCGGCGGCCAAGGGTGGTGCTGATCGCGGCACTCGCCGCGATCGCCGTGCTCGGCACGATCGGCCTCGGGGTCGAGGAGCGGCTGCGACCGACCTCGCTCAGCGTCGCGAGCACCGAATCGGGGCGCGCCGGCGAGTTGCAGCAGCGCTGGTTCGGCGACAGCGCCCCCTTCGTCATCCTCCTGCAGGGCCCGCCCGGCGAGCTCGACCGGCAGGGCCCGGCGCTGATCCGCGAGCTGCGCGCCGATCCCGACGTCTCGACGCTCTCGCCCTGGGACAGGGGCTCGGTCGAGCGCCTCCGCCCCGGGCCGCGCAAGGCGCTGATCGTGGTCGACTTCCACGTCGACGCCGAGGAGGCGGTCGAGGACACGGTGCCTTTCCTCAACCGCACCCTCGAAGAGGAGATCTCCGACCCGGTGGAAGCCGACCAGACCGGCCTCGCCAGCCTGCTGCGGGCGACGATCGACGAGTCGGTCCACTCGACGCGGGTCGCCGAGCTGATCGCGATCCCCTTCCTGCTGCTGGTCCTGCTGCTCGTCTTCCGCTCGCCGGTGGCCGCCGCGATCCCGCTCGTCTTCGGCGCGGTGACCGTGATCAGCTCGCGCGGCGTGCTCGCGATCGTCGCCGAGTGGGTCGCGATCGACGGCTCGGCGCTGACCGTCTGCTCGATGATGGGGCTGGCGCTCGGCGTCGACTATGCCCTCTTGATGGTTTCCCGCTTCCGCGAGGAGTTGGAGACCGGCGCCGAGCCGCTCGAGGCGGCTCGGCTGACGCGCCGCACCGCGGGCCGCACGACCGCCTTCGCCGGCTCGACCCTCTTCCTGGCGATGCTGGTGACGCTGTTCGTGGTGCCGGGGAACCTGATGCTCTCCCTCGCAGGCACGGCGATCGTCGTCACCGCGATCAGCGTCCTCGTCGCCGCCTTGGTCGGCCCGGCGCTGCTCGTCGTCACCGGTCACAACATCGACCGCTGGCGGATCGGCAAGCGCCGCACCGACGGCGGCGCCGTGATGACCCTGGTCCGCGGCGCGCTCAGCCGGCCGCTGCCCGCGGCGATCCTGATCGGCGTCGTCGTCCTGCTCCTCGCGGCGCCGGCGCTGGCGCTGAAGACCGGCCCACCGAGCGCCGAACAGCTGCCCGCCTCGAACCAGGCGCGCCAGGAAGCGGAGCTGATCGCCGACACGATCGGCCCCGGCTGGGACGCCCCCTTCGTCCTCGTCGCGGTCGCGGAGCAGGGGCCGATCACCGAGGGCCGCAGCCTCGCGGCGCTGACCCGCCGGCAGCGACTGATCGCCGACGACCCGGGCGTGCAGGCTGTGATCGGCCCGGCGCCGATTCGCCGCCAGGCGAAGCAGCTCCAACGGGCCGGCAACGACCTCCTGGCAGAGCGCGGCGAAGCCAACCCGGAGCGCTTGAAGCGACAGGGCGAGCAGCTTGGCGAAGCGGCCGACGCGGTCGACCGGCTGCGCTCGGGGCTGGAGAAAGCGAGCTTCGGCGCCGGTTTGCTGGCCACCGGGACCGGGAGGGCCGGGGAGGGCGCCGAACAGCTCGAGGGGGGCATCGGCCAGGTCGCGGCCGGCGCCAACGAAGCGGTGACGGCGATCGACCGCCTCCACAAAGGCTCGGCCCGGCTGGCCGCCGGCCAGCGCGAAGCGCAGCTCGGCGCCCTCTCGGTAGAGGAATCCTCGGCGGTCCTGCTGAACGCGCTGCGCGGCAACGGGGTCGCGCGAGCGAGGCGCCTCCGCGACGAATTGAAGAGCCGCGCGGCCGTCGACCCGAGCCTGGCTCCGCTGGCGCAGCAGGCGGAAACGCTCGTCTTCGCCCTGGCCAACGCCCGCAACGAAGCCCAGAAGCTGAACGGACAGGCGGAGCGCTTGCATGACGGCCAGCGCAGGCTCGCCGACGGGGGCGCCAAACTCCGCGACGGCCTCGGCGAGCTGTCTGAAGGCGCCGAGAGGCTGCCCGGGGGGCTGGCGCGGCTCGAAGGCGGCGCTTCCGAACTAGCCGGCGGCCTGGGGCAGCTGCGCGGCGGCGCCGACACGCTCGAAGCCCGGCTTGCCGAAGGCTTCCATCGCTCCGAGCCGCTGCCGCGCGGCCTGCAGCGGGCTGCCGTGCGGGTGCAGGTCAGCGCCAAGCGCCTCGAGCGCAGGGTCGGGCGGCTGCGGCGTTCCTCGCCCGGGATCTTCGACTCCGGCTACTTCGTCCTCTCGGCGCTGGACGGGGCGCCGGCCGAGCAGCGGCAGCGGGCGGCGGGCATCGTCGCCGTCGACGACGGCGGGCAGGCCGCGCAGATGGTCGTGATCCCCCGCTACACCTTCAACACCGACGGCTCGCGGGCGCTCAACGAGCGCCTGAAAGAGGATGCAGACGCCCTCGCGGCGGCCGGCGGCGTAACCGCCGGCGTCACCGGCGGCGCCGCCGAACTGATCGATTACACCGACGTGATCTCGGAGCGGATCCCGCTGATGGTCGGCGTGATCACGCTCGCCACCTTCCTGATCCTGGTCGTCATCCTGCGGGCGCTGCTGCTGGCGGCGATCGCCGTCGTCCTCAACCTGGTCACCGTCGCCGTCGCCTTCGGCGTCCTCACCCTGCTCTTCGACGTCCCCGAGGGCTGGCCGCTCGGTGGCCACACCTACGTCGACGCGATCGGCGCCGCCGGGATCTTCGGCATCGTCTTCGGCCTCTCGATCGACTACGCGGTGTTCCTGCTGATGCGCATGCGCGAGCACTACGAGAACAACTCCTCCAACGAGGAGGCGATCGTCTTCGGCCTGGAGAAGACGGCCCGCGTGATCACTGGCGCGGCGGCGATCATGACCGCCGTCTTCGTCGCCTTCGCCGGTGCCGACATCGCGATGATCAGCCAGCTCGGCACCGGCCTCGCCGTCGCCGTCGTGATCGACGCGACCGTGGTGCGCATAGTCCTCCTGCCGGCGCTGATGCTGCTGCTCGGCGAGCGGGTCTGGTGGCTGCCGCCGTGGCTGGAGCGTGTGCTGCCGGAGATCGATCTTCACGGCTCGCGCGCGGGTTAGGTAAGTAGACAGATCAGGAACTTGTGTATTTTCGAGGCGGGTCGACAGTTCGATGACAGGGGGAATCGCCCAGTGAGAAGCTCAGTGAGGAAGTCTTCGTTGCCGAAGCTCGCCCTGGCGGCGGCCGCGGCTCTGCTCGTGGTCGCGCCTGTGGCGCTTGCCACCCCGGAAGAGCGGAAGGAATACGCCGAAGGGGTCGAGCCGATCTGCAAGGCCAACAGCGAAGCCAACTCGCGCATCCTCAAAGGCGTCAAAGGCCAGGTCCAGCGGGGAGAGCTGAAGCCCGCCGGCAGGCGCTTCGTGCGCGCTGCCACGGCGCTCGGCAAGGCGGTCGCCCAGATCGGCCAGGTGCCGCGGCCCGCGACCTATGAGACCAAGCTGAGCAAGTGGATCGGCTACCTGAAACAGGAGAAGACCTACCTGCAGCAGATCGGCCAGGCGCTCAAGGCCGAAGACAAGTTCAAAGCGCAGAAGCTGGCCGTGAAGCTCAACAACAACAACAACAGAGCGAACAACACGGTGATCGAATTCCCCTTCAAGGAGTGCAGGATCGACTCCTCGAGGTTCATCTGAGTTGAGGCGCGCCTGGGTCGCGGCGGCGGTGCTGCTCGTGGCGCTCGGCGTCGCCGGCTCGGCGCAGGCGATAAGGGGGCAGGAAGGCGACGTCGTGGTCTCCTTCGAGGGCGGCATCTCGCCGCGGGCGCTGCCCCGTGCCGGAACGGCGCCGGTCGCCGTCTCGATCGGCAGCAGCTTCAAGTCGGCGGCGGGGCTCGACCCGCCGCCGCAGCTGCGGACGATCTCGATCGCGATCAACCGTCGCGGCAAGATCTTCGACCGCGGCCTCCCGACCTGCCGGGTGCGCGAGATCCAGCCGACGACGATCGCGGCGGCGAAACGGATCTGCGGCGGCGCGATCGTCGGGCGCGGCCACATCGAGGCTCGCGTCCACCTCGACAACCAACCCCCCTTCACCTTCAAGGGGCCGATGCTCGTCTTCAACGCCGAGCGCGCCGGCGGCGACCGGCGGCTGCTGGCGCAGGTCTACGGCCTCAAGCCGCCCTCGGCCTTCGTGCTCAGCTTCAGGATCGTCAAACAGCCCGGGCAGCTCGGCACGGTGATCAAGACCTCGCTTCCCGCCTCGGCGAGCGATTGGGCTTACGTCACCCACTTCGACATGAAGCTGCGGCGCCTCTACAGCTACCGCGGCAAGCAGCGCAGCTACGTCAACGCCGGCTGCCCGGCGCCGGACGGATTCACGATCGGCCTGTACCAGTTCGCCAGGGCGGACTTCGGCTTCGCCGGCGGCACCGAAGTGACCACCGAGCTGATCCGCGAATGCGCCGTGCGGAAGTAGGCGCGATCTGACCGGCGCATTTCGGCGTCCTCAGTCGGCTGCGTCCTTGAACTGCTTGGTCAGATCGCGCCTAGGCTCCGAGTAGCCCTCTCCCAGGCGGCTGGAACCTCGGTCTCTTTCCCTTCGGCATGAAGCTGGGCGCAAGTGCTGATCAGGTCGGCGAGGACGTGGACGGCGGCGGTGTCGCCGAGTCGGGCCAGGCGTTCGATGCCGAGCGCGTAGAGGGAGTCGCCGGCGAGCAGCGCCAGGTCGGCGTCGTGCCCGGCGAGCAGGCGCGGCTCGCCGTAATGGAGCAGGTAGCCCTCGCGCACGGCCTCGATCACGAAGGCGCGCTCGCCGGGGGGCGCGAACGCCTGCTCGGCGTCCGGATCGACGACGTGCGGCGAGATCGGCGTGTCCTCGGCGCGCAGCTGCGAGGCGAGCTCGTCCAGGGCACTCATCGCAGCGCCTCCTCGAGCGACTCCGCCGCTGCGGCCAGGGTCCCGTCGATCGCCTCCTCGTCGTGGGCGAGCGAGACGAACCAGGCCTCGAACTGCGAGGGCGGCGGGTAGATCCCTCGGTCGAGCATCGCCCGGCAGAAGCTCGCGTGCGCAGCGAGGTCGCAGGCCGAGGCGCCGGCGAAGTCCGTGACCGGCTCGGCGCTGAAGAAGAGCGTCAGCAAGCCGGGCGCCGAGGCGACCCGCAGCGGGCGGTCGGCGGCGAGCGCCTCGAAGCCGGACGCCAACCGCTCGGTCAGCTCGCCGAGGCGCCGGTAGGCAGCCGGGTCGAGGCGGCGCAGCGTGGCGAGCCCGGCGGCGACCGCCAACGGGTTGCCCGACAGCGTGCCGGCCTGGTAGACGTCGCCGGCGGGGGCGACGCGCTCCATCGTCGCCTCGGGCCCGCCGAAGGCGGCGGCGGGCAGGCCGCCGCCGAGCACCTTGCCGAGCACGGTCAGGTCGGGCTCGATCCCGTAGAGCTGCTGGGCGCCGCCGGGGGCGACGCGGAAGCCGCTGATCACCT
>DATDBO010000041.1:0-14547 GCA_036524775.1 Solirubrobacterales bacterium
CAACGCCGGCGGCGAGCGCCCGCACTCGGTGCGCGAGGGGGTCGGCCTGATCGCCGAGCTCGGCGGCGCCGGGATCGAGCCCGACTTCCAGGGCGAGGGCAACCCCGACGGCGAGATCGACCGCCAGTTCGTCGACTCGAGCAAGCTGCGCGAGCTGACCGGGTGGCGCCCCGGGGTCGGCCTGGAAGAGGGCCTCCGCCGCACGCTCGATTGGTACCGCGACCACCCCGAGGCAAGGCCCGGCTCCAGGCGGCCGGGGGAGGTCGCCCCGGCGGGCTAGTCTGGACCGCATGTGCGGGCGCTTCACGGTCACGGCGAAGGACACGAAGACGATCGCCGACCGCTTCCAGGTCGAGCTCGAACGCTCGCTCGAGCGCAACTCCTCGGGCGAGGCGCCGCCGCCCTCGAAGGAGCGCGTGAAGAAAGCCGAATCGGGCTTGGGGCGCTTCAACGTCGCGCCGACGCAGGAGGTGCTCACCGTGCGCTCCTCGCCCGATCCCGACGAGGCGGCCTCGGGCGAGCGCGAGGCGCGGCTGATGCGCTGGGGCCTGGTGCCGCGCTGGGCGAAGGACCTCAAGGTCGGCTACCGGATGATCAACGCCAAAGCCGAGAACCTCGACTCGAGCCGCGCCTACGCGCCGCTGGTCGGCAAGTTCCGCCACCGCTGTCTGATCGTCGCCGACGGCTTCTACGAGTGGATGGTGGCGGAGGATCCGAAGCAGCCGCGCCAACCGTGGCGCTTCACGGTCGATGGTGGCGAGCCCTTCGCCTTCGCCGGCCTCTGCACGCGCAAGGAGTGGCAGGACGAGGAGGACCGGGGCTTCGAGGACGGCTGGCTCTACAGCTGCACGATCGTCACCACGACCCCCAACGAGGTCGTCGCGACGGTGCACGACCGGATGCCGGCGATCCTGTCCGGCGCCGAGGCCGAGGCGGCCTGGCTGCGTCCCGACCTAAGCGCCGAGGACGCGATCGCGATGTGCGCGCCGCTGTCCGCCGCGCGCATGGAGGGCGCTCCCGCCAACCCGAAGCTGAACAAGGTGGGCAAAGGGATCGAGGGCCCGGAGCTGCTCGTCGCGCCTGCCGAGAGATGACTCAGGCCGGCTAGCGGCTGAGCTCGCCGCCCGTGCCCACACGGGCCCTGCCGCCGCCCGTCTCCAGCGTGCAGGAGACCTTCACCGATATCTCGCCGGCCGTGCGCCAGAAGCCGGCGAAGCCGAGAGCGAGCGGCTGCTCTGGGCGGCCCTCCGGAAGGCCCCACTGCCATTCCTGCGACTTCGTCCGGTAGGGCATCCAGCTGACCACGACCCCGGGCAGGTCGGTGAAGGTCTCGAAGGCGTCCTCCATTTCCAGCGAGGCGTATTCGGCCCCTTGGATCGGCAGTCGGATTCCGACGCTGCCCGGGACCTCCTGCTTGGTCAGGTTGTATTCGCCGCTGGAGCGGGGGAAGGCGCCGCGACTGTTGACCGTGCGGCCCAGCTCGGCACCGCCGCCGGCGCTCATCTGACAGTTCACCCGCGCCTGCCCGACGGCGGAGCCGGCCTCGATCCGCAGCACCGAGGTGGCCCGGTAGACCCGTTCGCCTTCGAGGTTGGCTTCGGTCACGCGCAGGCCGCTGTCCCTGAGCCGCATCGAGCCGCCGCCCGGTATCGCCGCCGGGGCCGAGTCGGGCAGCGGCGAACGCGCCACCCACTCGATCTCCACCGAGCTGCCGCCGCTCTCGTCGGTCGAGAGCAGCCAGGCCGCGAGGGTCGCGACCAAACCGACGATCACCACCGCCACCGCCCCTCGCGGCGGGCGGCTGTCCATGCCCAGATCCATGACGCGCCCGACAGGATTCGAACCTGTGGCCTCCGCCTCCGGAGGGCGGCGCTCTATCCAGCTGAGCTACGGGCGCTCGACTTGCAGCTTATCCTCGCGCCCCATGGATCTCTCGGTTGCCTTTCTCGGCACCGGCGGCGCTGTGCCGTCGGCGCGGCGCAACACGGCCGGCCTGCTCGTCGCGCGCGGCGGCGAACGACTGCTGTTCGATTGCGGCGAGGGGACGCAGCGGCAGATGCAGCGCTCGCTGGGGCTTGTCCAGGTCGATGCGATCTTCTTCACCCACTTCCACGCCGACCATTTCCTCGGCCTGCCCGGCCTGCTGAAAACCTACGACCTGACCGAGCGCGGGCGGCCGCTGACGATCTACGGCCCGCGCGGCTTGCGCGACCTGATCCAGGGGCTCGGGCGGGTGATCGGCAAGGTCGGCTACCGGGTCGACCTGGTCGAGCTCGAGCCGGGCGAGGCGGTGCCGTGCGACGGTGCCGAGGTCCGCTCCTACTCGGTCGAGCACGGCGTGCGCGCGCTCGGCTACGCGCTGGTCGAGACCGACCGGCCCGGCCGCTTCGACCCCGAGACGGCCAAGCGGCTGGGCGTGAAGGAAGGCCCGGACTTCGCCGCCCTGCAGCGGGGCGAGACCGTGCAGGGCTCGCTCGGCCCGGTCGACCCGCGCGACGTGATGGGCGAGTCGCGCCCGGGGCGCACCCTGGTCGTCACCGGCGACACCGCACCCTGCCACGCGACGGTCGAAGCCGCGCGGGGCGCCGACCTGCTCGTCCACGACGCGAGCTTCGCCGAGGAGGAGGCGCAGCGGGCTGCCGACACCGGCCACTCGACGGTCGGCCAAGCCGCCGCCGTCGCTCGCGAGGCGGAAGTCAAGCTCCTCGCCCTCGTCCACATCTCCTCCCGCTACCACGTCGGCAAGGTCTTGGAGGAGGCCAAGGAGGTCTTCGAGCCGGCGATCGCCCCCCGCGACTTCGACCTGATCGAGATCCCGTTCGCCGAGCGCGGAGAACCCAAGCTCGTCTCGAACGGAGCCAGGGACAACGGCGGGCCGGGGTAGGGCCTCGACGGCGCCTCCCCATCTGTTGCGACGGCGAGGCCCTACCCCGGCCCGCTGCCCCTGCTGCTACTGTGAGGCCGTCCTTTAACCCGGTCCCGAGAGGCCAGGAAGGAGCACAGAAGTGAGCGAGAAGGTCGTGCTCGAGCGCGACGACCTGCGGCGAACGCTGAAGCGGATCGCCCACGAGATCGCCGAGGCCAATCCGGAGCCCGAGCGTCTCGCGATCGTCGGCATCCACACCCGCGGCGTATTCCTCGCCCGCCGCCTGCACGCCCTGGTCGGCGAGCTGACCGCGGCTGAGACGCCGATCGGCGACCTCGACATCTCCTTTTACCGCGACGACGTCGCCGGCCGCTCGCCCGCCGCGCAGCCGGTCGTGCACGCCTCGCACATCGACTTCGACGCAGGCGGGCGCACCGTCGTCCTCGTCGACGACGTGCTCTTCACCGGCCGCACCGTGCGCGCCGCGATCGACGCCCTCTTCGACTACGGCCGCCCGCAGCGGGTGCAGCTGGCGGTCCTCTGCGACCGCGGCCACCGCGAGCTGCCGATCCGTCCCGACTACGTCGGCAAGAACCTGCCGACCGCGCGCGGCGAGCGGGTCAACGTCAGCCTCGAGGAGGTCGACGAGGTCGACCGGGTGACGATCTCCGAGCCGCAGACCGCGGAGGCGGTCGCATGAGGCACCTGCTGGCGGTCGGGGATCTCGACCGGGACGGGATCGAAGCGATCCTCGACCGTGCCGAAAGCTTCGCCGAGGTCGGTCGGCGCGACATCAAGAAGGTGCCGACGCTGCGCGGCCGCACCGTGGTCAGCCTCTTCTACGAGTCGAGCACCCGCACCAGCGCCTCCTTCGAGCTCGCCGCGAAGCGCCTCTCCGCCGACCTGATCTCGCTCAAGGCGGCCGGCTCCTCGGTTGAGAAGGGCGAGTCGCTGAAGGACACATGCGCGACCCTCTCCGCCTACGACCCGGCGGCGATCGTGATCCGCCACCCCTACGCCGGGGCCGCCCAGCTGGTCGCCGGTTGGACCGAGGCAGCGGTGGTCAACGCCGGCGACGGCAAGCACGAGCACCCCAGCCAGGCGCTGCTCGACCTCTTCACCCTGCGCCGCCGGCTCGGCGACCTGGAGGGAAAGCGGATCTGGATCGTCGGCGACGTCCTGCACAGCCGCGTCGCCCGCTCCAACCTCGCCGCGTTCCAGGCGATGGGGGCGGAGGTCACCGTCTGCGGCCCGCCGACGCTGATCCCGCGCGGGATCGAGCAGCTCGGCTGCGCGGTTTCCCACTCGCTCGACGGTCTCGAGGAGGCCGACGTCGTCTACGCGCTGCGCCTGCAGAAAGAGCGGATGGCGGAGAGCTTCGTCCCCTCGATCCGCGAGTACGCCGCCCACTTCCAGATCGACTCCCGGCGGCTCGGCCCTCGCCGGCTGCTGATGCACCCCGGGCCGGTCAACCGCGGCGTCGAGCTCTCCGGCGAGGTGATCGACTCGCCCCAGTCGCTGATGACCGAGCAGGTCGCCTCGGGGCTGGTCGTGCGGATGGCGATCCTCTACGAGCTGCTGGCGGCGCGGAGCGATCGCCCCGCCCCGGCACCCGGCGACTCCGAGTCGAGCCCGACCCCGATCGGACAGCCCGCGTGAGCCTCGCCGAGGCGCTCGAGATGCGCTCCGGCGAGGGCGCCGACGTGGTCCTGCGCGGCGCGACGGTGCTCGACCCGGTCGCCGGCATCGAGGGCGTCCACGACGTCGTCGTCCGCGACGGGCGGATCGCCGAGCTCGCCGCCCCCGACGCCGATCTCGACGACCTGGAGCAGGTCGAGGCCGAGGGCCTGCACGCTTTCCCGGCCTTCTTCGACCCGCACGTCCACCTCCGCGTCCCCGGCCACGAGCACAAGGAGGACGTCGAGACCGGCAGCCGCGCCGCCGCGGCCGGGGGCTACTGCGGCATCCTCGCGATGGCCAACACCGACCCGACCGTCAGCAATCCGGCCGACGTCGAGGCGCTGCGCGCCGCGGCGCGCGAGGCGGCCTGCGTGCCGGTCGGCTTCCTCGCCACGGTGACGCGCGGCATGGCGGGAGAGGAGCTGACCGAGATGGCCTCGCTCCGCGAAGCCGGCGCGATCGGCTTCAGCGACGACGGCCTGCCGGTCCGCAGCGCCCGCGTGTTGCGCCGGGCGCTCCAGTACCAGCAGCTCTGCGGCGGCACGATCGCCCTGCACGAGGAGGACCCGGAGCTCTCCGGCGACGGCGTTATGCACGAGGGCCCGGTCTCGGCGTCGCTTGGCCTGGCCGGCATCCCCTCCGTCTCGGAGTCGACGACGATCGCCCGCGACGCGGCGCTGGCCGGCTACGAGAGCGGCCGGATCCACGTCCAGCACCTCTCCGCCGCCGAGTCGGTCGAGGCGGTGCGCGCCGCCAAGGTGGCCGGCGTGCGGATCAGCTGCGAGGCGAGCCCGCACCACCTCTGCCTCACCGACGAGGAGGTGCGCAGCCTCGACCCCTGCCGCTTCAAGATGAACCCGCCGCTGCGCGCCGAGAGCGACCGCCAGGCGCTGATCGAGGGCCTGCGCGACGGCACGATCGACTGCGTCGCCACCGACCACGCTCCGCACGCCCTGGAGGAAAAGGAGGTCCCCTTCGAGCAGGCGGCGATGGGGGTGACGGGTCTGGAGACGGCCTTCGCCGCGCTGCACACCGAGCTCGTCCTGCCCGGCACGATCGACCTGGCCTTGCTGGTCGAGCGCATGGCGGGCGGCGCGGCGCCCTTCGACCTCGAGCGGCCGAGCCTGGCCCCCGGCAGCGAGGCCAACGTCGCCCTCTGCGACCTGGGCGCCGAGTGGACCGTCGGCGAGGAGGGCTACGAGAGCCGCTCGCAGAACTCCTGGTGCGCGGGCCGCAAGCTGACCGGCCGCGTGCTGATGACGCTGGCCGGCGGCCAAGTCGCCTACCGACTGCGCAGCTTCACGTTGGGGGTGGCGGCGTGAGCGCCGGCTACCTCCTGCTCGAGGACGGCACCCGCTTCGACGGCGTGCCCTGCGGCCACGGGGGCGAGGTCACCGGCGAGGTCGTCTTCAACACCGCGATGACCGGCTACCAGGAGTCGGTCACCGATCCCTCCTACGCCGGGCAGATCATCGTCTTCACCTACCCCCTGATCGGCAACTACGGCGTCTCTGCCGAGGCGATGGAGTCCGACCGGGTGCACGTCCGCGGCGTCGTCATGCGCGAGCCGAAGAACGGCGAGGACGCGGCCGGCGCGGAGGGCGGCTGGCTCGACTGGCTGGCCGACTGCGGCGTGCCTGGGATCGGCGGCGTCGACACGCGCGCCCTGGTCCGCCACATCCGCGACAAGGGAGCGATGAGGGGCGGCATCTTCGCGGCCCCGACGCTCGAGGCCGAGGCGCGCGAACGGGTCGCCGCCGAGCCGTCGATGGCGGGTGCCGACCTGGCCCGCACGGTGACGCCGCCCGAGCCGGTCCGCTTCGACGGCGACGGGCCGCACGTGGTCGGCATCGACACCGGCATCAAGCTCAACATCGTGCGCGAGCTGCGCGCCCGCGGCTGCCGCCTGACGCTGCTCCCGTGCACCGCCGGCGCGGGTGAGGTCCTGGCCGAGGACCCAGACGTCGTCTTCCTCGCCAACGGGCCCGGCGACCCGAGCGCGCTCGGGTACGTCGTCGACACGGTGCGCGAGCTGGTCGGCGTGAAGCCGCTCTTCGGCATCTGCCTCGGCCACCAGCTGCTCTGCCGCGCCGTCGGCCTGGAGACCTTCAAGCTGCCCTTCGGCCATCGCGGCGCCAACCACCCGGTCAAGGAGCTGGCGAGCGGCCGGATCGAGATCACCTCCCAGAACCACGGCTTCGCCGTGCAGGGCCCGGCCGGTGAGCCGCGGATCGAGGCCGACGAGCCGGTCCGCTGGGAGACCGACTTCGGCGTCGCCGAGCTCTCCCACCTCAACCTCTACGACCGCACGGTCGAGGGCCTCGTGCTCAAAGACGTCGCCGCTGCGACCGTCCAGTACCACCCCGAGGCCGGTCCAGGCCCGCACGACGCTCGCCACCTCTTCGACTCCTTCCTCGAGCTGGCGCATGCCTAAGCGCACCGACCTCGAGAAGATCCTCCTGATCGGCTCGGGGCCGATCGTGATCGGCCAGGCCGCCGAGTTCGACTACTCCGGCGTGCAGGCCTGCAAGGTCCTGCTCGAGGAGGGCTACGAGGTCGTCCTCGTCAACTCCAACCCGGCGACGATCATGACCGACCCCGAGTTCGCCACCGCGACCTACGTCGAGCCGCTGCTGCCGGGGCCGGTGGCGAAGATCATCGAGAAGGAGCGCCCCGACGCGCTGCTGCCGACGCTGGGCGGCCAGACGGCGCTGAACGTGGCGATGGCGCTGCACGAGGACGGCACGCTCGAGCGCTTCGGGGTCGAGCTGATCGGCGCCGACGAGGGGGCGATCCGCCGTGCCGAGGACCGCGAGGAGTTCCGCCGCACGATGACCGACGCGGGCCTGCGCATCCCCTGGTCGCTGACCGTGGGCAGCCTCGGCGAGGTCGAGGCGGCGCTCGCCGAAGGCGGCATCGCCCTGCCGGCGATCGTGCGCCCCGCCTTCACCCTGGGCGGCCAGGGCGGCGGCGTGGGGAGGACCGAGACCGAGCTGCGCCAGGTCGTCTCCGAGGGCCTCGCCGCCAGCCCGATCAACCAGGTTCTGGTCGAGGAGTCGGTGCTCGGCTGGGGCGAGTTCGAGCTCGAGGTGATGCGCGACCGCAACGACAACGTGGTGATCATCTGCTCGATCGAGAACGTCGACCCGATGGGCGTCCACACCGGCGACTCGGTCACCGTCGCGCCGGCGCAGACGCTCACCGACCGGCTCTACCAGGAGCTGCGCGACCAGGCGATCCGCGTGATCCGCGCGGTCGGCGTCGAGACCGGCGGCTCCAACGTCCAGTTCGCCGTCGACCCGGAGAGCGGCGAGATCGTCGTGATCGAGATGAACCCGCGCGTCTCGCGCTCCTCCGCGCTCGCCTCCAAGGCGACCGGCTTCCCGATCGCCAAGATGGCGGCCAAGCTCGCCGTCGGCTACGCCCTCGAGGAGATCCCCAACGACATCACCCGCGCCACGCCCGCCTCCTTCGAGCCGACGATCGACTACGTGGTGACGAAGATCCCGCGCTTCGCCTTCGAGAAGTTCCCCGGCGCCGAGGGCCGCCTCTCTACCCACATGCAGAGCGTCGGCGAGGTGATGTCGATCGGCCGCACCTTTCGCGAGTCCTTCGCCAAGGCGATGCGCTCGCGCGAGCTCGACACGCCGGCCGAGCCGCCCGCCGGCGACGAAGACCTGTTGGAGGCGATCGCCGTCCCCTGCGCCGAGCGGTTCGACCTGATCCTCGAGGCCTTCCGCCGCGGGCTCGACGTCGAGGCGGTCCACCGCCAGTGCCAGGTCGACCGCTGGTTCCTGCGCGAGCTGCAGGCGCTGGCGCTCGACGGCGACGGCACCGAGGGCCTCGCCCGCACCTACAAGTCGGTCGACACCTGCGCCGCCGAGTTCGAGGCCGCGACGCCCTACTACTACTCCGCCCACGAGCGCCCTGGTCCGGACGGGACGGCGGCCTCGGAGGTGCGCCGGGGAGAGCGCGATTCGGTCGTCATCCTCGGCGCCGGGCCCAACCGGATCGGCCAGGGGATCGAGTTCGACTACTGCTGCGTGCACGCAGCGATGACCGCGCGCGAAGCCGGCCGCGACGCGGTGATGGTCAACTGCAACCCGGAGACCGTCTCGACCGACTACGACACCTCCGACCGGCTCTACTTCGAGCCGCTGACCGCGGAGGACGTGCTCGCCGTCTGCGAACAGGAGAAGCCCGAGGGGGTGATCGTCCAGTTCGGCGGCCAGACGCCGCTGAAGCTCGCGCGCGCCCTCGAGGAGGCCGGCGTGCCGCTGCTCGGGACGCCGGTCGACGCGATCGACCTCGCCGAGGACCGCGGTCGCTTCGGCGCCCTGCTGCGCCGGCTGGGGATCGAGCACCCGCCCTACGGGACGGCGCTCTCGGCCGAGGAGGCCTCGGTGATCGCCGAGAAGGTCGGCTTCCCGCTGCTCGTCCGCCCCTCCTACGTGCTCGGCGGCAGGGCGATGGAGATCTGCTACTCGACCGAGAACCTCGCCGCTTACCTCGAGCAGCACGTCAAGGCCGACCAGGAGCACCCGCTGCTGCTCGATCGCTTCCTCGAGAACGCGATCGAGATCGACGTCGACGCCCTCGCCGACGGCAGCGACGTCCACGTCGCCGGGATCATGCAGCACGTCGAGGAAGCCGGGGTCCACTCCGGCGACTCCGCCTGCGTGATCCCACCGCTCTCGATCGGCGAGGAGATGCTCGACCAGATCCGCGCGACGACGGCCCGGATCGCCCTCGAGCTCGGCGTGATCGGGCTGATCAACATCCAGTACGCGATCGCCGGCGGGCGGCTCTACGTGATCGAGGCCAACCCGCGCGCCTCGCGCACCGTGCCCTTCGTCTCCAAGGCGACCGGCACGCCGCTCGCCAAGGTCGCGGCGCGGTTGATGCTGGGGGAGAGGCTGGCCGACCTCGACCTGCCCGAGCCACGCGGCGGCCACGTCAGCGTCAAGGAGGCGGTGCTGCCCTTCGCCCGGTTCGCCGGGGTCGATTCGGTGCTCGGCCCCGAGATGAAGAGCACCGGCGAGGTGATGGGCCTCGCCGCCGACTTCCCGACCGCCTTCGCCAAGGCCCAAGCGGCGGCCGGGGTGCTGCTGCCGACTGAGGGCAGCGTCTTCATCACCGTCACCGACACCGACAAGCCGGCGGCGACGCAGATGGCGGCGCGCTTCCATGACCTCGGCTTCGAGGTGATCGCGACCGGCGGGACGGCGCAATCGATCTCCTCGATGGGGGTGCCGGTGACGCGGATCAGCAAGCTCGGTGAGGGATCGCCGCACGTCGTCGACCTGATCCGCGAGCGCCGCTGCGACCTGGTGATCAACACGCCGACCGGCTCGGGCGCCCGAGCCGACGGCCAGGCGATCCGAACAGCCGCGGTCCGACACGGCATCCCCTGCGTGACGACGATGACCGGCGCCTCCGCGGCGGTGCGCGCGATCGCCGCGCAGAAGCAGGGCGACCCGGAGGTGCTCAGCCTGCAGGAGATCCATGACATCGCCGCCGCCTCCGCCCACGCGGATGCCTGAAGCGCCCAGCCGCTCACCGGCACCTTGGGGGCGACGGCTGTGCGAGGTAACGGAGAACCGCGCCTCTGGCGGCTACCGCCTCTTCTCCCTGCTCGATGCGGACGGGCCCGAGCCGGCGCCCGGCCAGTTCTACATGCTGGCGACCGAGCAGCACTGGGAGGAGAGAGGCAGCCGCCCCTACCTGCCCCGTGCCTTCTCTGTGGCCGACGTCGGCTCCGAGGACGGCGGCGCCCGGCTCGACTTCCTGATCGAGGGCATCGGCCCCGGCACCGACCGCCTCTGCGAGTTGGCGGCGGGCGAGCGAGTCTGGGTAAACGGCCCGCTCGGCAACGAGTTCTCGGCGCCGAAGGAGCTCTCGCCCGACGCCGCGGGCGCGATCCTCGTCGGCGGCGGCATCGGAATCGCCCCCCTGGCCCTCCTGCGTCGCCGCTTTGCAGCCTCGAACGTCCCGGCCCGCATCCTGCTCGGCTTCCGCGACGAGGCTCACTCCGGCGGCCTCGACGACCTCTTCGCCTGCTGCGAGGTCGGCCTTGCAAGCGACGACGGCCACATCGGCCACCACGGCTACGTGACCGACCTTCTGGCGGCAATGCTCGAAGGCGACGACGCTCGTTCAGCAACTGTCTACGCCTGCGGCCCACCGCCAATGCTCGATGCGGTGAAAGCTCTTTGCGAGACTCAGGGTGTTGCTTATCAATTGGCCATGGAGTCCCCCATGGCTTGCGGCTATGGAGCTTGTTATGGCTGCGCAGTTCCGGATCCGGACGGCGCGGGCTACATCCGCCTCTGCGTAGACGGCCCGGTGGTCCCCCTCCGGGAACTTGTGAGCCGTGCGGAAATGCGCCCTGAACCACCTACCGTCGCGGGTTCGCGGAGGGGGACCATCGGGCCGTCCCCCACGATGCCCATTGAGTTCTGCGGCTTGGAGCTGCGGAATCCCGTCATCAACGCCTCAGGCACCTTCGACGCGATCGCCGCGCGGCGCGTCTACGGCGACGCGCTGCTGGAGGATTTTCCGTTCTCGGCGTTTGTCTCCAAGACGATCACTCTGGAGCCCAGGGTCGGGAATGAGCCGCAGCGAATATGGGAGACGCCTGCCGGGATGATCAACTCGATCGGGCTGCCAAACAAGGGGCTGGAGGGGTTTCTGGCTGAGGATTTGCCGCAGCTCGGGGAGCTGCCGGTTCCGTTGATCGTCTCGGTGATGGCCACCGGGCACGAGGACTTCAAGCGGATGGTCGCAGTGCTCGACGAGCACGAGGAGGTGGCGGCTTTCGAGCTGAACGTCTCCTGCCCCAACGTCCACTCCGGCCTGATCGTGGGGGAGCAGCCGGAGGAGACGGTGGCCCTGTTGGAGGCGCTGCGACCCGTCACCGCCAAGCCGCTGATCGTGAAGCTGACCCCCAACGTGGCCGACCCGGCCTCGGTCGCCGTCGCCGCCGAAGAGGGGGGAGCTGACGCGGTGTCGCTGATCAACACCTTGAAGGCCAGTGCGATCGATCCGGCGACCGGGAAGCCGGGGATCGCTGCGGGTCACGGCGGTCTTTCCGGTCCCGCGGTCCGGCCGATCGCGGTGGCGCAGGTCCGTGCCGTCGCTGCGGCCGTCAAGGTGCCGATCGTCGGCATGGGGGGCATCTCCAACGGAGCCGACGCCGCTGAAATGTTGTCTGCAGGGGCGACGCTCGTCGCCGTCGGAACCGAGAGCTTTCGCGACCCGCGGGCCGGAAATCGCATTGCCGCAGAGCTTGCTGAGCGTTCTGCGCCGGTTCGCTGACCTCAACCTCGACTCGAGGTCTAGGTGAATTTGGCGGAAAACGGCCTGCGAGCCCTTGCACGCCCGCGAGCCGCGGCTATACTCGCCGCGCGATGCCCGCCCCAGTCAAGACCTCCGCAGCGGCCCCCGAGAGGTCGCTGGACCAACGAATGGACGCGCTGAAGCGGGCAAACGACATTCGCACCGCCCGCGCCAAGCTGAAGAAGGACCTCAAGGCGGGCAAGGCGAGCATCAACGCGCTGCTGCTCGACCCGCCGGAGTACGTGCTGACCGCCAAGGTCTTCGACATGCTTCTCGCGGTTCCCAAGTACGGCCGGGTGAAGACCAACCGGATCCTCAACCAGTGCCGCATCTCGCCGTCGAAGACGATCGGCGGCCTCTCGGAGCGCCAGCGGGCAGAGCTGGTCTCCCAACTTCGCAGGTAGCGAAGCCGACCGCCGCGGCGGTCAGTATCTCCGGCCCAGTGACGCGGAACGACCAAGCGTGCATATCTGATTCTTCGCGCCGGGAGTGAAGCGGAACATTTGTTATGGCCAAGGTCTTCGTCATCACCGGGCCCAGCGGGGTCGGCAAGGGAACGCTGATCGCCAAGCTGCTCGAGCGCGTGCCGGACCTGGAGCTCTCGGTCTCGGCGACGACGCGCGAGCCGCGCGCCGGAGAGGTCGACGGGCGCGATTACCACTTCCTCTCCCCGGAGGAGTTCGACGGGCGGATCGAGCGCGAAGACTTCCTCGAGTTCGCCACCTATAGCGGCCACCGCTACGGCACGCTGCGCTCCGAGGTTCGCAAGCGGCTCGAGGCGGGCCGCTCGGTCGTGCTCGAGATCGAGGTTCAGGGGGCGCGTCAGGTGCGGGCGGCGATGCGCGAGTCGATCCAGGTCTTCATCGCTCCCCCCGATCCCGCCGTCTTGCGCGAGCGGCTCGAGTCGCGCGGCGCCGACTCCGCCGCGGCGATCGACGCCCGGCTCGAAGTCGCCGAGCAGGAGCTGGCCGCGCGGGGGGAGTTCGCCCACTGCGTGGTCAACGCCGATTTGGAGAGGGCGGCGGCGGATCTGGAGGGGATCGTGCGCGCCGAGCTGGGCCTGCCGGTAGACTCCGCCGCCGAATGATCAAACCACGCGTAGACAAGCTCCTCGAGCACGCCGACTCGCATTACGCCGCGGTCGTCGTCGCGGCGAAGCGAGCGCGTCAGATCAACAGCTACTTCCACAACCTCGGCGAGGGCGGCTTCGGCGAGTACCCGCCGCCGATGGTCGAGAGCCGCGGCGACCGCAACTACCTCTCGATGGCGCTGGACGAGCTTGCCGAGGGCAAGCTCAAATACGAGTACCGCGCTTAGCGCACCGCTTCCCCAGGAGGACAGATGGCCCGCATCCTGCTCGGTGTCAGTGGTGGGATAGCCGCATACAAGTCTCTGGAGCTGGCTCGTCTGGCGACCGTCGCCGGGCACGGCGTGCGGGTGCTGATGACCGAGTCGGCGGGCCGCTTCGTCGGCGCGGCCTCCTTCGAGGGCATCGTCGGCGCGCCCGTGCTGATCTCTGAGTTCGAGCGCGACCCCATGGCCGGCGCCTTCCCCGGCGACCCGCGACCCGAGCACGACCCGATCGGCCACCTCGAGGTGGCCGCCGGCTGCGACGCCTACCTGGTCGCGCCCGCCTCGGCCAACACGATCGCCAAGCTCGCCGCCGGGATGGCCGACTCGATGCTGACCACCTCCTTCCTCGCCTGCACGGCGCCGCGCCTCGTCGCGCCGGCGATGAACGACCGCATGTACGCCGACGCCGCGACCCAGGCCAACCTGGCGACCCTGCGCGAGCGCGGGGTGGAGGTGATCGAGCCCGGCGAGGGCCGGCTCGCCTCGCGCGGCGAGTTCGGCAGGGGCCGCCTGCCCGACCCGGCCGAGCTGCTCGCCCGGATCGAAGCCGTCCTGCCCGTGGGCGAACGTCCCTGGGACGGCCTCAGGGTCCTTGTCACGGCCGGCGGCAGCCGCGAGCCGATCGACTCGGTCCGCTACCTAGGCAACCGCTCCAGCGGCCGCATGGGACTGGCCCTGGCCGCCGCCGCAGCCCGCCGCGGTGCAGACGTGACGCTGATCGCCGCCAACGTAACCCTGCCCGAGCCCGCCGGCGTCCGCCGCATAGATGTAGAGACCACCGCCGACCTGGCCGAGGCCACCCGCACCGAGTTCGCCAAGACCCAAGTCCTCCTGATGGCAGCCGCCCCGGCCGACTTCCGCGCGGCAAGCGCAGCGGAAGGCAAGCTGGAGCGGGGAGGAGAGGGCCTTGACCTTCACCTCGAGCCCACCGAGGACATCCTCGGAGGTCTGGAGAGGGGCGAGGGGCAGACCGTGGTCGCCTTCGCCGCCGAACACGGCAACGACGTCGACCGCGCCCGCGAGAAGCTCCACCGCAAGCGGGCCGACCTGATCGTCCTCAACGACGTCTCGAACCCCGAGATCGGCTTCGACAGCACCGAAAACGCCGCAACCCTGATCAGCCCCACCGAAGAAACCACGCTCGACCAAGCCTCCAAGGACGTAATAGCCGAGCAGATCCTCGACCGCGTCGACCAGCTCCGCAGCAGCTCCAATCTCCACACGAAGTAATCGCCAGGCCGCGAGAGAGGGTCGGGTGGGCTCTCGCGGGAATGTCGCGAAGCGGCGACATGCAATCTGACGATTGCGCG
>DATDBO010000042.1:0-11815 GCA_036524775.1 Solirubrobacterales bacterium
CGACCCCGCCGCGCTCTACCTGGTCGCGATCGTCTTCTACTGGACGCCCCCCCACTTCTGGGCGCTGTCGCTGCGGATGAAGGACGAGTACGCGGCGGTCGGCGTGCCGATGCTGCCGGTCGTGCGCGGCGAGGACGAGACGCGGCGCCAGATCCTCCTCTACACGATCCTGCTCTACGCGGTGACCCAGCTGCCCTTCTGCGCCGGGGCCTTCGGGGTCGAGTACCTGATCGTCTCGATGACCCTCGGCGCCGCCTTCATCTACTGCGCCGTGCGGCTGCTGCGCAGCGCCGACCGCCGCTGGGCCCTGCGCACCTATCTCTTCTCGCTCGCCTACCTGGCCCTGCTCTTCCTGGCGATGCCGATAGACGCCAGGCTGGGCTGATCGGTGCCCGGCGCCCTGCCTGCCTGATAGAAATCCGGCCGTGGATCGCGAGACCGCCAAACGGGACATTGGCGCAGGCCTGCTGGCCGGCGGCATCGCTGCCGGGGTCTTCGCCCTCTGCTTCGTCGCCGCCGTCCTCTACATCGCCTCATGAGCGCGGAGCGCGAGATCACCGAGCCGGGCGAGCTGGTCTACCGGCAGCGACCCTCCTGGGCGCCGATCTTCTTCGCCTTCGCCGCCGCCCTCGCCGTCTGCGGGATCTTCGCCGAGGGCTTCATGTTCCGCGGCTGGATCTACTCGCTCGCGGCCTGCGTCGTCCTCCTCTTCGCCCTGCGCAGCATGGTCAAGGGGGCGGTCCGGGACTACTTCCGGCTGCCGCGCAGGCAGAAGGCGCGCGGCGCCGTGCTGCCGGTGGAGACGATCTCTCCCCCCAAGAGCTGAGCTAGTCCGGCGACATCCCGGACGTGGCGCCTTCGCTCGTCCAGACCCGCACGATGTCGCGGATCGAGAGGATGCCGAGCAGGGTGCCTTCCTCGAAGACGACGAGGTGGCGGATGCCGCGCGTCGACATCTCCGAGGCGGCGTGCTCGAGGCTCCAATCGGGTGCGGCGGCGACCACGCCCTCGCTCATGTGCTCGCCGACTCGCTCGCTGTCGGGGTCCTCGCCGCGGCCGAGCGAGTTGAGGATGTCGCGCTCGGTGACGATGCACGGCACCGGCCGCTCGTCGTCGGTGACCAGGGCGGCGCCGACACCCTTCTCGGCCATCATCGTCGCCGCCTCGCGCAGCGTGTGCGATGGGCCCATCGTCAGAACCACCTCGGACATCCCGTCCCGTACCTGCATTCGCGTCCTCTCCTCAGCCGCTCGCGGGGTTAGTGAGAATCGCCTCAAGCCTACCCGACAACCGTGCCTGGCAAGCAGCGTTTCGGGCGGCCCCGACGTATAGACTCCGCCGCGCTTCGCGCCGCACGACCATGCCCAAGCCAGCCAACCCGATCCGCCTCCCCGCCGTTCTCGCCGCCTTGGCGATCGCCGCTCTCGCGGCCTCCGGCTGCGGCACCAACTCCGCCGACGAGGAGCGTGGGCGGGTCCTCTTCGTGCAGAAATGCGGCGTCTGCCACGCGATGGCGCAGGCCGGCACCACGGCGCAGATCGGCCCCGACCTCGACCACGCCTTCGCCGCGGCGCGGGCCGCCGGGGAGGACGGAGACACGATCGAGGGGGTCGTCGCGGCGCAGATCGAGTTCCCGCGGCCGAGCACGACCAACCCCGCCGCCTCGATGCCCGCCGACATCGTCAGCGGCCAGGACGCCCAGGACGTCGCCGCTTACGTCGCGATGTACGCGGGGGTGCCGGGCGCGGCGCCGCCCACGGTCGCGGGCGGTCCGGGCGCGCAGGTCTTCGCGAGCAACGGCTGCGGCGGCTGCCACACGCTCGCCGAGGCGCAGGCGGGCGGGACGGTCGGCCCGAACCTCGACGAAGTCCTCCCGGGCCAGACCGCGGCGATGATCGAAGGGTCGATCGCCGACCCCAACGCCGTCATCGCCAAGGGCTTCCCCCCCAACGTGATGCCGGCCGACTACAAACAGAAGCTGACGCCGAAAGAACTCGAAGACCTCGTGCAGTACCTGCTCGACAGCACCGCCGGCGGCGGCTCGAAGAGCAAATCCGGCTGAGCGCCGGCGGCCGAGCGCCGCTCGCTGCGATCATCTCGCGACGATGGGCACCCGCCTCAAGGACCGCCTCGACGTCTCGCCGCAGCGCTACGCCCAGGTGACCGTCGTCGCCCTGGTGGCGCTCTCGTTGATCGTGCTGACCGGCGCGGCGGTGCGCCTGACCGGCTCGGGCCTCGGCTGCCCGGACTGGCCCAAATGCTACGGCGGCACGGTGCCGCCGCTCGAAACCCACGCCGTGATCGAGTACGGCAACCGGCTGCTGACCGGCTTCGTCGGCCTCGCCGTGATCGCCGCGGGCGCGCTCGCCTGGTTCCGCCGCCCCTTCCGCGGGCATCTCGCCTTCTTCGGCGCCCTGCTGCCGCTCGGCGTCCTCTGTCAGGCGATCCTCGGCGCGCTGGTCGTCAAGTACCACCTCGCCCCCGGCCTGGTGATGGGCCACTTCATCCTCTCGATGCTGCTGCTCGACGCGGCCTTCGCGCTCGCCTGGTGTGCCCGCTACGAGCCCGGCGAGCGCCTCTTCTCGACCGACCGGCTGGGGGTCTGGGCGGTGCGGGCGCTGATCCCGGTCGGCCAACTGGCGATCGTCGCCGGCACGATCTCCACCGGCTCGGGCCCGCATGCGGGCGCGCACGAAGGCGAGCTGGTCCACCGCTTCGACTTCGAGGGCACCGGGACGCTGGAGTGGATGGTCCAGCGCCACTCGGCGATCGCCGCCGCGTTCGGCGTCGCCACGATCGCCGTCTGGCTCCTCCTCCGTCGTCCCGGCGGCGATCGACGCGCCCTGCGCCCCCTCACCGCCGTCATCGCCCTGCTAGGCCTGCAGGGCGCCGTGGGCGGCCTGCAGTGGGCCCTCGAGCTGCCCAGCGAGCTGGTCTGGCTCCACGTAGCCCTGGCGACCGCGACCTGGCTGGCAATGCTCTGGACCGTCGCCACGGCCGGGCGCCTCGAGCCCCGCGAGGCAGCCGCGCAGCCGCCAAGCCCAACCGGCTCATCCGAAGAGCGCTCGGCCCCCGCGCTGACTCAGAGCTGAGTCACGATCACACCGGCCAGGGTCACGATCACACCGATCAGAGCCGCAATGATGCCTCCGCAGAAGAGGATCATCGTGCGCTGGAACGCGTCGAAGCGCGCGTCGATCCGATCGAACCCGGCTTTCATTTCCGTGCGAAGCAGTCGAGCCTCGCCTTCGACCCTGTCGAACCGCTGGTTGACTTCGTCAAACCGCTGATCGACATGCTTGAACCGCTCGTCGACATGCATAAACCGTTGGTCGATCTGCTCGAACCGCTCGTCGACACGAAGGAAGCCTTCGTCCACCTTGCGCTCCAGCACGTCGATCCGGTCGTCGCCTGAGCTCTGCCTCACAGTCATCGTCTCCATGATGGCAGACCATAAGACAACAAGTTGCGCAAATGGTGCGCTAGATGAAAATCTTGCGAAGCGAAACTGTCATTTTTCTGCGACAGGCTCGGCCGTGAGGTCGACGACGACGTGGGTTATCGGCAGGTCGATTTCGTCCCGGGCTCGCTCGACTACCCCGTGCTCCAGCCAACGCGAGCGGTGCGGCGGGTGGGTCGAGATGACGATCTCGTCCGCAGAGAAGGCCCGCAGGGCGTCCTCGATAGCGGTGTTGGGATCGCCGTCGCCGATCTCTCCCCTCGCCTTCAAGCCAAGCTCACCGATCGCCAGCAGGGAGAGCTCCATCCGCTGCCTCGCCAGCTCGAGCGCTTCGTCGACGTCCGAGGCCCAGTGCTCCGCCCGAGAGCCGGCCAGGGCGGGAGTGACGACCAGGATCTCGCAGTCCCGGTCCTTGCAGCGGCCGCGGATCTCATCCAACAGCGCCTCGCCGCCGACGGTCTCGTTGGCGACGACGAGCAGCCTGTGCTTGCCGTCGCCGCCGCGGGTCAGCTCGACGCTGCGCGGCAAAGAGCCGCGCGAGCTGCGGTAGGCCATCCCGGCGCCGAACCCGATCAGCATCGCCCCCCAGATCGCCCCGACGACGGGCTTGATCAACAGCGCCAACAGGATCACCGACGCCGCCGCGACGCCGATCACAACCACCCAGCGAAAAGCGTCAGCCTCGGATCGAAGGGGGTTGTGCATACCCCATGTTTTACCGCGTTGCTAGAGGATGTAAACAGTCGTATACACGATGATCCACATGACGTCTACGAAGTGCCAGTAGATGCCGGGGACCTCTACGCCGAGGTGGTCCTTGGCCGCGGGGCCGAAGTGGCCGCGGAAGGCGCGGATGGTGGCGAAGCTGAGCAGCAGCAGGCCGACGAAGACGTGGGCGCCGTGCAGGCCGGTGAGGCCGTAGAAGATCGAGCCGAAGGAGAGGTCGCGGGCGCTGAAGCCGATGTGCGCGTACTCGTTCATCTGGATGAAGAGGAAGGTCGCGCCGAGCAGCCAGGTGAGCACCAGGCCGAGTTTGAGGCCGGTCCGGTTGCCGCGGCGGACCGACTCGAGCGCGTAGTGGATCGTGAAGCTCGAAGAGACGAGGATCGCCGTGTTGATCCCGGCGACGGCCTTGGGCAGCTCGAAGGCCTCCGGCGGCCAGCTCGGCGGGTCGACGACGACGCGGAGGAAGAAGTAGGAGGCGAAGAACGCCCCGAAGAGCATGATCTCGGAGACGATGAAGAGCAGGATCCCCAGCGTCTGCCGGTCGATCCGCGAGCTCGCGTGGGCCTCGGGCGGTCCGTGGTGCTCCTCGTGGCCGTGGCCCAGGGCGACGGTCGCGCTCTCCATCAGGATTCGCTCCCCTCGGCCACGGCAGCTGCGACCGCCGCGGCAGGCCGGCCGACCTCGATGTGCTCGACCGGCTTGTCGGTGATCTCGCGCACGCGCCCGATCAGGTCCTCCTCGAGCCACTGCGATCCCTCGCCGGCAAAGGTGGAGATCAGCACCTCGTCGATCCGGTAGTGCTCGATCGCGTTCTGCACGGCGTGGAAGGGGTCGGGGCTCATCGGCTGGCCGGTGGCATCGACGTCGGCGCGGTAGAGCTCGGCCAGCGTCGATGCGAGGTCGCGGACGATCTCCGCCTCGGAGACGTCGTCGGCGCGGGGGCAGATGATCGTGTAGCGGTGCGGATGACCGGCGGCGCGCTCTTTGAGGCGAGTGACGAGGTCCGGCGCAGCAACGGTCTGAGTGGCGACCACGAGGGTGTGGCTTTTTTCCCAGCTGACCGAGTCGTCTTCGATCCGCACCGGGATGTGGGTGACCTGCACGTCGGGCTCGAAGCGCCCCCGCGCCCACTCGACCAGGTCCTTGCGGGCGAAGCCGAAGCGCGTCTCGTACAGGCAGGAGAGCAGCACCTCGCCCGGATCGTGGGCGCGCACCGCGTCGTCGAGCGCCAGCGCCGGGTCACGGTCCATCACCTCGCCGACCGACTCGACCCCGTACTCGGTGAGGATCGACATCGTCACCTCGACCCGCGCCCGCGCCGCCTCGCGCAGTTCGCCGGCGTCGATCAGCTGGCCGACCGCGGGCTGGTTCTGCGGCGCGGCGACGGCGACGAAGGGCACCTTCTCGGCCCGCTCGGCGACCGCCGCCAGCAGCTTGCGCCCGCCCGCGACCTCGTTGAGGAAGACGAGCAGGGGCTTCGGCTCGGTCGCCTCGACGCTCACGTCTGCCCCACCACGGTCGGCTCGGGTTTGGCCTCCTCGACGCCTTCGCCGCCCATGATCGCGTGGCGGGCGCCGGGCACGCCGAACTCGTACGGACCGCCGACCACGCGCGGGATCTCGTCGAAGTTGAAGATCGGCGGCGGCGAGGAAACCTGCCACTCGATCGTCTTCGCTCGCCACGGGTTGCCGTCGGCGCGCGGGCCGTACTTCCAGCTGACGACCATGTTGTAGAGGAAGACGAGCTGGCAGGCGCCGAGCATGAAGGCGAAGACGCTGATCAAGAGGTTCCAGTTGCCGAACTGCTCGGCGTAGTCGGCCACGCGCCGCGGCATCCCGTCCATTCCCACCCAGTGCATCGGGATGAAGGTGCCCCAGGTGCCGATCACCGTGCCCCAGAAGTGCACGCGGCCCAGTTTCTCGTCGTACATCCGCCCCGTCATCTTCGGGAACCAGTGGTAGATGCCGGCGAAGATCGTGAAGACCGAGCCGCCGAAGAGGACGAAGTGGATGTGGGCGACGATGAAGTAGGTGTCCGAGACGTGGATGTCGATCGGCACCATGCCGAGCATCACGCCGCTGATTCCGCCGATCGTGAAGGTGACGATGAAGGCGAGCGAGAACAGCATCGCCGTCGAGTAGGTGTGGATCTTGCCGAAATAGAGCGTGCCCAGCCAGGAGAAGATCTTGATCCCGGTCGGCACCGCGATCAGCAGCGTGGTGATCATCATCGGCACGCGCAGCCAGCTGAACATGCCGGCGACGAACATGTGGTGCGCCCAGACCGAGTAGCTGAGCACGACGATCCCGATCAGCGCCAGCGCCATCAACCGGTAGCCGAAGATCGGTTTTCGGGCATGGGTCGAGATGACCTCGGAGATGATCCCGAACCCGGGCAGCATCATGATGTAGACGGCAGGGTGCGAGTAGAACCAGAAGATGTGCTGGTAGCTGACGACGTCGCCGCCGCCGGCGAACTGGAAGAACTGGGTGCCGATGGCGCGGTCGAGCAGGACCATGAACTGGGCGCCGGCGATGAACGGCGTCGCGGCGACGACCAGCAGCGAGGTCGAGAGGTTGGCCCAGACCAGCAGCGGCATGCGCCAGAAGGTCATTCCGGGCGCACGCATGGTGATGATCGTGACTAAGAAGTTGAGCGCAGTGGCTATCGAAGAGGCCCCCGCGAACTGCACCCCCAGGTTGAAGAACGATTGCCCAAGCGGCGCCCCGGTCGAGAGCGGCGCATAGCCGGTCCAGCCGGCGTCGAAGGCGCCGCCCGGGGCCAGGTAGCTGCCGATGAAGAGCAGCCCGGCCAGCGGCAGCATCCAGAAGCTGAGCGCGTTGAGGCGCGGGAAGGCCATGTCCGGAGCGCCGATCATCAGCGGCAGGACGTAGTTGGCGATGCCGGCGAAGACCGGGATGACGAAGACGAAGATCATCAGCACCGCGTGGGTGGAGAAGAGGCCGTTGAAGGTCGAGGCATCGACGATCTGCGCCCCCGGCTGGGCCAGCTCGGCGCGGATCAGCATCGCCAGCAGGCCGCCCACGAAGAAGAAGAAGAAGGTCGTGACGATGTACTGGATGCCGATCACCTTGTGATCGGTGTTGAAGCGAAAGTAGTCGCGCCAGCTCTTGGCGCCGTGCTGCGAGTGGTCCTCGGGGATCGTCGGCATCCCGGCCGCCCAGCGCAGCCAGTAGTCGAAGCAGCCGAAGCCGGCGAGGAAGCCGAGCGGGCCGGTGATCAGCGGCACGACGACGTGCGGGTAGCCGGTCTGCTCGGTCTGCCAGATCGGCAGGCCGGAGATCTCGCGCAGGACGACGACCAGGCCGACGCCGAAGGCGGCCGCCAGGGCCGCACCCAGCAGGCCTCGGATCCATCCCGGTTGCTTGATCGCGGCGGCCATCAGGTCCCCCTCATTATGCCTTTACGCCCCGCCCGCACCGACGGGCAACGGGTCGGTTTCGGTGTCCTGGCGGATCGTCTCCAGGTAAGGATCGGGGATCTTCCGGTCGAGCCCCGCGACCCATTTGCGGAACTCCGCCGGCGGTTCGACGACGACCTCGGCGCGCATCGTCGCGTGGCCGAAGCCGCACAGCTCGGTGCAGATCAGCTGGTAGGTGCCGGGCTTGTCCGGGGTGACGATCGCGGTCGTCGTGATCCCCGGCACGTTGTCTTTCTTGATCCGCCACTCGGGCACCCAGAAGGAGTGGATCACGTCGAGCGCGTGCATCTTGAAGTGGACCTGCCGGTCGAGCGGCACGTGCAGCTCGCCTTCGGAATAGGCGTTGTCCTTGCCCGGATAGCCGAAGCTCCAGGCGAACTGCTGGGAGAAGACGTCGACCGTGAGCGGGTTCTTGGTGGGCTCTTCGATGTCGTCCAGCACCGCCCAGCTGTAGCCGGCGCCGAAGAGGACGATGATCGTCGGGATCAGCGTCCAGGCGATCTCGAGCCGCGTGTTGCCGTGGATCGGCTCGCCGTCGGACTCGTCGCCCGGCTTGGCTTTGAATTTCCACAGGGCGTAGAAGAGCATCACCATCACCAGGGCGAAGACGAAGGCCGAGAGGACGATCATCACGTCGAGCAGCGTGTCGATCTTGGGTGCCGCGGTCGAGGCCTGCTGGCCATCCCAGTTGATCGGCAGCATCACGGCAGAGATGACCACCGTCAGGACAAGGGTGGCAGCGACCATCTTCGCTATCGGCAGGCGGCCAATCATCGGCGGGCGCGCATTCTATGCAAGCGGCAGACGGTCAAGCTCGCCCCGCGACGCGGCGATAACCCCGCGCGCCACGCCCTCCCAACTCCAGAGCCGCCGCGCCGTCTCGACAAGCGCCCCGCGAGCCTCCTCCCGCCGCTCCTCGGGCAGCTCAAGCCAGGCGTTCAGCCGCTCCGCGATCGCCTCCACGGCCCCGATCTCGACCGGAAAGGAGACCAGCCCAGCCACCTCGTCGGGCAGCGCCTCGGCCAGCTCCCTGGAAACCTCCTTCATGCCGGAGTGCCCGGCGGAAACCGGCAGCACCCCACAGGCAGCAGCCTCGGCGGCCACCATCCCGAAAGCCTCCGGAAAGGTGCTGGGCATGACGAGCGCCTCAGCCCCCGGCAGCAGCTCCGCCACCTCGTCGTGCTCCAACCGTCCGATGAGCTCGATCGACTCGGCAATTCCCATCGCCGCCTCCAGATAGCCCTCGGGCGGATCGGCCAAGAACGCACTCAGGATCGGCAACAGCTCGGCGGCGCCTCCCTCCAGCCCCCGCCCCAGCTTCGCAATCTCGCGGGCGTCGTCCAAATCGCCGCGATCGAGCGCCGCCAACAGCCGCCGCAGCCCCTCCTCGTACTCCCCGTAGCCGGCGATCTTCAGCTCCGCGTTCGGATGCGCCTGCCTGACGAGCGGCCAAGCGGCAATGAGCAGATCGACCCCCTTCGAAACGATCAACTTCCCCACGAAGACGATCTCCCGCGCTACAGGACCCCGCGGCTGAAAGCGCTCGGTATCGACGCCGGGGGGACCTAACCGGGTCTTGTCACGAAGGCCAGGCACGTTAGGGAGGGCCGCCCAAAGCGACTCGGCCGTATGCCGCGACCCGACCAGCACGCAGCTCGCGGCGTTCATCCCCTCTTCGGCGTAAGGCACGAACCGCGGATCCGGTTTGACCGTGTACTCGAGCGCCGAGCCGTGGATCTTGGCCGCGAACCGGCCGATCCCGGCGCGGGCGAGGATGCAGGGCCCCATCACGAGGTGACCCCCGAGAGCCGCATCGAAGCCCCCCGTCGCGTCGGCAACCTCGCGCACGGCAGCGACGTTGGCCTCGATATAGCGCTCGAGCTCCCCCTCGCTCAGCTCCGAGAACGTCTTCACCTCGAAGCCCTCGTACGGGTCCTTGACGTAGACCGGCAGCAGGCGGTGGATGTCCGGGTTGTGGATCTCGACCCCCTCGATGCGGACCTGCCGGTCCTGGCAGAGCAGGTGGACCTCGTGGCCCAGAGCAGCGAGCGCACGGGCAAGGTTCGCGGTGTAGATGTTGCTGCCGGTGCCGCGCAGCATGTAGCCGTGGAAGAGAAGGACGCGCATCGGTTCCGCGCAAGCTATTAAGGTTCGCGGCCGTGAACGCCAAGCAGCTCTACCGGATGCGCGCGCCGGCCTCGGGCCGCGAGGCGCTTGCGCACGCCGAGCCCGGCTCGCGCTACGTCGACCGGGAGACCGGCGAGGAGATGTTCCCGGTGGCGATGGTCCTGCCGCTCGCCCCCTCGGCCTCCGCCCTCGCCCGCACGCCGGAGAACCTGCGCGCCTGCCGCCGCTGCGACCAGCTGATCGGGCTGGACGTCAGCGACTGCCCGCACTGCGGGCTCAGGCAAGAAGCTCTCTAGCCGCTTTTAACCGCGGCTTTGACGAGCGTCGCCGTATACAAAAGACGCGCGTTGCTGTAGTAGCAGCCGTAGGTCTTGGTCTTGCCGACGCCCTGCTGCGGGTTGCCGTTCTGGATGTCTTCCTTCGAGGAGCAGTGGTCGGGCAGGCGGCTGCCGCGCCAGGTGTTGTCTTCTTCGACGTTGAAGGCGAACATCGGCGCCCAGGTGGGAATCGTCAGCGCGACGACCTGGCCGCGCAGCACGCTGAGCGGGTGGTCGAGGGCGAAGATCGGGGTGCTGCCGAAGTAGGGGTTGAGGACCTCCAGCGGGCTCTGCCGAACCAGCGTGAACTTGGGCGGCTTCGAGCCTTCGACCGGGCGCAGCACGCCGATCCGCGCCTGCGACGGCTGGCCGAGGAATTCGTTGAAGAAGCCGACCTCGTTGGTCATCTTGTCGTTGTCGGTGCGCGAAGGGCGCGAGAGGGTGATCGACCAGGCGACGATCTTGCCGTCGAAGGGCGCCTCGTAGGGGCGCGGGACGCCGCCGGCGATCGCCTGGAAGCCGGTCACGTGCCCCTCGACCCGGCAGGGGATCACCTCGACGTTGTTGACGATCTTGCCCGGGCACGAGGGCGGCGGGGTCGAGTCGGTCTTGCCGAGCACGACGACCCGCGCCGGCGCCGATCCGGCAGCGCCCGGCCAGGCGGCGGCGACGAGCAGCGCCAGCGCGCAGGCAAAGCCCGCCGCGATCGCGACGCGGCTGCGGTCGATTCCTTTTTCCGCTGCTCTCATGGAGTTCTCCAGCCTCAACCCGGCCCTCCGGCCAGGGTTGCGGCACCGGATTCTGTCGTTCGCCACGCCTGGGCGGGCTCCTCCGCCGACCCTGCACGATCGCGGCCGGCCGCCGATTGGCCAGTTGGCCAATCCTCTAGGGTTGCCAGCCGAGATGGAGGGCACGGCACTCACACCGGCAGACGAGTTCATCCCCGCCGGCCTCGCTTCGCTCGGGGTCGAGGCGGACGAGATCGAGCTTGCCGTGATGGGGGCCGTCCACGCGCTGATCTGGCCGCCCGTGCTCGAGCTGCTCGCCCTCGACACCGAGGGAGTCGAGCCGGAGCGCGACGCCGACATGTCGAGGGCGCCGCGGTGAGCGTCGCGCTCGATCTCGGCCTGGGCGCGCAGGCGGCGGCGATCGCCGCAGGCGACGTCGACCCGGCCGAGCTGCTCGAGGCCGCGCTGGAGCGGATCGAGCGACGCAACCCGGCCCTCAACGCCGTCGTCGAGACCTTCCCCGAGCGCTCGCGCGAGATGCTCGCCGCGGCGCCCCCCGGCCCACTGCACGGCGTGCCGATCGTGGTCAAGGACGAGTGGCCGCTGCCCTGGCGCGCCCAGCGCTTCGGCGCCGCCGAACTGACCGCCCCCACGGCGCCGGGCGAGTCCGGCCCCTACCGCGGCCTGCGCGACGCCGGCGCGGTGATCGTCGGCGTCGGCAACATGCACGAGCTCGGCGCCGGCAGCACCGGCAACGTCTCCGTCTACGGCCCCGCCTGCAACCCCTGGGACACCGAGCGCTGCCCCGGCGGCTCCTCCAGCGGCCCCGCGGCGGCAGTCGCCGCCCGGCTCGTCGCCGGCTCGGTCGGCGCCGACGGGATCGGCTCGATCCGCTTCCCCGCCGCCTACTGCGGCCTCACCGGGCTGAAGCCGACCTTCGGGCGGTCGGCGATGGCCGGCCACCACATGGAGGCCGTGACGACGATGATCGTCTCCGGCCCGCTCTGCTTCGACG
>DATDBO010000043.1:0-14413 GCA_036524775.1 Solirubrobacterales bacterium
AGTCCTTGATCAGATCGAGGATGTTGTCGGCGTCGAGGCGGAGGTTGTGCTCGACCACGTCGACGTCGGGGTTGAGCGCTTCGATCGTTTTGCGCGCGGAGGAGGTCTTCGGCTCGCCGATCCGTTCGGTGTTGTGGATCACCTGGCGCTGCAGGTTGGAAGCGTCGACGTCGTCGTCGTCGACGAGGCCGAGCGTGCCGACTCCGGCCGCCGCCAGGTAGAGCGCCGTGGGGGAGCCGAGCCCGCCGGCGCCGAGCAGCAGCACCTTCGCGTTGAGCAGCTTGAGCTGGCCGTCGACGCCGACCTCGGGCAGCAGCGTGTGGCGCGAGTAGCGGTCGCGCTGCTCGGCGGTCAGACCCTCGGCGGAGATAACCGGCAGCCCCTGCTCCTGCCAGGCGAGGATCCCGCCGGCCATCGAGGCGACGTCCTCGTAGCCGAGCGCCTGCAGCTGCTCGGCCGCCTTGTAGGAGCGGTTGCCGCTGCGGCAGTAGAGGATCGTGCGGGCCGACTTGTCTGGCGCCGCGGCGGCGATCTCGTCGGCGAGCAGCCCCGGCGGCACAAGCTTGCCGTCCTCGAGGTGAGCCTCCTGGTACTCGTGCGGCTCGCGGGTGTCGATCAGGACGACGTCGCCGCCCTCGATCTCCTGGGCCGCCTCGAACGGCTCGATCTCCTCGACCTGCTGCTTTACGTCAGTGGGCGCCATGCCCCTCCTAGAGCTGAAAGGGTGAAATACCTGAATTCCGATCCGGCTTTACTTCAAAAAGTATAGCGACCCGATTCAGTCGCGCGGAGCGCTGAAGGCGAGCAGGTAGCGGAAGAGGGCGGGATGGGCGCCGGGGAGTGCCTGCGCTTCTCCGGCCAGCACGCGCCCCGAGAGGTAGGAGGCCAGGCCTCCGGCCTGCAGCCTCAAGACCTCGTCCGAGACCAGCTCGCCTCCGGTGAGCTCGGCGGGCGGGCGCAGTGCGTCCGCCAGGCGCGCCAGCGAGCGCTCGTGCCGCAACCGGTCCGCCCCACTCGACGCAAGCGAATCGACCAGAAGCAGGCGAGCAAGCGGTGGGTCGGCAGCGAGAAGCTCCAGGCCGGCGCGCAGCCCCGCGGAGAGGCGGGCTTCCCAGCCGTCCTCGCCCTCTATAGCTGCCTCCACAGCGGCGGAGAGTCGCTCCACCCCCTCTGCATATGCGCCGGCGAAGTCCCGAGTCGCCATGGGGACGACCGGCTTACCGGCGCTTGCGCTGCCGCTTGCCCTGTTTCCCCCCGCAGCCCACCCGCAGGGTCGGCCTGGCGCCGGCGATCTTGCCGTTGTGCCCGGCGAACTGCACGTTCGCCCTGGAGCCCTTCTCGCACAGATCGCGGCTGTTGACGATCAGGCCCTTGCGACCACCCTGCATGGTGAGCTCGACCTTGCTGATCGGCGCGTCGGGGGCGGACTCGATCCTGGCCCTGATCCCACCTCTGACCGAGTCGATCCGGGTTGAAACCTCGATGTCGACGATCCCCTGCAGGTCGAAGACGAGGTCTGGCAGGTTGCGGTCTGAGGAGCGCAGGTAGACGGGCCCTTGCAGCGGCTCGTCGAGCAAGGGCGTGGTCGCCTTGATGAAGCCGTACTGGGCCGCTTTGGGACAGGCGTCGGCGGCGAACTGGACCCTGGTGCAGATCGTCCTTATGTGGGCCTGGTCGAGGAAGGCCGAGCGGGGCAGGCGCACTACGAGGCCCTCGAGATTGGCATCGCCCAGCCTGGGGGTGTAGGTGGCGTTGAAGGCGGGGTGATCGCCGCGCCTGGTTCCGCCTTTGAGCTGGAACCTGAGGCTGGGCCGGAAGCCCAAGGAAGCGCAAGAGGAGGCCTGGAAGCGGGCCGAGCGAGCGACGAGGCCGTCGTCGGCGGGGTTGAAGACGTCCGCCCCCGAGCCGAAGATCTCCGCCGCGGTCTCAGACGGATCGCAGGAGGTCGGGTTGAGGGTGAAGGACGGGCGGCCGGCAAAGACGCGCACGTCGCGGACCTTCAGCGGGATGCCGGCGAGGATGTGGGGGATCGGGTCCGACCTCGAGCCGTCGACCACGACGCGGGCGGTGGTCGGATCGAGGTCGAGCGCGACCCTGGTGATGACGGTGCCGACGTCGAAGGGACCGGCCACGGCGGGGACGATCGCCGCGACGCTCAGGGGTGCGCCGTTGTAGGGGCCTGAGAGGTAGAGGTCGCCCCCGACGTAGGTGAGGGCTGAGCCGACGCCGGCTCCGGCGAGGACCGATCCGATCCGCGAAGAGGCCGGACAGCTCGGCGAGGCCTGCTCCGCTCTGCCGCTCTTCGCCATGGCGGCGGCGAGCGCCTGATCGGGGCACCGGGAGAGCCCGGCGAGCTTGCCGAGGACCCCGGGCGGCAGGAGGGCGCTGAACTTGGTCAAGTCCTGCTCGCCGTCGGAGCGCGTCAGGCGCATCGAGAAGGGCGCGTAGGAACCTGCGGCGTTGTTGATCGTGCCGGCCTCAAAGCCCGGCCCAAACGGCGGCGTGCCGCCTGCGGGGCAGGAGCCGCCCCCGGTCCCCCGGGAGATCGGGAACGAGGAGGAGACGGTGAGCGGGTTTTCGGGGTCCGCCCAAGTGGCGAACTGCGCGTCGACGGAGAAGCTGCCGCAGCTCGGCGGCGTGACGAGGGGGCTGCGGCCGCCCTCGCGCAGGCGCACACGCAGGCGGGAGACCGGGAACTGCGGGATCTCGTAGGGCGCCTCGCCGAAGGTGGTGATTAGCTGCCCGCTCCGGGGGTCGGGCTCGATCTTGCCGGGCAGCCTCACCAGCACACCCAGCTCGGGGGCCCTGATCACCAGGTAGAGAGCGAGCAGGGTGCCGAAGGGGTTCTCACGGGGTTCGGCGATGAACAGCTGGCCGTGGAACAGCTTGCCCTCCAGAAGCGGGGTTTCCACTTCAACGGTGCCGATCTTGGAGGCCTGCGGGCATCCCTCGCCGGGTGCGGAATCGGCGCTCTCGGCATCGAACCCGGCTTCGGGGCAGACGCCGAGGCCTTCCGCGAAGGAGGGATTCGCGGTCATCCCCTCGGGAAGCATCACCACGACCTTCTTCATGTCCGTCTGAGCGCGGCCCGTCGGGTTGCCGATGCCTTCGTCGTCGATGGTCAGCTCGACGTCGAGGCCCGCCGGGCTCTCCGCCCGGTCGCTGGTCGGCTGTGCATCGAAGGTCTGCGGTTCGAACTCGAGCTCGTTGCAGCCGCTCAGGCCGTCCGGTACGAAGGTTTCGACCGGCGGCGCTTTGAACCAGATGCCGGGGTTCTGCCAGGAGTCGGCTTCGAAAAGGGTCACCAGCGGCCCCGTGCAGCTGCGCGGCGAGGTGATGAAGGGCTCTTCCTCGACCGTGCCGGCGGAGCATTTGTCGGCAGCGTTCGACTCGAGGCAGGTTCCGCGTTCGCTGTCGTGGACGGGGTCCGCCGGATTGCCCCAGACCGTGGTCGAGGCTGCGTAGAACTCCGTGATCTGCGAAACATTGGTGACCTTGACGAGAGGGTTGAAGGGATAGACCGACGAGAGGCCGACCTCGATGGTCACCGGGATCCCCACGACGATGAATCCGAGTTTCAGGACCGCTCCGGGCGGCGGGACCATGTTGTAGATGGGGACGAACGGCACTTCCGACAGGTCTTTGGCTTCATTCACCGCGACGCGGGTTTTGCCGAGCACCGTCTGGTTCGGGCAGTTCACGGCTGCGTCGGCGGCGGCTTTCAGGAACATCGCCGCCGAGCAAGTGGGTACCGCGGTCGGATTGCCGGCAAAGCCCGAGGGCTGCTCGATCAAGATGTCCTTGACAGCGTCGATCGGAAAAATTTCGCCGCCCGGCAGTTCTTCCGTGTTGGCGGCGAGGTCGAAGGTGGCCGCATACGGGTGGGACCCTGCCAACGACGCGGGTGAGCCATCCTGGTTGGTAAAGGTGACCTCGAGGTCTTTGAGGCCGAAGCCTTCGTCCGCCACGGCCGGCGCCGCAGCGCTCGCGAACAGCGACGCCGTGACGAGAAGCACCAAGCCCCGCGCCTTCATCGCCCCGCCCCCCGGGAGTTATTCGCGGGCTTGCCGCCCCGTTTCCCCCCGCCTCTCCCGCCGCCCTTCCCGTTACGCACGCAGCGCGTCTTGCCCCTGACCTTCGCCCTGTGGCTGCGCTTCGAGCAGCGCAGGCGCGAGCCCTGCGCGGGATTGCCGGGGCCTTCGTAGGTCGAGCTGCCGGGCACGACGTCGGCCGGGGGCGGAGGGGGAGCCTGGCAGGCCTCGCCTTCGCAGAAGGGCGGGGGCGAGGATGGGCTCGGGAAGCCCCCACCGACCCGCGCGTCGTAGATGTCGACCAGGTCCGGGTCCTGCGAGAGCAGGCTGGCCGCGGTCGCGATGAAGACGTCGTTGCCGTCGGCCGAGACGTCGACCAGCGAGGAGTCCTCTTCGCTGGTCCCCGAGGAGATCAGGTCGACGCATCCTCCCGCCTGCTCGTTGAAAGAAGGCGAGCCATCGGTGCAGGTGGCCTGCGGCGGTCCTTCACCCAGGGCCTCCCACTGGTAGACGTCGGCGCGGCCGTTGGTGTCCGCCGGCTCGAGGGCCTCGAAGCTTTCGAAGTAGAGCCGCCGGCCGTTCTCCGACAGCAATCGGGCCACGGGGTAGATCTGGGTCTGAGTGATCGGAATCTGTGCAGCTGCGAAGAGCGGAACTTCGCCACCGCCGATATCGCGGCCAGAGGGGAGCGCGCCGGTTGGATTGCAGGAGACACAGCGGAGCTCTTCATCGACGGCGTCGTAGAGGAAAACCTCCGCGTGAGGTTCGCCGTTCTCGACACCGGAGTTGTCGTATCCGGTCAGAGGGGCCGTGGACATAAAGGCCACCCGGAGGCCGTCCTCGGTCACCTGCGCGACGTGGTTCTTGGGCTTTGGGGTCACCGGGGAATAGGCGATGCTGTCGCCCGCGATCGCGTCCGCATCCGAGAGGGTGCCGATGAACGTGAAGCCGCCGCCTTCCCCCGCCTCGTACAGGTAGAGATTCGGCTCATTCGCGATCGCCCCGGCGTCGTGCGCTTCTCCGGAGACGAGATAGATGCGTTTCGCGTCGGCGCTGGCCCCAAGGAGCCCGTACACCTTCCCGGCGATTTTCGTCGTTTCGTTTTCGGCGACCCGGAACTCATAGAGGTCCGCGTTCCCCCCGCCGAGCTGATCGATCTGCCCAGCGGTGAAGATCGCGACCGAACCGTCCTCGGCCGCGGTCCAGTACTGCGAACCCACGCCGGTCAGACCCGAGAGTTCTTCTCCGGCTTCGGAAACCGGAAGCGTGACCTGCCCTTCGAGCCGCACGTAGATCCGCCCCAAACCCTCCGGGACGTCGGACCAGAAGATCCGCGAGCCGTCGGCGGAGATCGCGTGGGCGACGGTGTGGCTCCTTCCGTCGTGCTGGTTTGCGCCCGTCGCGGTGCCGGCCGAGCAACCGTTCGGCGCCGGTTCCCCACCCGGGAGAACACAAACGAATCGGATGCTTCCGTCCGGCAGGGCCTCGAAGAGCTGGTGCTTACAGGTCACCGTTTCGCCCGGCACCGTGCAGGGCGCCGCATCTTCCGTCATTTGATCGCGCACGCGGAAAAGCGCCCGGCTGCCATCGGGGGAAACCCCCTGGAATTCGGGAATGAATTTGGCCGGGGTGGTTTCCGGCGGGGCGACCGGAATCAGGGCATCGTAGTCCCCCTCTCCCGCGCCGCAATTGTCGCGGCGGTAGACGTTGGCGAATCCAGCTGGTGCCCCGGGGTCAAGCACGTTGTCGGCTTCGTGCACCAGCCAGCTGTCGCAGAGGTCATCGGAGAAGGCCCGGTACTGGACATCGCCGGCTGCGACGATTTCCCAGATGAGCTTGCCTCGCGGCGGGGAGATTCCATGGCTTGCCCAGCCGGTTTCGCTGTCGCGCGTCGCGAGGTAGGTCGAGGTGAAGGGAGCCGTCTGCGCATCGCCGAAGGCGCGGTAGGACGAATAGGTGAGCCGCTCACCGTCCACCGAGCTCTGGTTGAGTGCCATGCGCGCGTGGATGGTGCCCCCTCTGTCCAGAACGATGATGTCGCCGTTTTCTTTGTCGACGGGCGAGACCATCTCGTAGGCACGGCAGTCCGGCAGCCGCGACGAGGCTCCGGTGCGGAAGGAAGCGTTGGGACACGCATCCGAGCCGCTGTCGGGATCCGGGTGAGTCTTGAAGGTCCCTTCCAGTCCGTTTTCGGCGTCGGGCTCTTCAGGGCCGATCCCGTCGGGGTCGACGCCGAAGACCGGCCCGCCGCCGGTGCTTTCGGCGACGAAGCGGAAGTGGTAGGTCGTGTCCGGCAGGAGGCCGGCGAGGAAGAGCGCGTCGGTTTTCAGAGGTTGCTGGGTCACCTGTGAGGTGAGGAAAGCGCCGGGTGGGGCCGGTTTGGTTTTGTCGCATCCCCCTTTCGAGCATTCGCCGGTCCCGTATTCGACGTAATAGCGGGTATCGGCCCAGAACTGCGGGTTGATGGTCGCTCGGATCGATGCGTTGTCAGTGCCGACGGCAGTGGCGAACTGCTTGCTGATCGTCGGCGGGACTTTCGGCGGCGGGCATGCTTCGACATCGATGGGCGCCGGTCCATACGCGCTGAGGAATCCGGTGATGTTGGGGACGTAGATGTTCGTCCCAATAACTCCACAGCCCTCGCCCGTGGCCAAGCCGTCCAGCCGGTCGCCGGTTTCGGCCAGATGGTCCTCGTACACGATGATCGGCGTGCCGGATTCGTCGTATGCCATCACCTTTTCCCTATCGCCTGCCAGAGCGCCCTGTGAGTCGATCACGTAGACGTTGTTGGCGCTGTCCACCGCGATATCCAACGGCCGGTCCGCGGGGAACGCCATCGTTTCGGTGACCCCTTCCCCCGAGGGCACCAGCTTGCGCACGTTTTTTTTCGTGTTGGACAGGCCGCCGCCCGAGAAGGAGGCGTAGAAGTTCCCAGCCCCGTCCATCGCCATCGCCTGGATCGTCTCACCGGGCACTTTGTGTTCGCCGTCGAATGCCCCAGCGGGCGTGAATTTCTGAATTCGACCGACGTCGCCGACGAAGATCGCGCCCGTGGGGCCCACCGCGATCCGGCTATGGAAGGAGAGCGTCTGCCCGAACTGGCCTTTGCCGCTCCCGGGGACGCCAGTTCCGCATTCGTCGCCCGCTTCGACCTGGGCTTTCGTGCAGAGGTTGCGTTCGGCTTCGGTGCCGCCTTCGGACACTTTGGTCTTGTTGACGTCCCCGCCCCACATCGCCAGGAAGTTCCCGCCGGAGTCGAATTTCTGGACGCGGAAGGTCGGTCCTTCGCCGTTGGTGTCTTCGGGGAAGGATTCGTAGACGTAGACGTTGTCGCCGGCATCGAGGGCGACCCCGCCAAACGCATTCGAGATCTCGCCGGGGTGGCTGCCCCCGGTCTGGCCGGCCTGGCAGACATCGCCGTTGGCGGGCACGCAGATCTCGAAGCTGCCGCCGCTCTGCAGCGTGGTCACCGTCGCGCTCGCACCGCCGCCGCTGAGGGTCGATTCGGTGACCCCTAGGGGTGGTATGTCCCTATCGGCGAGTGCGGCGACGAATTCGACCTCGTAGGGATTCGACCCGCCCGCGTCCCCCGGGCCACCGGTGACAACCACCGACCCCGGTTTGGCTTTCAGGGTCGGGATGTCTTCGAGGGTCTCCTGGACGCTGTCGATGGCGCCGGGCGTTCCGGGATCCCCCGCCGGCCAGTTGAAGCTGATTGGCACCGTGGTCTGTACCGTCGACCCGCCGTCACCGGTTCGGTTGAAAAATTTGAGGCGGTAAGTGCCGGCGGTTGCGCTTACCGTCAGACGCTGGCGCTCGTTCTGGGCGGACTCGTTCCCGGGGCCCGACGCCACCACGCCCCAGCCCCAGGCCTTCACGAACTCTCCCCAAGCGGTCAGCTCGACGATTCGACCGTTGAGTCGATCAGCGATGAACAGGTGGCCATTGTCGGGATCTGAGGTCAACCCCCCGGGGAGGTTGAAGCGGCCCGCCTCGCCGCCCGCTTTGCCGTCCTCGGGAATCTTCCAGAAGAGATCCGGTGCCGCCGCCGAGGCCGAGCCGGCGAAGGCGCAGCAGAGCGCCGCGGCTCCGACCGCGGCAGTCAGCCATCGCCGAGCCACACCCCTCGATTCACTCGGGCGGCGGACACCCCGGACGGCGCAAGCGCCGTCCGGGGGTGCAGGAGCTTTTGCTATGGGGTGAAGAGCGCCCACGAGCCGAAGCCCTTGGCGGTGCCTGCCGCCGATGATGTGAATTTCGCCACGAGCCCGCCACCGCTGCTGCCGAGCGGGAAGTCGGTTTCGTTACCTCCGCCTGCAGGTGGGGTCAGATTCGTCTGTTCCTGCGCGTAGATGCAGACGATGCCAAATTCGAACTGTGCGGCGATTTCGGTGTTGATGGTCGGGTTGGCCGCGCTACCGGGGCAGAACACTTCGGCGATCTGTTGGGCCTCTTCGGTGTTGACGAGCCCAGCGCCCAAGGCAACCCAGAGGGTGGGGCCCGTCGGCACCGGCACGCTGGTCGAGATCGGGACGTGAATTGCCTCCCCGGCCCCAGCAGCGGTGTACTGCTGAACGGCCCAGGTGCCTTGGAGGAGCACTTCGGAGGGCGCGGTACCCGCGACCCAGGGGGATCCTTCCGGTCCGGTGGGACCCGTGGCGCCGGCAGCGCCGTTGGCGCCTTTCAGCGCCGTGGGGCTGCCCCATGCACCCGCGGCCTTCGGGCCGTAGATCTCACTGGTGGAGGTGCGGATGTAGAAGTCGCCGTTGGTGCCAAGGCCCGCGCCCGGGACGGTCGTGCCACTGAGGACCGTCTTGCCGTCGGCCCCGTTGGTTCCGTTGGTTCCCGTCGGACCAGTCGGGCCTTTGAGTCCTTCCGGACCGGTGGGACCCTGCGCTCCAGCCGTCCCGGCGGGACCGGCTGAGCCGGCCGGGCCGGCGGGGCCGGCCGGACCCGCTTTGACGAGTTTCTGCGCTTCCTGCTTCGCAATTTTCTTGACTTCTTTCTTCTGCTGGCCGGTCAGCCCCCCTGATGCTGCATAGGCACCACCGATCATCGCGAAGACGAGCGCGATCACGGCGATCACGCCCGGGATGCCGAAGCGGTTGCGTAGTGGCGAGAGCATCGAATCTCTTCTCCTTGTCCCGTGAGCCCCTCTGCCGGCCGCTTCCCTTTGCGGCCCCTCTGAAGCTCGGTATGTGTTCCCTGTTGCCTTGCGTAATTCGGCGGCTATACCGTTGCGGTTCCCAACCGAAGACGCGACCAGATGTAAACACTCTGGTTCGGCGTTGTCAAGATACGCACATGGTATTGCTAATTGCTATGCGTGGCTTGCAGGGATTTCGTAGCGCAGCTCTCGGCTACGAAACCCTACGAGTTCCCAGATAAACCGGCGTTTGAGCTGGGTACGCGCCGGTTTCTACACTCAGGCGACGAGCTTGCTCGCCGGCTCGAGACCGGTCTGCCCATCGAGCCGGTAGAAGGCGAGCACGTACTCGGCGAAGGGCGCCGTGAGCTGCGGTAGCTCCGCCGCCCGCTCGTGAAGCACCTCGCCCGCGATGCGCGAGGCGATGCCGCCGACGATCACACCCTCGACCTCAGGTGCAGGGATCGACTGCGGCGGAAGGTCGGGGGCGACGTCGCGCAGCAGGGTGCCGTAGCGCCCCAGCCACTCGTGGTAGCGGAGCGCGATCTCCTCCCCCGCGGCGGGCGCCTCGACGAAGAGCAGCCGCGCCATGTCCGGCTCGGATGCCAGCGCCTCGAGGCCAGCGACCAGCGAGCGCTCGACCCGCTCCTCGATCGTCGTCCCCGGCTCGCAGGGCTGGGCGAGGAGCGCGAGGAGCCGTTCGTGACCGGCCTCGTGGGCAGCCGCAAAGCACTCCTGCTTGTCGGCGAAGTTCTTGTAGAAGGCGTTGCGCGAGACGGCGGCCGCCTTGACGACGTCGGCGACCGACATCGCTTCGTAGCCGCGTGCGGCGGCTACGCCCGGAACAGCGGCGATCAGCCGCTCGCGCTGGTCGCGCAACACCTCATCCGGCCCGAGCGCGTGCCGACCGCGCGGAAGGCGGCGCGGCGCGGCTGCTCTTGAGCTGGCGCTGGCCCTTGCCATTTTGGAACTACCACGTACTCGTCAAAAGTACATGGTAGTTCCTTGAGTCAAATCAGCCGAGGCTGGGGCGCATCTGGCGGAGGCGCTTCACCCGCTCCTCGATCGGCGGGTGGGTGGAGAAGAGGCCGGCGATGCCGCCCGCCTTGAAGGGCTTGACTATGTAGAGGGGCTCGGCCGCCTGGTTGACCCGCATCGGGATCGCCTGCGCTCCCTGCTCGAGGCGCAGCAGGGCGCTGGCCAGCGACTCGGGGTTGCCGCAGATCTGGGCGCCGCCGGCGTCGGCGGCGTACTCGCGCTGGCGCGAGATCGAGAGCTGGATGATCGAGGCCGCGATCGGCGCCAGCAGGACCATGGCCAGCGAGGCGACGAGGCTGAGCGGCGACTCGTCGTCGCCGCCGAACCACATCATCATGTAGGCGAGGTAGGTGATCGCGGCGCCGATCGCCGCGGCGACCGACTGGATCAGGATGTCGCGGTGCTGGATGTGGGCGAGCTCGTGGGCGAGGACGCCGCGCAGCTCGTCCTCGGAGAGCAGCTTGGTGATCCCTTCGGTGACCGCGACGGCCGAGTGCTTCGGGCTGCGACCGGTGGCGAAGGCGTTCGGCTGCTCCTGGGGGATCATGTAGAGGCGCGGCATCGGCAGCCCGGCGCGCGTCGTCAGCTCGCGCACGATCTGGTAGAGGCGCGGCGCTTCGGACTCGTCGATCGGCTTGGCGCCGCTCATTTTCAGCGCGATCTTGTCGCTGAAGAAGTAGGAGCCGAGGTTGATCAGCAGGGCGATGACGAGGAAGATCGCGGCGGTGCTGGGGCCGCCGATCAGGGCGCCGATCAGGACGAGGAGCCCGGAGAGGGACGCCAGCAGGATCGTCGTCCGCAGGGTCGCGCCCCAGGTGGATTGCTTGGTGGTCGTCATCGCGTCGCTCCTGTTCGCAGTCGAGGGTGCGCCCGAAGTCGGGCAGCCTGGGAAGTATGGCCCCACGAGGGCGATCCGACCATAGGGGCCAACCCCTATTGTCGCCCTGTGACGACCCTGGTCATCGTCGTGCTCGCGACCGTCTCGGCAGCGCTCGCCTTCCAGCTCGTCGCCACGTTGCGCCGGCTGGCGCCGCTGGAGGACCTGATCGAGGAAATGGAGAAGGTCGACCTGAACCGACCCGGGCCGCTGCTGCCGGACTCGATCGACGGCATCGCCGAGACCGAGGAGGTGGCGCGGATCGAGCTCGCCTTCCTGCGCATGATGCGGCGGTTGGAAGCGGAGCGGCGCCGCGCCGGCAGCGCCGCGCTGCGGGCCCAGGAGGAGGAGCGGGCGCGGGTCGCCCGCGACCTGCACGACGAGGTCAACCAGTCACTGACCGGGCTGTTGCTGCGGCTGGAGGCGGTGCGCGAGGCGGCGCCGCCCGAGCTGGAGCCGCAGCTGGCCGAGACGAGGGCACTGGCCGGCCAGGCGATGGGCGAGCTGCTCTCGCTCGCCCGTCAGCTGCGGCCGACCGCGCTCGACGACCTCGGCCTCGCCGCAGCGATCGCCGGCCAGGTCGAGCAGCTGCGCCGCTCCGACCGGGAGGCCGAATTGACGGCCGAAGGCGACTTCTCCGACCTCGACGACGACGTGCAGCTGGTCGTCTACCGCGTCGCCCAGGAGGCGCTGACCAACGCCGCCCGCCACAGCGAGGCGGGGCGGATCGCGGTGAGCCTGCGACGCGACGGCGACGGCGTGGCGCTGGAGATCGCCGACGACGGCCGCGGCTTCGCCTTCGACCAATCCGAGAGCGGCCTCGGCATCGCCGGCATGCGCGAGCGCGCCCTCCTGGTCGGCGCCGAGCTGACGATCGAGTCCCGCCCCGGCGACAGCACGACGGTTCGCCTCGCCGTCCCGGGCTAGCCTGCTCTCGTGCGCGTGCTGATCGCAGACGACCATGGGATCGTGCGCTCGGGGTTGCGGCTGCTGCTCGAGCGGCAGCCGGACGTCGAGGTGGTTGCCGAGGCCGCCGACGGGGTCGAGGCGCGCGAGCTGGCGATCCGCGAGCGGCCCGACCTGGCGATCCTCGACGTCAAGATGCCGAAGCTGACCGGGCTGCAGGCGACGCGCGAGATCAAGGCGCAGGCGCCGGAGGTCGACGTGCTGATCCTCTCCATGCACGACGACGAGCGCTACGTGACCGAGGCGCTGAAGGCGGGGGCGTCGGGCTACGTGCTGAAGACCCAGGCCGACACCGACCTGGTGGCGGCGATCAGGGCGGTCGAGCGCGGCGAGACCTTCCCCGTGCCGGCGGCGGAGGGCACGCTGACCCCGCGCGAGGAGGAGATCGTCAAGCTCGTCGCCGAGGCGCACACCAGCAAGGAGATCGCCTCGATCCTCCACCTCTCCGAGAAGACCGTCGAGAACCACCGGGCAAACGCGATGCGCAAGCTCGGCATGCGCGACCGAGTCGAGCTGGTCCGCTACGCGATCCGGCGCGGCCTGGTAGAGCCCTGAGGCGACCTGTCTCGTCTGCTTGACTTGGAGGCCCCAGTCGATGACGACCTCCCAGGAATTTCGCGAGAAACGCTGGCAGGCCCTGGTCCTGCTCTGCTCGGCGCAGTTCGTCGTCGTGCTCGACGCCTCGATCGTCAACGTCGCGCTGCCGACGATCGACAGGGCGCTCGACTTCTCGCCGGAGAACCTGCCCTGGGTGGTCAACGCCTACGTGCTCACCTTCGGCGGCTTCCTGCTGCTCGGCGGGCGCACCGCCGACCTGCTCGGCCGCCGGCGAGTCTTCATGGCGGGCCTGCTGCTGGTAGCCGTCGCCTCGCTGCTCGCCGGCTTCGCCGCCACCGAGGGGCAGCTGATCGCGGCGCGGGCGGCACAGGGGCTGGGCGCGGCGATCATCTCGCCGGCGGCGCTCTCGATCGTCACCACGACCTTCAACGACGGCGCCGAGCGCAACAAGGCGCTCGGCGTGTGGGGCGCGGTCGCCGGCTCCGGCGGCGCGGCCGGGGTGCTGCTCGGCGGCATCCTCACCGACTGGCTCAGCTGGGAGTGGGTGCTCTGGGTCAACGTCCCGGTCGCCCTGATCGCCTTCGCCCTCTCCCCCCGGCTGATCGCCGAGAGCCGCGCCGAGCATGAGACCCGCGCCTTCGACGTCGCCGGCGCGGTCACGGTCACCGCGGCGCTCTCGATCCTCGTCTTCGCGATCGTCGACGCCACCAACGCCGGCTGGGGCTCGACCCAGACGATCGGCCTGATCGCCCTCTCGGTCGCCCTGCTCGCCGCCTTCGTCGCGATCGAGCTGCGCTCGGCGAAGCCGCTGATGCCGTTCTCGATCTTCCGCATCCGCACGCTGACCGGCGCCAACGTCGTCGGCCTGCTGGTCGGCGCCTCGCTCTTCTCGATGTTCTTCTTCATCTCCCTCTACATGCAGCAGGTGCTCGGCTACAGCGCGATCCAGGCCGGCCTCTCCTACCTGCCGCTGGCGCTGACGATCATGGCCACCGCGGGGATCGCCTCGCAGCTGGTGACCAAGGTCGGCTACAAGCCGGTGCTCGCCGCGGGGCTGCTCTTCATCTTCGTCGGCCTCGTCTGGTTCAGCCGAGTCTCGGTCGGTGGCGGCTTCACCACCGACATCCTCGGGCCTTCGCTGTTCGCCGCCGCCGGGCTCGGCTTCGCCTTCGTGACGACGACGATCGCCGCCGTCTCCGGGGTCGAGGAAAGCGAGGCGGGCCTGGCCAGCGGCCTGATCAACACCTCGCAGCAGATCGGCGGCGCGCTCGGCCTGGCCGTGCTGGCGACGGTGGCGACCTCGCGCACCAACGACCTGACCGCCGCCGGCGCACCGCCGAGCCTCGACGCTCTCGCCGAGGGCTTCCAAGCGGCCTTCCTCGGCGGCGCGGCGATCGCCGCGCTCGGCTTCGTCCTCACCCTCGTCCTGATCAGCAACCGCGACAGCCGGGCGCATGTCGAGCTGGGCCGCGAGGAAGCGGCGACCGAAACCGCATAACCGACCGCTTCAGTAGGATTTAGGCGATGCTGTTCTCGACGAAAGCTGAGTACGGAGTGCGCCTGATGGTCGAGCTGGGCCGCCAGCCGGGGTCCTCCCCCGTCTCGCTCAGCGTCGTCGCCGAGGCCGAGCGGCTGCCGCTCTCCTACCTCGAGCACCTGGTCGCCAAGCTGCGCAACGCCGGGCTGGTCAGCTCGACGCGCGGCGCCCACGGCGGCTACCGGCTGGCCAAGCCCGCGGAGGCGATCACGCTCGACGAGGTGGTCGAGGCCCTGGAAGGGCAGATCGCGCCGATGGAG
>DATDBO010000044.1:0-10586 GCA_036524775.1 Solirubrobacterales bacterium
AGGATGTCGGCGGCGTGAGCGGCGGCCTCCTCCGGCGTGTCGGCGAACTTGACGCCGCCTGCCTTCATCCGCCCGCCGCTGAGGACCTGGGACTTGATCACGACGGGCCCGCCGATCTCCTCGGCGGCCTCGCGGGCCTGATCGGCGGTTGTGCAGAAGCCGTACTTGGTGACGGGAATCCCCGCCAGCTCGACGATCTTGCGTGCCTCGTACTCGTAGAAGCGCATAGCGGCGCGGAACCCTATCCAACCGCGCTAGGCGACCGGGGCGCCGAGCCAGGCCCGGCGCAGCTCCGTCGCCAGCGCGCCGGCCACCGGCCCGGCCCCGGCGAGCGCCGCGCCGTCGAGCGAGGCGGCCGGCTCGATCCCGCGCACCGAGCCGGTCAGGAAGACCTCGTCGGCGGCGAGCAGGTCGGCGCGGCGGAGCGCGCTCTCGTGAGCCTCGACCCCGGTTGCCGCGGCGAGCTCCAGCACCCGCGCCCGTGTGATCCCCGGCAGGATGCGTCCGTCCAGGGCGGGTGTGAAGAGGGCGCCCGCGCGGACGGCGAAGACGTTGGCGCGCGAGGCCTCGAGCACCGTTCCGTCCTCGTCGAGGATCAGGGGCAGCGCGTCGTCGGGGAGCTCGGCCTGCGCCCCCTCGAGCAACGAGCGGTCGGCCCACTTGTGCGCCCCGAGTCCCCCCGGCAGCTCGAAAGCGTGGAGTGCAATCGCAGCTCCGGGCGCGTTAGTCGTCCTATGGGTAGCAAAGGCGCCCGATGAGCGCGACTCGACTCGGGCTCGAGCTCCGGCGCCCGAGGGCGCGACCGTCGCCTTCACGCTGCCCGCCTCGACGCCCCCGGCGCGGGCTTGGATCTCGTCTCGAAGCTCGGGTATCGGGCGGTCGGGAAACAGCGCGGCGAGGCTCGCCTCCAGCCGGGCGAGGTGGGCGTCGAGCTCTACCGGGCGGCCGTCGTGGACGAGCAGCGTCTCGAAGACGCCCTGCGCCGGGTCGGGTCGCCTAGGGTGAGGCACGGCCTCATTGTGGCAACACTGCTGATCGACAACTACGACTCCTTCACCTACAACCTCTTCCAGCTGCTGGGCGAGGTGAGCGGCGAGGCGCCACTCGTCGTCCGCAACGACGAGGCGAGCTGGGATGAGCTCGCGGCGCTGGACTTCGACGCCGTCGTCCTCTCGCCCGGGCCCGGACGGCCCGACCGCGACGACGACTTCGGCGTCTGCGCCGAGGCGATCTGCCGTACAGAGCTGCCGCTGCTTGGCGTCTGCCTCGGCCACCAGGGCCTCGGCGCGCTCCACGGCGCCGCGATCGTGCCCTCGCCAGAGCCCGTGCACGGGCGCCTCAGCGCCGTCCTGCACGACGACTCGCCGCTCTTCGCCGGCATCCCGCGCGAGTTTCAGGCGGTTCGCTACCACTCGCTCTGCGTCGAGCAGCCGCTGCCCGACGACCTGCGCGGGATCGCCTGGACGAGCGACGGCGTGTTGATGGCGGTCGAGCATCGCCGGCGACCGCTGTGGGGAGTCCAGTTCCATCCGGAGTCGGTGTGCACAGAGCACGGGCGGCGGCTGATCGAGAACTTCTGTGGGATGAGCGAACGATGGAGCTGAAGGTCGAGCAGATAGACCAGCTCGTCGATTGCGAGGCCGCCTTCGTCGCGCTCTATGGCGAGAGCGAAAACGCCTTTTGGCTGGACAGCAGCCAGGTGGGGGAGCGGGGGCGCTTTTCGTTCATGGGGGATGACGGCGGGCCGCTGGGGAGGACGATTTCCCATCGTGTCGGAGACGAGGAGTCGATCTTCGATCGCCTCGCCGGCGAGCTGGAGCGCTTGAAGCCGGCGTTCGCACCGGAGCTTCCCTTTGAGTTCCAATGCGGTTTTGCGGGTTGGCTCGGTTACGAGCTGAAGGCCGAGTGTGGGGGCGACGCAGTTTACGAGTCGCCGTTGCCCGATGGGGCCTTCGTCTTCGCTGACCGCATGCTCGTTTTCGACCACGTTAAAGGGCACACCTACCTGCTCTGCTTGGCCGAGCCCGAAGCGGTGCTTGAAGCGGAAGAGTGGCTTGCGACAGCCGCCGACACTCTTGCCACGTTGCCCTCCCGGGCGCCTTTCTTGCCCATAGGTGTAGAAAGGCGCCCGGAGGATCGGTATGCCGGTTTCCGCCTCGCCCGGCCGCGCGAGCGCTACCTGGAGGAGATCGCCGAGTGCAAGCGGCTACTCAACGAGGGCGAGACATATGAGGTTTGCCTGACCAACAAGGTCGTCGCCGGCCGACCCGCCGGTCCCGGCGACGACCCGCTCTCGCTCTACCGCGCCCTGCGGCGCGTCAACCCGGCGCCGTTCTCCGCCTTCGTCCGCTTCGGCGAGGCCGCCGTGCTCAGCTCCTCGCCCGAGCGCTTCCTGCGCGTCGGTCGCGACCGCTGGGTCGAGGCGAGGCCGATCAAGGGCACGAGCCGGCGCGGCGAGACGCCCGCCGAGGACGTGCGCCTCGCCGAGCGGTTGCGCCGCGACGAGAAGAACCGGGCAGAGAACCTGATGATCGCCGACCTGCTGCGCAACGACCTCGGCGCCGTCTGCGAGATCGGCACCGTGCACGTCCCCGAGCTGATGCGGGTCGAGAGCTACGAGACCGTGCACCAGCTGGTCACGACCGTCCGGGGGCTGCTGCGCGAGGAGCTGACCGCGGCCGAGTGCGCCCGCTCCTGCTTCCCGCCGGGCTCGATGACCGGCGCGCCGAAGCTGCGCACGATGCGGATACTCGACCAGCTCGAGGGCGAAGCGCGGGGCGTCTACTCCGGCGCGATCGGGTGGTTCGGGCTCGGCGGCGGTTGCGACCTCAGCGTCGCGATCAGGACGATCGTCCTCGACGGCGAGACGGCGACGATCGGCGCCGGCGGCGCGATCGTCGTGCAGTCCGATCCGGCGGACGAGCACGAGGAGATGCTGCTCAAGGCGCGCGCACCGCTGCGGGCGTTCGCCCCGGACGTCGACCTCGCCGCTGCCCTCGCGGCGGACACGACTACAGCTGGATCAGGCTCTCTGCCTCGATCTCCCGCGTGACGCCGCGGAAGTCGATCGTCAGCGGCGCCTCGGCGACGACCGCGCCGTAGTCGATCCCCGGGTGCGCGGTGACGATCGCCACCAGGTCGGTCGTGCTCAGGCCTTCCTCGAGGTCGACCGAGCGCAGGTCGAACTCCGACACCTCCGGCGCGAACGGGTCGTGGTAGGAGACCTCGGCCCCGAGCTCGCGCAGCAGGCCGACGATCTCCAGCGCCGGCGACTCGCGGATGTCGCCGACCCCGGCCTTGTAGCTGACCCCGAGCAGCAGCACCTTCGAGCCCTTGACCGACTTTTCGGCCTCGTTGAGGGCGCGGGCGATGCGGTCGACGCAGTAGGCGGGTTGGGCGCGGTTGATCTTGCCGGCCAGCTCGATGAACTCGGGGTAGAAGTCGTGCTCGCGCGCCTTGAAGGCGAGGTAGAAGGGGTCGACGGGCAGGCAGTGGCCGCCCATGCCGGGGCCGGGGTCGAAGCGCATGTAGCCGAACGGCTTGGTCGCTGCCGCCTCGATCACCTCCCAGACGTCGATGCCGAGCCGGTCGCAGAGCTGCGAGAGCTCGTTGACCAGGGCGATGTTGACCGAGCGGAAGATGTTCTCCAGCAGCTTTGCCAGCTCGGCTGCCTCGGGGGTGGAGAGGACGACGACCTCGTCGCAGATCAACGCGTAGAGCTCGCGCGCGCGCTCGGCGCAGGCCGGGGTGATCCCGCCGACCAGCTTCGGAGTGGTGCGCACGGTGTAGTCGGTGCGGCCCGGGTCGATCCGCTCCGGCGAGAAGGCGAGGTGGAAGTCGCGGCCCGCCGCCAGGCCCGACTCCTCGAGGATCGGCTGCAGGCGCTCGCGCGTCGTGCCCGGGTAGGTCGTCGACTCGAGCACGACCAGCTGCTCCGGCTGCAGCACGCCGGAGAGCGCCGTGGCGGAGTCGATCAGGTAGGTGAGGTCGGGCTCGCGCGAGCCGGTCAGCGGCGTCGGCACGCAGATCACGACCGCTTCGCAGGAGGCGAGGTCGGCGACGTCCGAGGTCGCCCGCAGCCGCTCGCCGAGCGGCGCCAAGCTCTCCTCGGGGATGTCCTCGATGTAGCTGCGCCCCTCACCCAGCGCCTCGACCTTGCGCGCGTCGACGTCGAGGCCGACGACCTCGTGACCCGCCTCGGCGAAGCCGATGGCCAGCGGCAGCCCGACGTAGCCGAGCCCGACGATGCCGATCTTCATCGGATGCAGTCTAGATAGCGCCCCGGCGAGCCTAGCCGGCCGGCGTTTCCGCGCCGAAGGGCGGCTGGCGGAAGTCCGGAACCGGGCGCATCGAGAACGGCACCGAGCTGCCGCCCGCGAAGTGGGCTCGCGCGGCACCCTTCCTGTTCGCACCGTAGGACGTCTTGGCGAATCCCTTGAACATCCCGTTGGCGTCGGCGCGGACCGTTGCGACCTTGCGCCAGCCGCCGCCCGCACGCTGGACCTGGATCGTCACCTTGCCCGGGCCGCTGTTCGGCGTGCGTCCCCAGTAGAAGAGGCCACTCCGGCGTGGGTAGGCGACGAGCGGGAAGCGGAAGGCGAAGAGAACCTCCTTCGGTTGGTCCTGGGCGACGGTCGGACCGCGGAAGAAGAGGCCTGATTCCGGCACTAGATAGGAGGGGGTTCCCGGTTCGGGCAAGCCGTCGCGCAGGCTGTACCACATGAAGGTCTCGACGCCTGCGCGCCACGCCCCGAACAGCGCCTCGCTGGTCCAGCGGCAGAGGATTCGCATCGGCAGGCCGCCGGGATCGGGTGGGTTCGAGTCCCAAGAGAGCTCCGTGACCCACAGCGGCGTGTGCGCGAAAGCGCCCTTGATCCGACCGGCGCGATCGGCGGCGGCGAGGAGCGTCTGCAGCTTGTCCAGGTCGCCCAGCTGGACGTCGTTGGGACCGCCTTCGTGAGTGGGCCCGCCGGTCGTGTAGGGGTGGATGTCGTAGATGTCGAAGTGGACGCCGCCGCCGCAATCCCCCTTGATCGGCCGGGGGTGGGCGTGGCCCCTCATGCAGAGCAGGATGCGAGTGAAGCGCATCGGGCCGATCGTGTATTTCGGCACCGCGATCGGGCCCAGGCCGCCGGCGATCACGAGGTTGGAGGGGTCGACTGCCTTGATCGCGGCGTAGAAGCTGTTGATCAGCCCCCTGTAGAGGTCCGGCGAGACGGGCCGGTTGCCGTCGAACTGGGGGGCGAAGAAAAGGCTCAGGTTGGGCTCGTTGAGGCCCTGCCAGTAGGTCACGTGGGGCAGGCCGCCGAAGTTGCCGCTGTAGCGGCGGGCGGCGGCGGTGGAGAAGGCTGCCAGCGCGGCGGGGTCGGGATTGCAAGGAATGTCGGTCTCGCCGCTGTGACAGCGATGCGCCCACAGCGGCGCGCCGCGCACCTGCAGGACCGGGGTCAGCCCGGTGGCCACGGCCCGGCTCACCCACTGATCGATGAATTCCCAGTCGTAGTTGGGATCGGCCGGGTCTTCCGGATTCCAGGCGGCGGGGGGTTTCTCGGGCGCGACGGAGGCCCAGCGCAGCGGCGTCAGCACGATGTCGGCGCCGGCCTTCTTGGCGTTCTCGAAGGCGGCGAGGTCGTTCTCGTAGATATAGGAGACGCCGGTGTGCAGGGGGTGCATCCGGGCGTTCGCCGAGGCCGGGCCGCAGCACAGCGCGAGGAGGGCGACGAGCAGCAGCGCGAACGCCGGGGCGTGGGCGCGATGCCCGGGGAGCGATGCAAACGGCCTCACGACTTGTCTACTCGGCCGGCCGTCGTTGCCGCCGGAGGAATGCAAGCGCCCATGCGATCGCGGCGACGATCGCAAGCGGCAGCAACAGGCCGATCCCGCCCGAGGAGGACGACCCGGTCGCCTCTCCGAGCACCTCGCCGAGGCCCGCGGAGCCGTCCGGCAGCTCGCTTGCGGTGGGCTGAGCCGTGTGCGTCGGCGCGGGCTCGGCATGCTGTTGCCGGTCGGCCTTGCCGGAGCTGTCGCCGCCGTTGCCGTTCTCGTCGGCGTGACCGCTCCCGCCCGTCGGCGCGGGTTCGCCCTGCGTGGGCGAGCTCGAGCCGGCCGGCGGGATCGTCTCCGGCGCGGTCTCGGCGGCGATCTGGGCGACCTCGCGCCCGTCCTTGCCCTGCGACTGCAGCTTGTGGGCGTTCTTGCTCCCCAGCACCTTGGCCGGAGTCGGCTTGTGGCCTCCGCCCGCCTCCTTGTCGCCCCCCGAGGTCGGCAGCGCCTCGGTGTACTGGGTCGCCGCCGAGTTTTCCGGCGGCACGACCGATTCGGCCTCCGCGCCGGCCGCCGCCTGGGGCAGTGCCAGCGACAGGGCCGCCACGAATGCAATCGCAGTTTTCCGTGCCTTCATCTCGGTTCGGTCCCGGGTCGTCAATAGCATGCCGCCGGAGCGTCGACCCTTGCTCCCAGCTTCCCAGATAAACCAGATGGATGCCGCATCGATTCGGTCTGCCGGCGCCGAGCGCGATTTCGCTTGGAGGATCGACTGGGGCGCCGTCTGGACCTGGTTCTTCTGCTTCGGCCTGATCGCCTACCTCGGCTTGAAAGGCGGTGGCTACGACCCGCTCGTCCACGACCAGGTCGGCATCGCGGTCTGGTGGGTGCTGCTCGCCGGGGTGCTCGTCGGCGCGCTGCCCACGCACCGTCTGAGCAAGCCGGCCCTCGCCGGCCTCGCTCTCCTCGCCGGCTTCGTCGCCTGGACCGCGCTGAGCCTGACCTGGACCGAGAGCGTCGAGAAAACGTCCGCCGACCTCGCCCGGGTGGCCGGCTATCTCGCCGTCCTCGCCCTGGCGCTCTTCGCCCGCGACCGCGTGGGCGCGAGCCGGGTCGTCGCCGCGGTCGGCGCCGGGATCGTCTTCGTCGCGGCGATAGCGCTGCTCTCGCGCCTGCACCCGGCCTGGTTCCCGGCCGCCGACCAGACCGCGCAGTTCCTCACCGGGAACCGCGAACGGCTCTCCTACCCGCTGCACTACTGGAACGGCCTGGCGGCGCTGATCGCGATCGGCGCCCCCTTGGTCCTCCATCTCGCCGGCCGCGCTCGGGCGACCCTCTGGCGCGCCGTGGCTGCCGCAGCGCTGCCGGCCCTGGCGCTGACCGCCTTCTTCACCCTCTCACGCAGCGGCATCGCGGCCGCGGTACTCGCCCTCGTCATCTTCCTCGTGCTGACCTCGGACAGGCTTGTGTTCCTCCCGACCATGCTGCTCACCGGCTTGGGCAGCCTGGTCCTGATCCTCGCCGCGAGCAGCCGCGACGCCCTCCAGGACGGACTCGTCAACGCGACCGCCGAAAGCCAGGGGGACTCGCTGCTACTCGTCGTGATCCTCGTCTGCGCGCTCGTAGGCGTCATCCAGGCGGTCGTCGCCCACGGCCTGCGGGGCCGTCCTCGCCCGGCCTGGACCCGGGTGCCGCGGCGCAACGCGCTCGCCGCGGTCGGGATCGGTGCGCTGATCGCCCTGGTCGTCGCCGGCGCCGCCGGGGCGCCGGGACGCGTCTCCGACGGCTGGGCGGAATTCAAGGAGAAGGGCAGCCCCGGCAAAGGCACCGAACGCCTCGGCAGCGTCGCCGGCCAGAACCGCTACCAGCTCTGGAGCGCGGCGGTGGAGGAGAACGCCAGCGAGCCGCTGACCGGCACCGGATCCGGCACCTTCGAGTACTGGTGGACGCGCAACGCCGACGTCGAAGAGATCGTCCGCGACACGCACTCGCTCTACCTGCAGACGCTCGGCGAGCTGGGGATCGTCGGCCTCGCCCTGCTGGCGACCTTCCTGGCGATCGTCCTCGTCGGCGGCGGCACGGTGCTGCTCGGTGCGCCGCCGCCGGCCCGCTCCGCGCTCGCCGCCGCGCTGGCCGGCTGCGCCGCCTTCTGCATCACCGCCGGCGTCGACTGGATGTGGCAGCTGCCGGTGCTGCCCGTGGCCATGTTGCTGCTCGCCGCCGCCCTGCTCACGGGCGCGTCCCGTCCCGAGCCGCCGGCCCCGCCTGACCGGGGCCTGCCGGCGCCGGCGCGACTCGCTCTCGCGGCCGTCGCCCTCGGGGCGATCGTCGCGATCGCGATCCCGCTCGCTTCGACCGGCCTGGTGCGCAGCAGCGAGGCCGAGGCGCGCGCCGGCGACTTGGCGGCCGCTCTGGAGGACGCGCGGACGGCGCAGAACGTGCAGCCCGGCGCCGCCTCCCCGCGCCTCCAGCAAGCGCTCGTGCTCGAGCAGCAGGGCGACTACCCGACCGCGGTCGAAGCGGCTCGAGCGGCGACCGAGAGGGAGCCGACCAACTGGCGCACCTGGCTGGTGCTCTCGCGCATCGAGGCCGAGAACGGCGAAGCGGCGGCAGCCGTGCGCGACTACCGCCAGTCCCGCTCGCTCAACCCGCTCTCGTCGTTCTTCGACGACTGATGTCCCGCCTTATTCCGGTTGAGATACTGACCTTGCCGATCTCGCGTAAGGAGGAGGATTGACTTACTTCGCTCGTCTCACGGCCTTGACAGGCCTCATCGCCGTGGCCCTGGTGGCCGCCGGCTGTGGGACCGCGATCGACGATGCCGCGACCGAGGACGTGATCGAACAGAACCTGGAGAACTCGGTCGGGCAGAAGGTCTCCTCGGTCGAGTGTCCCTCCGGGGTCGAGGTCGAGCCGAAAGCGACCTTCGATTGCGAGGTGACGCTCGCCGACGGCAAGAGCGAGACGGTGACGCTGAAGATCCTCAACGAGGACGCCGACATCGAAATCGCCGAGCTCCAACCCGACGAATCCGACGGGGAATCCGCCAAGTAAAGTGCGGCGAATGAGCCAAACCATCGCGGCCGAAGCGCCGACCACCCACAGGAAGCTCCTCGACTGGGTCGGGGAGATCGCAGATTTGACCCAGCCCGACGCCGTCCACTGGTGCGACGGGTCCGCCGAGGAGTACGACCAGCTCGCGCAGACGCTGGTCGACGCCGGGACGTTCGAGCGCCTCTCGGACGCGAAGCGGCCCAACTCCTACCTCGCCCTCTCCGATCCCGGCGACGTTGCCCGGGTCGAGGACCGAACCTTCATCTGCTCCGAGCGCGAGGAGGACGCCGGCCCGACCAACAACTGGCGCGAGCCGGGGGAGATGCGCGAGATGCTGCGCGGCCTCTTCGAAGGCTCGATGCAGGGTCGGACGATGTACGTGGTGCCGTTCTCGATGGGTCCGCTCGGCTCGCCGATCGCCCACATCGGCGTGCAGCTGACCGATTCGGCCTACGTCGCCGCCAGCATGCGGATCATGACTCGCATGGGCAAGGGCGCGCTCGACGTGCTCGGCGCCGACGGCGAGTTCGTGCCCTGCCTGCACTCGGTCGGCGCGCCGCTGGCCGAGGGCGAGGAGGACGTGCCTTGGCCCTGCGACGCCGAGAACAAGTGGATCGTCCATTTCCCGGAGAGTCGCGAGATCTGGTCCTACGGCTCGGGCTACGGCGGAAACGCGCTGCTCGGCAAGAAGTGCTTCGCGCTGCGGATCGCCTCCGCGATGGCCCGCGAGGAGGGTTGGCTGGCAGAGCACATGCTGATCCTCAAACTGACCTCGCCCGAGGGCGAGGTCAAGTACGTCGCCGGCGCCTTCCCCTCGGCCTGCGGCAAGACCAACCTGGCGATGCTGATCCCGACGGTGCCTGGTTGGAAGGTGGAGACGATCGGCGACGACATCGCCTGGATGAAGTTCGGCGAGGACGGCCGCTTGCACGCGATCAACCCCGAGGCGGGCTTCTTCGGGGTCGCGCCCGGGACCGGCGAGAAGACCAACCCGAATGCGATGAAGACGGTCGCCAGGGACTCGATCTTCACCAACTGCGCCAAGACCGACGATGGCGACATCTGGTGGGAGGGAATGACCTCCGAGCCGCCCGAGCACCTGATCGACTGGCACGGCGAGGATTGGACCCCCGCCTCGGAGACGCCCTCCTCTCACCCCAACGCACGCTTCACCACGCCGGCAGCGGCGTGTCCGTCGATCGCACCCGAGTGGGAGGATCCCGCCGGCGTGCCGATCGACGCCTTCCTCTTCGGCGGCCGCCGCTCCAAGGTGGTGCCGCTGGTGCGCGAAGCCTTCGATTGGGAGCATGGCGTCTTCCTCGGCTCGATCATGTCCTCGGAGACGACCGCCGCCGCCGCCGGCGAGGTCGGCAAGCTGCGCTACGACCCGATGGCGATGCTGCCCTTCTGCGGCTACCACATGGGCGACTACTTCGCCCACTGGCTGAAGATCGGCGCCCGTGATGGCGCCAGGCTGCCGCGCGTCTTCTACGTCAACTGGTTCCGCAAAGACGACGATGGCAACTTCCTCTGGCCCGGCTTCGGCGAGAACAGCCGCGTGCTCGAGTGGGTCTTCCGGCGCTGCGCAGACGCGGCAGAGGCCGACGAGACCCCGATCGGCATGGTGCCGGCGCCCGGCGCCCTCGACACCGAGGGGCTGGACATCTCCGCCGAGGAGGTCGCCGAGCTGCTCGCTGTCGACGCCGCCGGGTGCAGCGCCGAGCTGCCGGCGATCCGCGAGCACTTTGCCCGCTTCGGCGAGCACTTCC